>NZ_RAPV01000001.1:2427993-2731492 GCF_003610295.1 Paraburkholderia sp. BL23I1N1
GCTTCGACGGACAGGCCGTCGGCGGGGGCGTCGAGTACACGGCTATCGGGGACGAGTGCGGCGGGCTGTGCAAGCCACGTCGGATACCAGAACGAGCGCACTTCACGCTTGGCCTGGTAGCGCGAGCCCGCGCCACCGTCGAAGCCGTCGTACGACGGCGCCTGCAAGAACAGGGTTTTCATGAATGCTCCAGCAAGCCTTTGATCGGCGCTTTCAGTTTTCTGTCAGAAAACTATCGGAACTATTGCCCACGCGGAATGCACGCGGGCACAGGGAATCGCGCAAATACTACGGAGCAAAGCTGAAGGAAACCTTAAGAAAAATACGCTGGTCCGCGCTGTTCTAAATGGTTAATACCGGGATTCGCCCCGCTTGCGCTTCCGTAGTTTATACACGAAAACCGTGACATTTGACGCGCCGCTGCACATCGCCGCGCGGCACGTCCTGCCCGGCCGGGTCAGACTCGCGCTTCACGCACCGAAACTGGATGAAGCGTCGGCGCAGCGCGAAAGATTCTGCCGGTCCGCACACCTGCACATCTGCGCGTGCGGACCGGCCACTGCTGTCACACTGGCTTGATATCCGCGGCCTGCTTGCCCTTCGGTCCCTGCTTGATTTCGAAGCTTACCTTCTGGTTTTCCTGCAGCGATTTGAAACCTTCGCTGCGAATTTCCGAGAAATGAGCAAACAGATCCTCGCCACCGTCGTCCGGTGTAATAAAGCCAAAGCCCTTTGCATCATTGAACCACTTCACTGTACCGGTCGGCATGTCGATTCCTCGTTTGCATCTTGGTTGATCGGGTTGCGTTCGCCGTCTTTTGACGGTTTCTGCGACTGCCGCTTGACTTTACGCCTGTTTGCGCGGCGCCGCTCAGGTACGGTGCCGATGCAGGCGCTTCCCGCAGCGGCAACCCGGGCAGCAAAGTCCGTGCCGCGCACCACTCGCGGGCACGCCTCCAATGCGATCGCGCGCAATCGGATAAGATAATTGCTATCGGCAGTCCATCCTTGGCCGCGCAGGTTCAGGCCAGCATTTCCAGCCGCGCGACCTATCGTTTTCCCACTTACAGGAACCCAGCATGGCCACCTCGAGCTATACCGATACCCGACTTCTGATCAACGGCGAGTGGTGCGACGCCGCCAGCGGCAAAACCCTCGACGTCATCAATCCCGCCACCGGCCAGGCGATCGGCAAGGTAGCCCATGCCGGCATCCCGGATCTGGACCGGGCGCTGGCCGCCGCGCAGCGCGGCTTCGAAGCCTGGCGCAAGGTTCCGGCCAACGAACGCGCCACCACCATGCGCAAGGCCGCCGCGCTGGTGCGCGAGCGTGCGTCCGACATCGCCCGCCTGATGACCCAGGAACAGGGTAAGCCGTTCGCCGAGGCGCGCGTCGAAGTGCTGTCCGCGGCGGACATCATCGAATGGTTCGCCGACGAAGGCCGCCGCGTCTACGGCCGGATCGTGCCGTCGCGCAACCTCGCCGCACAGCAAACCGTACTCAAGGAACCGATCGGCCCGGTGGCCGCGTTCACGCCGTGGAATTTCCCGGTCAACCAGGTCGTGCGCAAGCTGAGCGCCGCGCTCGCGTGCGGCTGCTCGTTCCTCGTGAAGGCGCCGGAAGAAACCCCGGCGTCGCCGGCGGCGCTGCTGCAGGCGTTCGTTGAAGCCGGCGTGCCGGCCGGTACGGTCGGCCTCGTGTTCGGCGACCCGGCGGAGATTTCCAGCTACCTGATTCCGCATCCGGTGATCCGCAAGGTCACGTTTACCGGTTCGACGCCGGTCGGCAAGCAACTGGCCGCGTTGGCGGGCGCCCATATGAAGCGCGCAACGATGGAACTGGGCGGTCATGCGCCGGTCATCGTGGCCGAAGACGCCGACGTGGCGCTGGCCGTCAAAGCCGCCGGCGGCGCGAAGTTCCGCAATGCCGGCCAGGTCTGCATTTCGCCGACACGCTTTCTGGTACACAACAGCATCCGCGAGGAATTCGCGGCGGCGCTCGTCAAGCACGCTGAAGGTCTCAAGCTCGGCGACGGTCTGGCCGAAGGCACAACGTTGGGGCCTCTCGCCAATGCGCGCCGTCTGAGCGCAATGAGCAAGGTGCTCGACGACGCACGCAAGACCGGCGCCAAGGTCGAGACGGGCGGCGAACGCGTGGGCTCGGAAGGCAACTTCTTCGCGCCGACCGTGCTGACCAACGTGTCGCTCGAAGCGGACGTGTTCAACAACGAACCGTTCGGCCCGATCGCCGCGATCCGCGGTTTCGACACGCTCGAAGAAGCGATCGCCGAGGCGAATCGCCTGCCGTTTGGTCTCGCCGGTTATGCGTTCACGAAATCGTTCCGCAACGTGCATGTCCTGTCGCAACAGATGGAAGTCGGCATGCTGTGGATCAACCAGCCTGCTACACCTTCGCCGGAAATGCCGTTTGGCGGCGTGAAGGATTCGGGCTACGGTTCGGAAGGCGGACCGGAAGCCATGGAAGGCTATCTGGTCACTAAGGCGGTTTCGGTGATGGCGGTCTAAGGTCTTTTTAGACGCTTTCTGCGATGTCGTAGCGGGTCCGCGAACGCTCGTTCGCGGACCTTTTTTCTTGCAACGAATGCCGCTTCATCATGAACGACACCTCCTCCAGCCCCCTGCAACCCACGCTGACCGGACACACCGTTGAACTCCAGCCGCTTCAGCAGGAACACGCGCAGGGTCTGCTCGACGCCGCCGCGGACGGTCAGTTATGGAACATGAAGCTGACGGTAGTGCCGGGGCCGGAAACCATCGGCAGCTATATTGCAACCGCGCTCGACGGACGCGCGGCCGGCACGGTGATGCCGTTCGTGATTGTGAGGCCCGATACCGGGGCGATTGTCGGCAGCACACGGTTCTGGAAGATCGACCGGGTGAACCGGAAGCTGGAAATTGGGCACACGTGGTTGAGCGAGTCGGTGCAACGCTCGGCGGTGAATACCGAGGCAAAGTACCTGCTGCTCAGTCATGCGTTCGAAGCGATGCAGTGCGTGCGCGTACAGTTCACGACGGACGAACTCAACGAGAAATCAAGAGCGGCGATTCTGCGGATCGGCGCGAAACAGGAAGGGATTGTCCGGCACGAACGGATCATGCCGGACGGGCGTAAGCGCAATTCGGTGCGCTTTAGCATCATTGATGAAGAGTGGGCGGAGGTGAAGGCGATGTTGGAGAGGAAGCTGGGGCGGTAAAGCCTGCCCCAAGCGATTCACTTCACTCCGCGTTCAGGCGAAAACCAGCCGCCCCATTGCCCCGTCAAACATGCACGTCCCGCTCACCCAGCGGCGGTGGCGTCGTCGCCGCCTCAAACTCCTCAAGCAACGCGTCCCGCGCCTGATGCCGGCGCACCCATAGCGCGGTGAGAATCGGCACAAGGACGGCGGTCACGAGACAAGCCGTCGCGACCATCGCCGTCGCCGCCGGCACCAGCGGCTTGAAGCGCGGAATCATTTCGCCGATGATCGCCGGGTTCGCCACCGCGGCCCCCGCCGTCGACGAAGCCGCCAACCCCGCGGCTCCATTGCCGCCCGCGATCCAGCGGTCCGCGAGAATCAGCGGAATACCCGTCACGACGATCACCCCGAGGCCCAGCACGATGCCCGGCAAGCCGCTCGTGACGATCACGTTCAGGTCGATACCGTTGCCGAGCGCGAAGCCGAAGAACGGAATCAGCGGATGCACGCAACGGCCAAAGAACTCGCGCAACTCGCTATCCAGGTTACCCAGCGCAAAACCGATCAGGAACGGCAGCACCGCGCCGACGAAAAGCCGCGGCTCGAAGAAGGCCACGCCGGTCGCGCCGAGAATGATCATGCTGACGAGCGGCCCCGATTCGATCGACATCAGGACGAACGCGCCCGCCTCCTCCTTGCTGCCATATTGCTGCATCACCGCGGCATAGAGACCGCCATTGGTCATGTCCATCGACGTTGTGATCGCGAGCACGGAGAGGCCGGCAAACAGCCCTGCCTTGACGCCGTCGATCGGAATAAAGTGCGAAGCGACGAGCGTCGCGACCCATGCCACCAGCATTTTGGTCACGAGCAACGTGCCCGACTTGCGCAACACGGTGCCCGTCGCCCGCAGGTCGATCGTCGCGCCCATGCAGAAGAACCACACCGCGAGAATCGGCACGGTGCCGGTGATCAATCCATTCGTGAACGAGCCGAGATATTTTCCTCCACCCGGTGCAAACGTGTGAACGCAGGCGCCGATCAGCAACGGCACCAGCATCAGGCCGCCTGGAATGCGGTCGATGGCCTTCTTGAGCTTCATGCCTCCTCCGTGGACTTTGCGTCCAGTTGTCGGGTGAATCACCCGGGGTGATGTCCCGTTCTTGCGCCGGGCGACTCCCTTTCGGCGCAATATAGCACCGAGATAGGAACGACGTTCCGATTTTAATAGCATTCCGGCCTATCGTTTACCCGGGACTCACTTGCAATCTTTGCCACTCTTGATGTGGCAGCACAATAATTTCGGACCGGCGTTCCAAATCAAGAATTCTGCGCTACAGTCGAGACCAGACCGGCGCTGCCATACGGCACGGCAAGGCGCCCAATCCGATCGGAGAAACGAACAATGGAAGTGAGACAGAGCATCAACAGCGAGTACGCAAAGACGCTGGATACCGCGGGATTGCGCAAGCAGTTTCTCGTCGAGCAGGTGTTCGAACGCGACGCGCTTCAATTCACCTACAGCCACATCGATCGCATCATGGTGGGCGGGGTGTGGCCGGCCACGCGCGCGGTCGAACTGCCCGCCTCGCTTGGCCGGGCAATCGGCGTCAACTATTTGCTGGAGCGCCGCGAGCTCGGCGCGATCAACATCGGCGGCGACGGCTGGGTCGACGTGAACGGCACGCGCCACACCGTGCGCAATGAGGAAGCCATCTACATCGGCAAGGGTGCGCAGGCCGTCGCGTTCGGCAGCGACGACGCTGCGCGCCCCGCGAAGTTCTACCTGAACTGCGCGCCCGCGCACGAGTCGCATCCCACCCGCACGATCTCGCTCGCGCAGGCATCGCCCGAAACACTCGGCGACCCCGCCACGAGCAACCGCCGCACCATCTACAAGTTCATCGTTCCCGAGGTGCTGCCCACCTGCCAGCTCTCGATGGGTATGACCAAGCTCGAACCGGGCAGTCTATGGAACACGATGCCGTGCCACACGCACGAGCGCCGCATGGAGGTGTATTTCTATTTCAACATCGCCGACGACGCGGCCGTCTTCCACATGCTGGGCGAGCCGAACGAAACGCGGCACATCCTCGTGCACAACGAACAGGCCGTCATCTCGCCGAGCTGGTCGATTCACTCGGGCGTCGGCACGCGCGCCTATACCTTCATCTGGGGCATGGTCGGCGAGAACCAGGTGTTCAGCGATATGGATCACATTGCAGTGCGCGACCTGCGGTAACACGAAGCATGCTGAGCACTCCGAATATCACCGGCATGACAGGCATTGAACGCACCATAGGGACCTACGCACTGTGAACACCTTCGATCTGACCGGCAAGGTCGCCATCGTCACCGGCAGCAACACGGGTCTCGGTGCCGGCATGGCCATCGCGCTCGCCACGGCGGGCTGCGACATCGCCGGCGTGAGCCGCGCGGATGCCGGCGATACGCCCGCGCACGTCAAAGCGGCCGGCCGGCGTTTCGCGGATGTGCGCGCCGACCTCGCCTCGATCGCCCCGGTCGACGACATCGTGCGCGCCGCAATCGAAGCATTCGGCCGCGTCGACGTGCTCGTGAACAACGCGGGCATCATCCGGCGCGAGGACGCGTTCGACTTCAGCGAAGACGATTGGGACGCCGTCATGGACGTCAATCTGAAGAGCGTCTTCTTTCTTTCGCAGGCCGTGGCGCGGCAGTTCGTGAAGCAGCAAAGCCGCGGCAAAATCGTCAACGTCGCGTCGATGCTGTCGTTTCAAGGCGGCATACGCGTGGCGTCCTATACGGCGTCGAAAAGCGGCGTGCTAGGTCTCACGCGGTTGCTCGCGAACGAATGGGCCGGGCACGGCATCAACGTGAACGCGATCGCGCCGGGCTACATGGCGACGGCGAACACGGCAGCGCTGCGCGGCGACACGCAGCGCAACGATGAAATTCTCAGCCGCATTCCGGCAGGCCGCTGGGGTACGCCCGAGGACCTCGCGGGACCGGTCGTATTCCTCGCTTCGTCCGCGTCGGACTACGTGCATGGCCATACGCTTGCAGTAGACGGCGGCTGGCTGGCGCGCTAGCGTGACAGCATCAAAGGTCACACGGCTCGTGGAGCGCGGTATGCTCTCGGCGCTGAGCGGCGGTTAGCATCGGGCTGAGATCGCGTTGTGATCGGTTTGGCATCAACAGGGAATGACGGAAATGGCAGCAATGGGCAAGCAGCACAGGGGCGACGACACCGTACACGGGCAAGAAGTGGACAGCACGGGCGGCATGGCCAATGAGAAAGGCGAATCGGTGTCATCGATCGGCAGGGTCTTCGCGATTCTCGGCGCGATCGGCGACAGCGGAGAGATCGGCATCAGCGAACTGTCGCAGCGGCTCGGTCTGTCGAAGACCACCGTACACCGCGTGATCCAGACGCTGAAAGCGCTCGGCTACGTCACGCAGGAAATCGAAACCGAGCGCTACCGGTTGACCATCCGCCTGTTCGAACTCGGTGCGAAAGCACTGGAAAGCGTCGATCTGGTGCGCGAAGCCGACGTCGAGATGCGCCGCATCGGCCAGGCCACGCGCGAAGCGGTCCACCTCGGCGCGTTCGACGAAGACGCCATCATCTACATCCACAAGATCGACGCCGACTACGGGCTGCGCATGCAGTCGCGAATCGGCCGCCGCAATCCACTGCACAGCACGGCAATCGGCAAAGTGCTGCTCGCGTGGATGGACCCGGCCGAGGCGCGCGAAGTCCTCTCACACGTGGAATTTCGCAAGTCGACGCAAAAGACGCTCGCCTCCGCCGACGCGGTGCTCAGCATCCTGCCGCGCGTGCGCGAACAAGGCTACGGCGAGGACAACGAGGAACAGGAAGACGGCCTGCGGTGTCTCGCGGTGCCGGTGTTCGACCGCTTCGGTCGTGTGATCGCCGGCCTGTCCATTTCGTTTCCGACGATGCGCTGCGGCGCCGACACGAAATCGCACTACGTCGCGCTACTCAAGCAGTCGGGGCTCGCGATCTCGACGCAGCTCGGCTATCGCGAAGCGACGGCGCCGGAGCAGACAGCGATCGAAGGGTGAGCTGCAAACGCAGAACGGGTCATGGCAGCATCCGCTGCAAGGTCTGGTCCTTGAGCACAAAGCGATGAAACAACGCCGCCGCGATATGCAGTGCGATCAGCGCGAACAGCACCCAGGCCAGGTAACCATGAATGTCGCCCATTTCATGCCCTACCGGCGAACCGACCGCTGAGATGCTGGGATACGGCAGCACGCCGAGCAGCTTGACGGACCACCCGCGCGACGACGCATTGGCCCAGCCCAACAAGGGCACCACCACCAGCGCGAGATAGAGGAGACCGTGCGTGATGTGCGAGACGACACGGAAGAACGGCGACAACGATGCAGGTGCCGGCGCGTGGGTGAGACGCCAGACGATTCTCACCACGACCGCTGCAATCAGCGTTGCCCCCACGCCGAGATGCCATGCGATCAGCCCGTCGGGCCGCGTGCCCTTATGAATATCCGGCATGGTCCAACCAATCACGAATTGCGCCGCGATCAATAAGACCACAAGCCAGTGAAGAAATTTGGCTACGCCGTCATAGGCTGAAGCGGAGCGTAAAAAGTGGGCCTGGTCCGTTCGCATGGTCATGAGCGTGTTGTAGCCGCGGTGCAGCTGTTGGATGGAGATAGCGTATTTGCGCCGAGGACGCACACATTGAGCACACATTGAGAGCGCGATCACGCGGCATGCTACGGATCAAACCTTAAGAAAAGCTGATGCTACACCTGACAATTTTCTTCAGGTGCGAAAGCGGTAACACATCGGCAATGCCCCGCGATCGCGTAGAAATTGCCGTCGGCGACGCATGACGACATGCGTGCATCCCAAGTCTGCAACTGAATGTATCCGTGCGGCATGCGCACAGAGATTAGCCGCTTCACACGTATTCCCATTGTTCATACGCGCGCGCATCGATCTGCCGGAGCGCGCCGTATGCGGGAAAACACGACATTTTTCATAGTGCGTTCAACGGGTTGCCCGCTGGCATGTTGCCTGCGCAACGGCTATTCGCAGCGCAGCTGCCCTATCGCCACACCGTGTCGCGAAGGTGGCCGACATGCAAAGAAATCGACACGTCCTGTTACACACGAACACACCGGTAATCCAGCCGCTCAGTAGAGTTCGATCAAACGTAAAAGGGAGTGCAACGCCATGAAACGAATCTTCGCGCTGGCTCTGCTGGCCCTCACCCTCGGGAGTGCGTTGGGCGGTTGCATCGTCGTTCCCGAAGGCGGCTATCACGAGCACTACTACCACGATCACGACCATTACTAAGCGCTGCGCACGCGGCGCACTCCACACTCAATCGTAAAACCCGAGAAGAAAACATGAACAATTCACGAAGCCGCTGGCTGTCCATGGCGATCGTTGCAGGTCTGGGGATCGGCGCATCGTCTGTTGCGTTGGCGCACGTCGACGTGGGCGTGAACATCGGTATTCCGGGCGTGGCCTACGCACCCGAGCCGGTCTATGCCCCGCCTCCGCCTGTCTACGCGCCCGCGCCGCCGGTGGTGGTGGTGAGCCCTGGCTGGTACGGCGAACGTTACTACGACGGCCATCGCTACTGGGAACGACGCGAGTGGGAGGAACGCCATCACGAGCGCGAATGGCATGACGCGCGCGGCTATCGCGAGGGTCCGCACGGCGACTGGCACGGTCACGGCGGCGATCACGGCGATCACGGCGATTGGCACGGCCATGGCGATGATCACGGCCGGGGCGATCACTAAGGCATGGGCCGTGGCGGCGTCAGCGACGCCGCCGGTCCGCGCCGGCATTCGCGCCACACCTTTTGAAGGAGCGACGATTTGCTACGCAACGATCCACGGCGTGTAACGGCGCACATCGACGGCGTGGTCATTTCCGCCGAATACAGCGAACAGACCGGCCAATTGTGTTTGCGTCAGGACGGCACCGTGCTTCGCGAATGGTTTCCACCTCACTCGTGGATCGCGATTGCATCGGTGGCCGGCGCGCGCCACTGGGGTACGCGGCCCACTGACGAGGATCTTCGGGCCTTGCTGCGCAACGAGATGACCCTGTTGCGCACGCCATAACCGCGTGACGGAAACAAAAAAAGCTGGCCACCGAATAGGGTCCGGTGACCAGCCTCTCGCAGTCGACTCAATCTGAATCGAACAGCGCCGCGATGTTCCGCGTATTTCGCTTTGCGCTTAACGTGCGTTATAAATCGGCGGCGAATAGGAGCTTACCGTCGTGTCGCTGCCGCGACCGACTTGCCACGTACCGTGGCTGCCCGAGCCATAACCACTTGTATTGGCCTGACGAGCACTTTGCTGTTCGGAACTTTGCACCTGCGCGCCCTGCGCGTTTTGCGGGGCCGGCTGATTCGATTGCGCGAACGAAGCGATCGGGGCGCCAAGAACAACGGCAATAGCAACAGCTTTGATGAGCGATTTCATGAAACCACCTCCAGAAATTGACCTGTACGCGCTGCGAATGTCACGCGTGGTGCAGCTAGTGAGCACAGTCTAGAAGCGGTTCAGGCGCGGATAAATCCTCCATTCCTGAATTCACTGTTGCTTTTGACACGACAATTGCAGAAGCCCGCCCATCAACGGTTTGCCGGCATGCGTGTGGCCCGGCGGGGTTCGTGTGGCTGGAGAATTTCCGGCGCGCATTCTATAAACGCAGGTTATGGACCTACGCGGACCTACGCGCCGGAGAAAACCGCAAGCGGGTGTTGCAACGCGGTAATCGCTGCGTTCATCGCGGCACGATTGCGGCGCCACCGTTTCGCGCTCGCTCGCCCTTACACCGCGGCAATGCCCACGTAGTTTTCCGCCATCGCGGTAGCTGCCGCGCGCGAGGTGGTCACGTATTCGAGTTCGGCCACCTGCAACTGCCGTTCGAACGGCGATGCGCCTTCAATACGATGCATCATGCTCGTCATCCAGTACGAGAAATGCTCGGCACGCCAGATCCGCTTGAGCGCCGTTTCGCTGTAACTATCGAGCAGATCGGTGCGGTTTTCGACGTAGAACGCGTTCAGCGCCTGGGTCAACACACGCACGTCGGCAACGGCGAGGTTCATGCCCTTCGCGCCGGTAGGCGGCACGATATGCGCTGCATCGCCGGCGAGAAAAAGCCGGCCATGCTGCATGGTGGCCGACACGAAACTGCGCATGCCGACAATGTTCTTCTGGAAGATCTTGCCCTCCACGATGGTCTGGCCGTCGTGCGAATCGACGCGTGCATGCAGTTCGGCCCAGATTCGATCGTCGGACCAGTTGTTGACGGAATCCTTCGGATCGCATTGGAAATACATGCGCTGCACGTTCGCTGAGCGCGTGCTGACCAGCGCAAAACCGCGGTCGTGCCGTGCATAAATCAATTCGTCCGCCGACGGCGGCCCTTCGCACAGAATGCCGAACCAGCCGAACGGATAGACGCGTTCGAAGTCTTTGCGCAATGCCTGCGGAATCGACGCACGCGACACGCCTTGCGAACCATCGCAGCCGATCACGAAGTCGCATTGCAATTCGCACGCTTCGCCCTCGCGGTGATAGCGGATCGACGGCTTGTCGGTATCGATGCCGTGCAGCGACGTGTCCGTCACGCCGAAACGCAGGGCTCCGTTGGCAGCCACGCGCGCGGCGACCAGATCCTTGATGACTTCATGCTGCGCGTAGACGGTGATCGAATGGCCGGTGAGTCCGGTCAGATCGATACGACGCCGCTTGCCTTCGAAAGCCAGTTCGAAGCCGTGATGCAGCGCGCCTTCAGCCTTCATGCGCGCGCCGACGCCGGCTTCGGTGAGCAGGTCCATCGTGCCCTGTTCGAGCACGCCGGCGCGGATCGTGGATTCAATCTGTTCGCGGGTACGCGTTTCGAGCACGACGGAGTCGATGTCGCGCAAATGAAGAAGATGGGAAAGCAGCAGGCCCGCAGGGCCGGCGCCGATGATGCCGACTTGGGTACGCATGAGTTGTCTCCTGAATGCGGTGATTGATTTGCATGCAGTTTGGCAATCATGGTCTATATCGCGCAACGCGATATCGTGGATAGGTGCTATCTAGTTTTGAGATAATAGTCGCGCCTGTTTTCGCGGTGCCACAGCGCACCAATGCTTCGCATCCTTACCCAGACGGCGATTGCGCTTATGCGCTTGAGTGCTGAGCGTCCGCATCGGTTTGCAGGCACTCGAGGTAAACCCTGACCGAGTTGCGGACCTCGGCAAGCGGCTTCTTGCGACGTGCCGCTGTCGATGTAGCGTCTTGAGCGGCAGCGTCGCTTGTCGCGATGCGCGCCGCTGCCTGGTTAATGCCTTGGTTTATGCAAGGAACAATCGATAAACCGGGTTCTGCGACTCTTCCCAGTACGGATACCCAAGCGTCGCGAGAAAACGTTCGAACCCGCTGTTCTCGCTCTCCGGCACCTGAATGCCGACCAGAATCGAACTGTAGTCCGCGCCCTGGTTGCGATAGTGGAACAGGCTGATATTCCAGTTCGGCGCCATTGACGACAGAAACTTCATCAGCGCGCCCGGCCGTTCCGGAAACTCGAAACGGAACAGACGTTCGTCATGCGCCAGAGGCGAGCGCCCGCCGACCATGTAGCGGATGTGCTGCTTGGACAGTTCGTCGAAGGTCAGATCGACGGTGGCGAAGCCGTGTGCCTCAAATGCCCCCGCGATCTGCGCGGATTCGCTGCGATTGCGGATCTGCACGCCGACAAAGATATGGGCGGATTGCGCGTCCGCAATGCGGTAGTTGAATTCGGTGACGCTGCGCGTGCCCACCAGTTCGCAGAAGCGGCGGAAGCTGCCGCGCTCTTCGGGAATCGTCACGGCGAACACTGCTTCGCGCGCTTCGCCGACTTCGGCGCGCTCAGCCACGAAACGCATGCGGTCGAAATTCATGTTCGCGCCAGACGTGATCGCGATCAGCGTCTGGTTCTCGAGGCCTTCGCGCTCGGCATACTGCTTGGCGCCGGCCACGGCCAGCGCGCCAGCCGGCTCCAGCACGCTGCGCGTGTCCTGGAACACGTCCTTGATCGCGGCGCACAGCGCATCGGTATTCACCAGCAGCACGTCGTCGAGATATTCGCTGCACAGGCGGAAGGTTTCTTCGCCGACGAGCTTTACTGCAGTGCCGTCCGAGAACAGCCCGACTTCGTTTAGCGTGACGCGTTCGCCGGCCTTTAAAGAAGCGGCCATCGCACACGAATCATCGGTCTGCACGCCGATCACCTTGATCTCCGGGCGTACCGATTTCACGTACGCGGCCACGCCGGCCGCCAGGCCACCGCCGCCGATCGGCACGAAGATCGCGTGAATCGGGCCCTGGTGCTGGCTGAGAATCTCCATCGCGACCGTGCCCTGGCCGGCGATCACGTACGGATCGTCGAACGGGTGAACGAAGGTCAGGCCGCGCTCTTCCTGCAGCTTCACCGCATGCCCGTACGCATCGCTATAGGACTCGCCGAACTGCACGACTTCGACCGTTGCGCCGCCATGGGCGCGTACGGCGTCGACCTTCACCTGCGGGGTTGTCACCGGCACCACGATGATCGCCTTCACGCCCATGCGGGCCGCCGACAGCGCCACGCCCTGCGCATGATTGCCCGCCGACGCGGTAATCACACCCCGCTCCAGCGCGTCCGCCGGAATATGCGCCATCTTGTTGTACGCGCCGCGCACCTTGAATGAGAACACCGGCTGGTTGTCCTCGCGCTTCAGATAGACCGGATTGCGCAAGCGTGCCGACAGATTTGGCGCGCGTTCGAGTTCGGTCTCGCGGGCCACGTCGTAGACGCGCGCGGTCAGGGTTTTCTTCAGGTAGTCGTGACGCAAGGCCACGCTGTCAGCGGCAACGGCCGCCTGTTTGAGTTCATGTAACGACACGGCAAGCTCCTGGGCAACAAGGGCAAATCAACAGAGAGATCACCAGGAGGCAGGCAGCATGCGGACATGAAAAAACCCGCCTCGTGGGGCGGGTTGATGTCGCTGCTATCAGACGCGCGCTAACCCACCATTCGATAAATGGTGCTAATAATCAGCGCAATACGGATGTCGAGGCAGTTCATGCGGTTGATCTTCGTTGACTTGACGGGCTTTGTCAATCCCTGTTCATCACATCGGGCAGCGTCGTCTGAGAGACTACGCGCCGCTGCTAGCAACGCGCGTAGTCATACGGATGGACTATTGACGCACGCCGCTTTGCTTCCTGAACGCGTCGAGAATGTGCCGCTCCAGCGCGTTATAGTCGCGGCCAAAGTGATGATCGCCCGAGGTACGAATCACCTCGACGCCGGTTTTGGCCAGCGCGGGACATAAGGTGTCCTTCTCTTCTTCACCGTAGAAGCACTGCACGATCGCGGGAGGCACACGCGTCAATTCAGGCTGCACTTTCAAGGCCTTATCGCTTGCCGGCATGCCGAGCCAGCCGCCGACACGAATCTGGAAATCGGCGTCGGGCGCGAACCCTAGCAGCGCGATCAACGACACCTTTGCACGCAGCGCGTCAGGCAAACGGTTATAGGCGAACGGCATCACGTCGGCGCCGAACGAATAGCCGACAAGCGCAATATGCTCCGCGTGCCAGCGCGCGCCATAGGTCTGCATCACGCGCGCGAGATCGCGGCTCGTTTGCGCCGGCGTCCTTTCGCTCCAGAAATATCGCAGGCTGTCGATGCCGACCACCGACACGCCGTCTTTCTGCAACGCGAGCGAGATGGTCTTGTCGAGATCGCGCCAGCCGCCGTCGCCGGAAATCACAATCGCCATCAAGCCGTTCGGATGCGCGGCCGGCAATTCAATCAACGGCAGATCGGAGACGTCGTCGTCGCTCGTCGAGAGCGTCTGCAAATGCGGCGTCACCATCGCCACGAGCCGCGTGCGATCGCCGTTGCCTGGCGTCGCCTTTTCGACGAAGCCCGGCACCTTGTCGCGGATGATCGTCGGGTCCGGCGGGCAAGGCTGAAAGCGCGGATCCAGATTGCGCTCAGCGTCCACCGAGACCGCGCCGGCAACCGTATTCGATGGCGCCTGTTCGAGCACATGCATCGCCAGCGTCGCGCCCTGCCCCGTACCGGCGACGATCGGCGCGAAATAGCGGCTCGATTGCGATTGCCGTTCGAGTTGATGACTCAGGGCTTCAGCGTCGCCCACGAGTTGATGGCAGGCTTCTTTTTTCGCACTCAGATTGGCCGCATAGCGCGCCGCATCCACGCCGACGGTCAACGCACCGGCTTTGGCGAGTGCATCGGCGGTTTGCTGGTCGGCGGCACTCCAGCCGGAGGCCGGCGAGTAAAGCACCACGAAGCCGCGCAAGGGGCCCACCGGTTGCGTCACCGTCACGTCGCCGTAGCGGCCGCCGGACACGGTGGTGGTTGCGGCACAGGCGGCCGCGCTGCCAACAACGAGGCTCGCCACCACGGCGAGCCTGAAAAACGGATGCAATGTCATGAACGCCGGCCTCCCGCCAGCAATGACAGGTCCGCGAGCGTGAAGAACACGCCCACCGAACCCGACGCCGCAAGATAGCGCGGCTCCCAATGCGGCTGGAACTTGCTCTTGAAAGCACGCAGTCCGCGGAAGTTATAGAAGCGGCCGCCGAAGCGCCACACGATGCCCGCCAGCCGATGCCAGCGCGACGCGAGCGGCGTCGGCTGCATACCGGAGAGCGGCGCGATGCCGAGACTGAGCGAGCGGAAGCCCGCCTGCTTCAGATGCAGCGCCAGTTGGGTGAACAGATATTCCATCGAATACGGCGACGCGCTTTCCACGTGACGCATCACGCCGACCGTCGCTTCGGTATTCAGATCGGTCGTCATGAAGGTCACAAAAGCGGCCGGCTCGCCGTTCTGGCGCACCAGTATCACGGATTGCGCGGCAAGGTACTCGTCGGTAAACGCGGCCACCGAGAAGCTCTTTTCGCGCGCGTCGCGGCTATCGAGCCAGCCGTCGGAAATCTCGCGCAGCGTTTCGAGCGACGCCGGCACGTCGGCCTGATCGATCACTTCGATCGTAAAGCCGTCACGCTCGCCGCGTTTGAGCGCATAGCGAAGATGCGCGCGATGCGAGCCCTTCAGGTCGAAATCGTCGAGCACCACGTGGGCCTCTTCGCCCAGCTTCATCAGCGTGAGGCCGGCGTCGAGATAAAGCGGCAACGCGTTGGCGCGCACCTGATAGAACGCCGCGCGGCCGCCATGCGCGTGCGCGAGCGCGACAAACTTGCTGATCAGACCGGCCCACTCCTCGCGCGGACCGACCGGATCGTGAAGCGCGGCCCACGTGCGGCCATTTTTTGCGTACATGAGAAAGGCTTCGCGCGATTCGGAAAAGAGGAAGCTCTTGTCGCCCATCAGCGCGAGACCGGCATCGCTGCGCTCCTGCGCGCGCACAATGCGCGCCGCGTCGTGCAGATCTTGCGCCGCGGGCATGACGAAACGGCCCGCCGCGGGGCGCAGCAACTGCCAGAACGCGAACGTCGCGGCGAACAGGCTGGCGGCCAGCGTCGCGCGCAACGCCCGCGGTGCGCGTTCGTCGAAAGCAAATTGCCACCACAGATCGCGCGTGTACGGCACGTCGCGGAACGCAAACAGCATCACCCACACGGCGAGCGCGAGCACCATCGCCACCGACACCAGCCAGCCCGCCGTAAAGCGCTCGGCAAACAGCGACGAATGACGGTTGAAACGGCGGCGCGTGGACAGCAGCAGCGCGATCAGCATACCGAGCACGCCCGCCTCCACGAATGCAAGACCTTTGGTCAGCGACAGCGCGAGGCTCAGCACCGCCAGCAGCAAGGTCATCCACCACGCGGCATCCAGACGCCGCAGCAAACCTCGCGCGACGAACAACAGCAGCACGCCGAGTACGCTGCACAGCATCTGCGAGCTTTCGAGCACCCACAGCGGCAGCACGTCGCGCAGGATCAGGATGCGCTGCCAGAACGCGGGCGTCGCGCTGGAAATCACCAGCATGCCGCCGACCACGAACGTCACGAGGCTCAGAAACAGCGGCGCGAGTTTCGACGCGCCCGCCGCATGATGCAGCGGCAAACGGCTTTTCAGCGCCCGGCCTTCGAAACCGGCAAGCAGCGCCGCCGAGACGATCAATGGGACACCGAAGTAAATCGCACGATACGCGAGCAGCGCCGCGACCATCTGATGCGTTTGCACGTTGCCGCTCAGCGTGAACACCATCGCGGCTTCGAACACGCCGACGCCGCCAGGCGTGTGGCCGATCATGCCGAGCAGCATCGCGGCGGCATAGACGGTGATGAACGTCACGAAGCTCACGTCCGCATGCGGCAGCAGCGCCCACAACGCGAGGCCCGCGGCCACCACGTCGAGTACGGCGAGCGCCACTTGCGCGAGCAGGTCGCGACGTGCCGGAATATCGAACGACAGCCACTGCCAGCGCGTACGGATCGGGCGCGTTTCGCGACGGCAGGCGGCAGCCGCAAGTCCGAGCACGGCGAGCAGCGCCGCGCCACTCCAGCGCAGCGTGAGCGGCGGAAGATGCAGCATCGCCGCGAGCGGATCGGCGAGGCACACCATGCCGAGCGCCGTCATGAGCACCAGGGCAAGTGCAAGCGAAACGCTCGTGAACACGGTCATGCGCCCGATCTGCGCGGGCGTGACATCCGACACCCCGTAGACGCGCGCACGCACGGCGCCGCCCGTCAACGCGCCGAAGCCCGTCGCATTGCCGAGCGCGGAGCCCGCGGTCGCGCCGATCCACAGCGCCGCGCGCGGCACCGTGGCGCCGAGGTAGCGCAAGCCGACGGCGTCGCGGCCGGCCAGCGCGATGTAGCTGAGCGCAGTCGCGCCGAGCGCAGCGGCCCACTCGCCCGCTGTCAGCCGACACAGCTGATGCATGACCGAGCGATAGTCGACCGCTTGCGAGAGATGTTGCAAGACGACCAGAAGCAGCCCGCAAATGACGAGTGCGAGCACGGGCGAGAGGATGCTCCGTTTGCCAAGCGTCTTCGATACACGGTCGAACATCGCGCCTAGCTGGTCGAACTTATTGTTATATCGGTGGAACATGGTCAATGCGGGCCTTGCGTGGAGCTGTCGCGGCGACGGGTCGTCTGCTGCGGCGTCGCCTGACTTCGGCGATTACAAATGGATAACGGCAAAGTGTTGAAAAGGTTGACAGCGTCAGGCAACACGCCGGTATTTAATCTGGGCCGTCGTTGAAGCTGAATGCGCTTCGAGGCGTGGCGGCGAAATAAACGCCGATAAAACGGTCGATATTGCCGATTGGGCTGTCGGGCTGGTGTGAGCCGCTGCACTCGACAGGGGCCCGAAGTTTAAACGCTTATCGAGGCCCGCGAGGCGAAGATTCGACATCGCGCCAATACCGCGCGATCGCGCGCCGATTTAAAGGCTGATTCGCCCCATCAAGATTTCCGTTTCGCGTGCCGTAATCGAGAGTAATAGCACGGCGCGATGCCGGGCTTTCGTAGCAGGAATGACGGTAATTGAAGGGGAATGACGATGGCAGAGCAAGATTGGGTAATGGCCGGTGTGTATCTGGTCGGGTTGGTGTCGATTGCACTTCTGATGAGCGCGTGGTCCGCGCGAGCGACCAAAGAACGGAGCCCGATCGTGTCGCGTACCAGGGAGTAATGCGCGGGCAATCCGTGCCTCACTGTGAGCGGCAGGCGCGCAGCGCGTGCCAGCGATCCAGAGGCGGCCCTCCAGCGCCCTGAAGCGGTTTGGTGCTTTAATCGGTGACGATGCATCGATTCCGAAGCACGCTTCCCTCAGGACAGGAGACACGGATTGACGAACGAAAATCAACTCGAGCGCTGGCTCGCGCGCGAGCAGGAAGTATTGGCGACGATTAACGCCGGACCGGGCCCCGGCGTCGCACGCCCCGAACAGGTGGCGGGCAAAACCGGCCTGGAATTCATGCAGGCGATGATGAGCGGGGAACTGCCCTACGCCGCGATCGCGCGCACGCTCGACTTTACAATCGTCGAAGTCGGTGCGGGGTACGCCGTGTTTCAGGGTACGCCGCTCGCGCAACATCTGAATCCGCTCGGCACCGTGCACGGCGGCTGGATCGCCACTTTGCTCGATTCGGCGCTAGGCTGCTCGGTGCATACGATGATGCCACCGGGCCGTGGCTACACCACCGCCGAGCTGAGCGTGAACTACGTGAAAGCCGTGGCGCCGCGCGTGCAACGTGTGCGTGCCGAAGGCAAGGTGATTCATTGCGGGCGGCAACTGGCGACGGCGGAAGCGCGCCTGGTCGGCCCCGACGGCACGCTCTACGCGCATGCCACGACAACCTGCCTGGTGTTCGAGATTCCGGGCCGGTAAAAAGTTAGCGGCCGATACCCTCGGTTGCCCGAGCGTGTTGCGCTTACTGCGGGCGGCGATGCGCTTCAGCAAGCACGGCGCAGTTTTGCAGGTGCAGGTTGAGCGCATGCAGCGCCAGTGCGCGGAGCTTGCTCAGCCACGTGGTGTTAGCGGTAGTAGTAGCGGTGCGGACGGTAGCGGCGTTGGAAGCAGTGTTCATGGCGGACTCTTGTATAGGGTTTATACCTAGGCAATAACCCGATTATAGCCCTCTCACACCGCACTGCAACAAATATCAAAAAGGTCGCGGCGTGTTGTGCCACGCTCACATCCCCAATCCGCATAATCTTCAAAAGGGGCGGCATCCGGCGCAGCGCTATTAACCATCCGCACCGTACAGGTGCAATAATGCCCGCTTTGCCTGCGACCATCCGCCGCAGATCGCCGCCCGTTCCCCATGACCGTCGCCCAGAAAGCCATGATCGCGCCCCTTATCGTCGCATGCGCGATGTTCATGGAAAGCGTCGATGCGAACGTGATCGTCACCGCCTTGCCGGCCATGGCGCGCGACTTCGGCCGCGATCCGGTCACGCTGAAAATCGCGGTCACGAGCTACGTACTGGGTCTCGGCGTCTTTATCCCGGTATGCGGCTGGCTCGCCGACCGCTTCGGCGCGCGCACCATTTTCCGCACCGCGATCGGCATCTTCGTCACCGGGTCGCTCCTGTGCGCCGCGTCGAACTCGCTGCCCACCTTCACCCTCGCCCGATTCGTGCAAGGTGTCGGCGGCGCGATGATGGTGCCGGTGGGGGCGGATCATCATCTTCCGCGTGGTGCACAAGTCCGACTTCATCCGTGCGATGAACTATCTGAGCGTCCCCGCCCTGCTCGGACCGGCCGCCGGGCCGCTGCTCGGCGGTTTCATCACCACCTATCTGCACTGGCGTCTGATCTTCTTCATCAACGTGCCGATCGGCATTCTCGGTATCTATCTGACCAACCGGCATATCGCCAACACGCGCGAACCCGATCCCGGGCCGCTCGACTGGATCGGTTTTTTTCTGTCGGCGGCCGGCGCGGTGCTGCTTCTGCTCGGACTGTCGCTGGTGGGCGGCGAACTCATGTCGAATCGGGACGCGTTCGGCATGTGCGCGAGCGGCGCTGTTCTGCTCGTGGGCTACGTCGCGTACTCGCAGCGCGTCAAACTGCCGTTGCTCGATCTGCGCTTCTTCAAGGTGCCGACGTTCCAGGCGAGCGTGCTCGGCGGGTCGCTGTTTCGAATCGGCCTCGGTGCGCTGCCCTTTTTGCTGCCACTGATGCTGCAGGAAGGACACGGCATGAGCGCGTTCCAGTCCGGCCTGATCACCTGCGCGTCCGCGTTCGGCGGCATGTTCATGCGTACGTTCGCCTCCCGCGTGCTGCATCGCTTCGGATTCCGTTCGGTGCTGGTGGTGAACGCGGCGCTCTCCGGTATATCGATTGCGGCGTGCGGACTGTTTTTCCCCGGCACACCGACGTGGATCATCTGGTTCGTCGTGTTGCTCGGTGGCTTCTTCCCGGCGCTGCAATTCACGAGTCTCAACTCCCTCACTTACGCGGAAATCGCCAGCCGCGACGTGGGGCGCGCGACGAGTCTCGGCAGCGTCGTGCAGCAGATGTCGCTCGGCCTGGGCGTGACGGTGGGCGGTATCGTGCTGCAGATTTCGCGCGTGCTGCACGGGCATCCGAGCATCGCCTGGTCGGATTTCTGGCCCGCGTTTCTGGTGGTGGGCTTGTGCTCGTTCGCGTCGATTCCGGTCACGCTGCGCATGCCGCATCGTGCGGGTGAAGACATCTCGCGCGGCGGTCGCGGGTAACGTCTCGCCGGCGCCGCTCGCGTTGACCGCTAGCCGGGTCCGCGCTGCCGCCGCGCTTCCGCCTGTTCCAGCAACGCTTCGAATAGCGCGAGTTCCACCGGCTTGACGAGATGGGCGTCGAAACCGGCCGCCCGCGTACGCTCGCGATCGGTTGCGTGACCGTAGCCGGTCATGGCGGCAAATAGCGTGCCGGCCAGCGTGGGCATCTTGCGCAATACGGCCACCGTCGCGCAACCGTCCATTTTTGGCATCGCGATGTCGATCAAGGCAAGGTGGGGTGCGAGGCGCGGCGCAACATCGAGCGCCTGCTGGCCGTCGTAGGCAATGCGCACTTCGTGGCCTTTGAGTTCGAGCAGCATGGCGAGGCTGTCGGCGGAGTCGCGATTGTCGTCCACCAGCAGAATTCGCAACGGCGACACCGCCACTCCGGCAACGCCATGCTGATCGGCTTGCGCCTCGGAAAGCGCTGCGGCAAGCGGCAAACTGAGCGTGAACGAACTGCCGCGCCCCTCACCCTCGCTGCTCGCGATGATGCTGCCGCCATGCATTTCGACCAGCGATTTGCACAGCGTGAGTCCGATGCCGAGGCCACCTTCACCTGAATTCTGCCCATTTTTTTCCTGCACGAACAACTCGAAGATCGCATCGAGCGCACGGACGGGAATGCCGCGGCCATGGTCGCGCACTTCCAGCACGGCCATCTGATGGCCGATACGCCCGAAGATCTCGATGAGGCCGCTCGCCGGCGAAAACTTCGACGCGTTATGCAACAGGTTTTGCAGCACCTGCACGAGCCGCGTCGTGTCGCCGCTGACGATAAGCGGTTCGGTCGGCATATGCGTCGCCACACTCTGTGCGCGCGCATCGGTAAAAGGCCGCGCGGCTTCGATCGCACGCGCCACCACTTCGGCCAGATCGACGCGCGCAAGGCGCAGCTCGACCTTGTCCGACATGATGCGGCCGACGTCGAGAAGATCGTCGACCAGGCGCGTGAGGTGGGTGACCTGGCGGTCGATCAGATCGCGTGAGCGCGCCACCGTCGGGCTCACGCCCGACTCGAGTTGCATCACGCCGACCGCGTTGCGCACCGGCGCAAGCGGATTGCGCAACTCGTGGGCAAGCGTCGCGAGAAACTTGCGCATGCGCTCGCCGGAGCGCTCCAGTTCTTCGCGCTCACGGCGCTCGGTCAGATCGCGCGTGACCTTCGCGAAGCCGCGCAGGCAGTTCGATTCGTCATACACAGCGGTAATGTTGACGTTGGCCCAGAAGGTTGTGCCATCTTTGCGCACGCGCCAGCCTTCGTCTTCGACACGGCCGACCTGCCTCGCGATCGCCAGTTCGCGCGCGGGCTTGCCGGCCGCCGCTTCTTCGCGCGGGTAAAACGTCGAGAAATGCCGGCCGACGATTTCGTCGCGCGTATAGCCCTTGATGCGCGCGGCGCCTGCGTTCCAGCTCACCACATAACCGTCCGGATCGAGCATGAAGATCGCGTAGTCCTTCACGTTGTCGACCAGCAGACGGAAGCGCTCCTCGCTCTGCCGCAACGCCTCCAGGTACTCACGCTGCGCCGTCAGATCGCGGGTGATCTTGGCGAATCCCGTCAGCACACCCGCCTCGTTGCGCACTGCCGTGATGACCACGTTCGACCAGAAAGTCGTGCCGTCTTTGCGAACCCGCCAGCCTTCGTCCTCGAAACGGCCGGTCAGTGTTGCCTGCTGCAACTCGTAAGTCGGCCAGCCGCGCGCCACGGCTTCGGCCGTGTAGAAACGCGAGAAGTGCTCGCCGATGATCTCGTGCGCTGCATAGCCCTTCAGCTTCTGCGCGCCGGCATTCCAGCTGACGATATGCCCGGTTGGATCGAGCAGGAAGATCGCGTAGTCTTCAATCGATTGAACCAGCGCCCCGTAATCGACCTCGTCGGGTGGACTCACTCGGGGGGCGGGCGATACGTTGGCGGTCGCGTCGTTATCACCTGCGGCGTGGGCGTCAGGCTCTTTCATAGTAAGAAGCGTCCGTGGGTCTGCCCAAAAGCATACACTGGCCCGCGGTCAGGTTTAACCTGATGTCCAACTTTAGGTACGCTCCTGCACGTTGCCTGCACATTACCCCGCCGCGCTGACCTTTTCCGCGAGCTTCGCGTCGTAACTGGAATGGACGTGCACCCGCTTCTTCTCCGGATAGGCGTAGGCATACGCCTTGCGCAGCGCTAGCGACGCCTCATGAAAGCCGGACAGAATCAGCTTCTGCTTGTTCGGATAGTTGGCAATGTCGCCGACCGCGAAAATGCCGGGCCGCGAGCTTTCATAGTTGGACGTATCCACGTCGACGCGACCACCGTGGATCGACAGATTCCACTGCGCGATCGGCCCAAGATCGGCGACCAAACCGTACAGCACGACGAGTTGCTCGGTGTCGAGCTGCGTTTCACCTTCGATCTGCCGCAGCGCGATCGACTTCAGCGCATCGCCCTCGACGTTGAGCCCCGAAATCGAGCCGACGACAAAGTCCATCTCCCCGGCCTCGACCGCGCGCCGCATCGACTCGACGCTCGAATTCGCCGCACTGAAGCCGTTGCGACGGTGCACCAGCGTCACCCGCCGTGCGACCTCGCGCAATGCCAGCGCCCAGTCGAGCGCGGAGTCGCCGCCACCGGCCACCACCACCGTCTTGCCGGCGAAATCAGCGAGGCGTGGCACGCTGTAGTGCACGTGACGCGACTCCAGCGGCACGGCTTCGGCAAGCTGCAATTTTTGCGGGACGAACGCACCATTGCCGGCGGCCAGCAGAATCGCCGCCACGTCGAAGACGAGGCCACTGTCGGTACGCACGGTCCAGCGCCCATCGTCGCGCTGCTCCACCGACTCAACCCGTTGCTCGAGATGGATCGGCACGTCGAACGGTTTGCATTGCACCAGCAAACGTTCGACCAGTTCGCGCGCGGTACATGACGGAATGGCGGGAATGTCGTAGATCGGCTTGTCGGGATAGAGCTCCGTACATTGACCGCCGATCTTGTCGAGCGCATCGACGATCTGGCATGACAGGCCGATCACCCCCGCTTCGAAAGCGGCAAAGAGGCCCACGGGGCCGGCGCCAACGATCAGGACATCGGAGCGAATCGGTTGCGGGAAAGAATCTGCGGCGGGCGTCATTCGGGATCTCGTCGAGTAGGTCGATGATCCACCATACAGAATCGCCCGAAGCCCGGCAACGATGCCATTACAAGCGGTAAGGACGCTTGGATGGCGGACGGTCTCTTGAATCGAGATGTCGCATGGGCAATGTGCCTGGTGATCCTAATGTTTCCTTTACGACAGTTGCCGAGCGTTGCGCGAGACTTGCACGATCAACGTGAGCCGCTCATCCCCTCTCTCACGCCACTCGCCCAGCATCATTCACCAATCCACGAACCACGCAAATCGCTTTCGTGCAGTAATTGCAGCAACGTGCCCGCCGGACGGCTCAGCCGTTTGGCGGCCAGCGCGATGAATTCCACCGAGGGCAGCGTCGGCAGACCTGCCGCGTTGAGCGGCGGCGTCAGGCCCCGCGCGGCCAGATACTGCGGACGAACCGTGATGCCGAGCCCGCCGCGCGCGGCCGCAATGCAGCCCGCGTGACTGCTGCTGGTGCAGACCACCTGCCAGCTAAAACCGGCTTCGGCGAGCGCATCGAGCACCACGGCGCGCGTCACGCTTGGCTCGGCCACCAGAATCAGCGGCAGCGGCTGGCTGAGCTCGACCAGCGTGCCGGTGCGCGCCAGCCACTCCAGCCGCCCCGTGAAAAGCGGCACGCCACGGCGGTCGCCCAGACGCCGCTTGCCGACCAGAAGATCGATCGAACCGGCGTCCAGCAACTCGTACAGTTTGCCGGTCATACCGATCGTGATTTCCAGCTCGACGTCGGGATGCGCGTTGCGAAACGCCGCCAGCACCGTGGGCAACGGCCCCAGCGCGACGTCGTCGGATGAGCCGAGCCGCACGCGCCCTTTCAGTCGCGGCGCGCGAAACTGCGACTCGGCCCGCGCGAGCGCTTGCAGGATCACGCTGGCGTGCGCGAGCATGGCCTCGCCGTCCGGGGTCATCGCGAGCGAATGGGTGTCGCGCACGAACAGGCGCCGTCCGACATTCTGTTCGAGGCGGCGGATATGTTCGCTGACGCTCGACTGCGTGAGATCGAGTTGGCGCCCCGCCTCGGTGAAGCTATGGCAGGCGGCGACTGTCGCGAAGGTCTTGAGCCAGATGGGATTGAGCATGCGTTATTGTGGTCCTGGTTATCGGCAAAGTCGATAACAGTCAGCGCCTCCAGTGGGGTTCCCGATTAACCGTGATGTCAATATGATGACGGAATCCCCCCAACGATCGCTCCGAGCACGACCCACCGCCCCCGTAGCTCAACTGCACATGAACAAGGAATCCGCCCAGACCGCGCTGCTCTGGATCGTCGCCGCCGGTCTCTTCATGCAGTCGCTCGACACGACGATCGTCAACACCGCGTTGCCGTCGATTGCGAACAGCCTGCACGTCGCGCCTCTCGCCACGCAGCCGATCGTGGTCGCCTACGCGCTGACCATGGCGATGCTCACGCCCGCTTCGGGCTGGCTCGCCAACCGCTTCGGCACGCGGCGCGTCTATTTCGTGGCGATTCTCGTCTTCGTGCTCGGGTCGATCTGTTGCGCGAGCGCGCATACGCTGGGCCAACTGGTGATGGCTCGGGTCCTGCAGGGGCTGGGCGGCTCGATGCTGCTGCCGATCGGACGGCTCGCCGTCTTGCGCAGCGTCTCGAGCGAACAATACGTGTCGGCGCTCGCATTCATTTCGATTGCCGGTCAACTGGGGCCGATCGTTGGCCCGACGCTCGGCGGCTGGTTCGTTCAGGCCATCACGTGGCACTGGATTTTTCTGATCAATGTGCCGATCGGCGCGATCGGTCTCTACGCGGTGCGGCGGTATTTGCCGGCGCATGATGAAACCCGCGCGCCGCCGTTCGACTTCGTTGGCTGTGGGCTGCTGTCGCTATGCATGATCGCGTTTTCGCTGGCCGTCGACGCACCGGTCGACTCGCACCGCGTGGCATGGTCGGCGAGTCTCTTTGCACTCGCCGTGGTCAGCGCGCTCGCCTACATTCCGCACGCAAAACGCCGCAACAATCCGCTCTTCAAACTCTCGCTCTTCAGCGAACCGAATTTCAGCGTCGGCCTGATCGGCAACCTGGTATGCCGCGTCGGCTCGAGCGCCGTCCCATTCCTGGTGCCCTTGCTGCTGCAATTGCAGCTCGGCTACACGCCGCTGCAGTCCGGCCTGATGATGCTGCCCGCCGCGCTTGCCGGCACCATCGCCAAACGCTGGATCGCGCCGCTCGTGCGCCGCTATGGCTATGACGCGTTCCTGCTCGTCAACACGGTGATCGTGGGGTCGGCGATCGTTGCGTTCGCATTGATTACGCGCGGCACGCCGCTCATCGTCGGGATCGTGATTCTGGCGGTGTTCGGCGCGGCCAACTCCATGCAATTCGCGGCGATGAACAGCGTCACGCTCAAAGGCCTCTCGCACGAAGATGCCGGCAGCGGCAACAGTCTCTTTTCCATGGTGCAGATGCTGGCGATCGGGCTGGGTGTTTCGATCGGCGGCGGCCTGGTGAATCTGTTCTCGGCGCAATGGGGGTCGGCCGCGCTCGGGTTCCGCCTGAGCTTCGTGTGCGTGGGCGTCATTACGCTGGTGTCGGCATGGATATTTCGCCATCTCGACGAAGCGCCCGTTACGCGCGACGTCCGTAGCCAGGCGACGCAGAGCGCGGGACGCTGAATAGAGTCGTTCAATTTGGCGCTGCTCAATTCATCACGGCGTTCTCCGTCAATCGGCACAAATATGCCTGACGCATGATGAGAACCGCATTCCATCGTGCATCAGGCGATGCTCATTCGGATTAGCGCAAATCGGCGGCCTGACGCATTGGCGTGGCTCACATTCCACTCATGATGCAGCGTCATCGATACGGTCCGACAGGTCCCGTTTTCCGATATCGACGTATGAAATCAAACGATATTTCGCGTTAGCATGTCACGCATTAATGCATAACAAAGGAATATCACATGCCATTTGACGAGCGCATGCTGAACGGCATGGGCGTGCTGACCGCGATCGTCGACTGCGGCAGTTTTGCGGCGGCAGGCGTTGCACTCGACATGTCGCAATCCGGGGTCAGCCGTTCGGTTGCACGGCTTGAAGCACGCCTTGGCATTCGGCTATTCGATCGCACTACCCGCTCGGTCACGCTGACTGACGAAGGCCGGCGCTTTTACGAACAGATCGTGCCGCTGCTCGGCGGACTCGAAGAAGCGGCTGCTTCCGCGGCTGAGGGCGCCACTGCGGTTCGCGGACGTTTGCGCGTGAACATGGACCCGTTCTTTTCGCGTCTCGTACTGGGGCCGAGGCTCGGCGGCTTCATCGATAAGCATCCCGATCTGCAGCTCGAGTTGGTCACGCGCGATCAGTTGGGCGATATGGTCGCCGACGGTTTCGACCTTGCGATCCGTTTCGGCGATCCGCCGGTGTCGACGTTGATTGCACGCAAGCTGCTCGACACGCGCATTCTGACGGTGGCCGCGCCCTCGTATCTGAAGAAGCATGGGCATCCGGCGAGCCCGGCCGAACTCGAAGACGGCAAGCATATGTGTATCAAGTTCCGCGATCCGCTAACGGGTTATCCATTCAGCTGGGCGTTTCATCGCGGGCGCAAGAAAATCGTTACGACCCCGCAGGGGCGGCTTACCGTGAATGATGTCGGTACGTTGCACACCGTGTGTACTGCCGGGCAAGGGATCGCGCAAATTCTTGCGCTGGGGGCCGAGTCCCTGCTTGCCAATGGCAAGTTGGTGGAGTTGTTTCCCGACTGGGGCGACGAGGTTTATCCGCTGTATGCGCTCTATCCTTCGCGGCATCATCCGCCCGCCAAGGTTCGGGCGTTTTTCGATTTCATCATGTCGCTGACCGGCGGCGCCGGGCGGGCGCCGGGCGGAAACCCGCAGCTTGAATGAAGATTTCCCCAAGCAACTTTGCTGCATTTCTGCACCAAAATCGCTCAATTTTTCCCCTTCAGACCGCTTTCAGAGAGGAGGCATTTTTTCCGAATTATTACCGATTATTTTTTTCTTGCGATGGACTATTTTCCTGCATGCAGCAACGTGTGCGCGAAGCGAACCGGCTGCCGCCCCTGAACAGATAAGAAAGGCGAAGCCCATGTCCATCTCACAGCCCCCCTCGGCCTCCTCCGCGCCTGTGCCGCGGGTCTCCATCTGCCTGCCCACCTGCAATCGCCCTGATCTGCTCGTTGAGTGCATCGACTCCTGCCTCGCGCAAAGCTACGGCAATCTGGAAATCGTGATCGGCGACGATTCAAAGGACACCCGCACGCAGGAGTTGATGGCGACGCGCTATGCGAACGAACCGCGCATCCGCTATGAGAAGAACCAGCCGCCGCTCGGCCAGGCGGATAATGTCGCGAGCCTGTTCGCGCGCGCACGCGGCGACAAGATTCTACTGATTCACGACGACGACCTGCTCACCACCGACGGCGTCGAGAAGCTCATCTCGCTATGGGCGCTGCATCCGCAACTCGAGGTCGCGTTCGCCGATCAGTACGAGGCCGATCACAACGGCGCAATCGATTTCGACGCGAGCATGCGCCTGAACACCGCGTTTCGCCGCACGAAGGACGCCGAAGGCTTGCAGCCTTTGCCGGGCAGAACCGGGCTGATCCAGATGTTCCCGAATAACGGCTGGATGGCCAACGCGGACCTGGTCAAGCGGATCAGCTACAAGGATCAGTACGGCATGTGCTGCGATTTCGTGTTCGGCACCCAACTCTGTCTCGCGGCGCGCCACGTGTTCTATCTGCACGGATACGTGTCGGTGTATCGGAAGACGGCAACCTCGATCTCGCATAGCACGCGCGGCACGGCGGTTGCCGCGACCGTCAGTGCGTACGCGTTCGTCAAGGCGCTGACACTGCCGCCGCAACTGGAGCCGTCACGCAAGCTGGCGTTGCGCCGGCTCGCGCCGGTCGTCGTCTCGGTTCATGCGAGGAATCAGCGGGCGGCGCTCGGGCTGAAGATCGCGCTCACGCATCTGTTCGCCTACAACTATGGCTTCAGCATGCGGCTCTATTACCACCTGCTCATGCTCTCGCGTGCAGCCGTGCACGTGCGGCAGCACGCAGTGGTGACGGGTGTGGCCGCGGCCGCGCCTGCAGTTTCTGCCGAACCGCTGGCCGCCGTGACGGACCTTGTGACGGAAAGTGTTAAGGATCTTGTGACCGATCGATCCGAACTGATCTGACGCAAGCGCCGCGTGCAATCGATAGCCACGCGTGGGCGTCGCCTCAGCAGCGGCGCAGCACGGACAGAACCAGGAATGCGCCTGCAATAAGCGTGTTTTCAGCTAAGCATCCGCTCATTAGCAAACGCGTATTTGTCGCTTGGTCTTGCACGTGCGGCTGATTAGGATGGACCTCGAACCGTCACCAGCCCGAGGTGATCCGCCATGTCCGACAGTGCCTGTTTCAAGCCGCGTGTGATCGAGCCGGTCGTCGTCAATCAGCCGGAAGGATTGGGGCTTGCGGTGGAGTTGTGGCTTGCGCATCCCGTCGACGGAATCGCGGGCCGAGCCGTGCAGATCCATTTACGAAGCGATGCGAAGATGGCGCAAGCCGAGGCGCTGCGCGATCTGCTGCATGTACTGGGCACGGAGATCGTGGTGGTTTGAGCGGGTGCCGTGCTTGTCGACGTTATAGAAAAACGGCGGCCGGGTTCCCCCTGACCGCCGTTCTCAATTAACGCTCATGCGTCATGCGCGCTGTTCGAGCGTATCGCTCACGCTCAAGGTTCGTGACGCAGATACCCTTCTTTCGAAGGATCGCGCATACGCAGCGATACGAGGCCGGCGATCGCGCACAGCGCGGTCACATACCAGTAGAACGTCGACTCGTTGCCCACCGACTTCAGCCACAGCGCGACGTATTCCGCCGAACCGCCGAAGATCGCGTTGGCCACCGCATACGAGAGACCCACGCCGAGCGCGCGCACTTCCGGCGGGAACATTTCGGCCTTGATCAGGCCGCTGATCGACGTATAGAAGCTGACGATTGCCAGCGCCACGACCACGAGGCCGAAGGCCGCATACGGGCTCGTCACGTCTTTCAGGGCGTGCAGCAGCGGCACGGTGCCGATGGTCGCGAAGAAGCCGAAGAACAGCATCGAACGGCGGCGGCCGATACGGTCCGACAAGGCGCCGAACGCCGGCTGCATCACCATGTAGACGAACAGCGCCGCGGTCATCACGTTGCTCGCCGTCTTGGCATGCATACCGGCTGTGTTGACCAGGTACTTCTGCATGTACGTGGTGAACGTGTAGAAAATCAGCGAGCCGCCGGCCGTAAAACCGAGCACCGTCGCAAATGCGCCCTTGTGCAACCACAAGCCGCGCAGCGTGCCGGCTTCCTTGCGCTGACGCGTTTCGGCCGTGGTCGTTTCGTCGAGCGATTTACGCAGATACAGCGCGACCAGCGCCGCCAACGCACCGATCACGAATGGCACGCGCCAACCCCACGCTTTCAGTTCCTCGGTGGAGAGGGTTTGTTGCAGGACCACCAGCACCAGCAGCGCGCACAACTGCCCGCCGATCAGCGTGACGTACTGGAACGACGCGAAGAAACCGCGGCGGCCCTTGAGCGCGACTTCACTCATGTAGGTGGCGCTGGTGCCGTACTCGCCGCCCACCGACAGGCCCTGGAACAACCGCGCGACCAGCAGCAGCGCCGGCGCCAGGGCGCCGATCTGCGCATAGGTGGGGAGCACCGCGATCACGAGCGAGCCGCCGCACATCATGAACACCGACACCATCATCGCGGTCTTGCGGCCGCGCTTGTCGGCGAGCCGGCCGAAGAACCAGCCGCCGATCGGGCGCATCAGGAAGCCCGCGGCGAAGACGCCGGCGGTGTTGAGCAACTGTGTGGTGGTGTTGCCGCTCGGGAAGAAGGCCGGCGCGAAATACAGGGCGCAGAACGAGTACACGTAGAAGTCGAACCACTCGACTAGGTTGCCCGATGAAGCGCCTACGATCGCGAAGATGCGGCGCCGGGTGTCGTGTGCGTCGTGCACCGTGGCCACGGTTTGGTCGGTCAGGTCGGTCATTCTGTTGTCTTTCCTTGTCTTTAAACGGAGGTGGCGGTCGTGGCGCCGCCTTCACAACACGCGCATCGAGGTGCCGCGGTGGCACCCTGGCGGTGTGCGCGAATTTTACAGAAATGCAAGGAGGAGATGGGTGTTTGTTAGGGACTACCCCGAGAGGCTCGTTGCAAGCTCCTCGAGCCCGGCTTCGTGAGCGTCACGCATCAGTGCTTCGACTTCCGGCAAGGTGCGGCGCACGTCCTTTTGCAATTTGATCAGCGTGCGGGTTCGCAGGCGCGACACGAGGAGTTTGAAGGTGCGTTTTTTTCAGTACTTTTTCACAAATTACTGAAAAGTGGACGGCGAGCGTCCTGCCAGACTCCGAATGACAAAAGCCCCTGTTCGTCGCTGACAAACAGGGGCCCTGCACCACTCAGGAACCAGCCTCAGACTCTTATCGCCGGCGGCACATACTTGCACTCGTACCGCTTCCTCACGGTCCCGTTCTCATCAACGCTTTCCAAGTAAACATCGAACTGCCACAAGCGCGCCATGTGCTTGAGCACCTCGTCGCTATCGCCGGACAAATGCCGGTTGTCGCTCATGAAATGCCGCAGCGTCAGACTCCGGTCACCACGCGTGTTCACCGCCCACACCTGAATATTCGGTTCGCGATGATGCATGTCGTACTGCCGCGACAACGCCTGGCGCACATACTGATAGCCACTATCGTCATGAATTGCCGAGACTTCGAGCGCATCGCGCATGTCGTCATCGAGCACCGAGAAAAGACGCATCTCGCGGATCAGATGCGGCGACAAATACTGCGCGACGAAACTCTCGTCCTTGAAGTTGCGCATCGCGTAGTGCATCGCCTGCAGCCAGGGACTACCCGCCAGCTCGGGGAACCACTTGCGGTCCTCCTCCGTCGGCGCTTCGCAGATCCGGCGGATATCGCTCATCATCGAAAAACCGAGCGCGTACGGGTTGATGCCGCTGTAGTAAGGCTTCGTGACCGGCGGCTGGTAGACCACATTGCTGTGCGAATGGAGAAACTCCATCATGAAGCCGTCTTCCAGCTTGCCCTGGGCGTACATCGTGTTGAGCAAGGTGTAGTGCCAGAACGTGGCCCAGCCTTCGTTCATGACCTGGGTTTGCCGTTGCGGATAAAAATACTGCCCGACCTTGCGCACGATGCGGATCACTTCCCGCTCCCACGGCTCGAGCAACGGCGCGTTCTTCTCCGCGAAATACAGCAGGTTTTCCTGCGGCTCCGGCGGATAACGCTCCTCGATTTCCTCCGGCAACGGCGTATGCCGGGTCGGCAAGGTGCGCCACAGTTCGTTGACCTGCGACTGCAGATAAGCCTCACGTTCGCGGCGCGCCGCAAACTCCTTTTCCAGCGACAGTTTCTGCGGACGTTTGTAACGGTCCACGCCGTAGTTCATCAACGCGTGGCACGAGTCGAGCAGTTCCTCCACCCGGTCGAGCCCGAAGCGCTCCTCGCACTCCGCGATGTAATTCTTCGCGTAGACAAGGTAATCGATGATCGCGTGCGCATCCGTCCATAGCTTGAACAGATAGTTGCCCTTGAAGAACGAGTTGTGGCCATAGGCCGCGTGCGCGATGACGAGGGCCTGCATCGTCATCGTGTTCTCTTCCATCAGGTACGCGATGCAAGGGTTCGAATTGATGACGATCTCATACGCCAGCCCCATCTGCCCGCGACGGTAGCTCTTTTCGGTGGAGAGAAAGTGTTTGCCGAACGACCAGTGACGGTAGTTCACCGGCATGCCGACGGATGCGTAAGCGTCCATCATCTGTTCGGCGCTGATCAGTTCGAGCTGGATCGGATACACGTCGAGTTCATATTGCTCTGCAACACGGGCAATATGCGAGTCGTACTCTTCGATCAATTCGAAGGTCCAGTCGGACGGGCACGGCAAAGGCCGTCTATCGGCTACGTTCATACGGACTTCCCTTTGCCCCTCAGTGGGCGTTCCGGTGTGTCCCCGTGCTGCAGCGGCGTCGACTGCTCCGGCTGCGGCGGTTCCCGTATCGTCCGCCTTCGCCTCGGCATGCCCCGACTGTTGCTGCTGCGGCACGCCTTTTCCACGCTCCGGCTGATAGCCGCGCGCTTCGTTGTGCAAGTGCTTTGTCATGAAGACGCCACCTGCTTCTCAAACAGTTCCCGGAATACCGGATAGATGTCAGCCGCGGTTTCGACCTTCTTCATCGCCATGTGCGGCTGGCTGAGCGCCAACTGGGCATATTCGAGCCACAGGTTCTGCTCTTCCGGCGTGACCTGGATATACGCAAAATAGCGCACCTTCTCCAGGATGTCATCCGAAAGTATCTTGCGGCACTTGGGTGAATCGTCGGTCCAATTGTCGCCGTCGGAAGCCTGAGCGCCGTAAATATTCCATTCAGTCGGCGAATAGCGCTCGTCCATCACCTTCTGCATCAGCTCCAGCGCGCTCGACACCACCGTGCCGCCGCTTTCCGTCGAATGAAAGAACGTGTCTTCGTCGACTTCCTCGGCGCGCGTATGGTGGCGGATGAACACCACCTCGATCTTCTCGTAGTTACGTTTGAGGAACAGATACAGCAGGATGAAGAAACGCTTGGCGAGATCCTTGCGCTGCTCGTCCATGGAACCGGACACATCCATCAGACAGAACATGACCGCCTGGCTCGACGGCGTGGGCTGCTTCACACGATTCACGTAGCGCAGATCGAACGGATCGATAAACGGAATGCGCCAGATGCGCCCGCGCAAATGGTGGATTTCCTCTTCGAGCAGTTTGATCTCTTCGCGACGGTCGTCCGGATCGGCCTTCATCACTTCGAGTTGCCGTTCCATCTCGTGCAGCTGATTGACGAGCGGCGCACCGAGCGCAATCCGGCGGCCGAGCGCGCTGCGCAGCGAGCGGACCACGTCGATATTGTTCGGCGTGCCTTCGGCCGCCCAGCCGGCGCGGATACTTTTCCACGTGGGCACGGCCATCAGGTGAGTTTTGACGAGACGCGGGAGTTCGAGGTCGTCGAAGAAATATTGCATGAATTCTTCGCGGCTCAGCTCGAACACGAAGTCGTCCTGACCCTCGCCTTCGTTGCTGGCCTGACTGCCCCCGCCTCCGCCGCCACCGCCTTGCGGGCGCTGAATCTTGTCGCCGCGAATGTAGTCGGAGTTGCCCGGATGCACCATTTCCCGCTTGCCGCCGGGACCATGCCGGAACGACGGCTCCGCGATGTCCTTGCGGGGGATGGTGATGCTCTGGGTGTTCTGGATATCTTTGATGCTGCGGTCGCGCACGGCTTCCGAAACGGCGCGACGAATGTAGTTCTTAACGCGTCGCAAAAAGCGCTCGCGATTTGCAATGCTCTTGTTTTTACCCGCTAACCTGCGGTCGATGATTTGATGAAGCACGCCCGGTCTCCAGTGTCGATCGGAGTTAGTGCTTCAGCACTGACTCCGATCCCATGCAGCTGCACTATTTCGGCTGCGCGAGACGCACGTTACCTAGGCATATCTACAAACGCAACGCTATGTCCAGGCAACTTGCGCCTCGCAAGGTGCCCGCGCAGCCGGACCGCGCGGGCGGCACGCAGTGCGTATCATGACGACTTGCGCACGCGCAGATACCAATCACACAGCAAGCGCACCTGCTTCGGCGTATAGCCCTTCGTCACCATCCGGTTGACGAAGTCTTCGTGCTTGCGTTGCTCTTCCGCCGAACCCTTGGCGTTGAACGAGATCACCGGCAACAGTTCTTCCGTGTTCGAGAACATCTTCTTTTCGATCACGACGCGCAGCTTCTCGTAGCTGATCCACGCGGGATTCTTCCCCGCATTCGCAGCACGCGCACGCAGCACGAAGTTCACGATCTCGTTGCGGAAGTCCTTCGGGTTGCTGATACCCGCGGGTTTCTCGATCTTCTCCAGTTCGGCATTCAGCGCCGCACGGTCGAAACTCTCGCCGGTGTCGTGATCGCGGAACTCCTGGTCCTGAATCCAGAAGTCCGCATACGTCACGTAGCGGTCGAAAATATTCTGACCGTACTCGGAATACGACTCCAGATACGCGGTCTGAATCTCCTTGCCGATGAACTCGGCATAGCGCGAGGCGAGCACGTCCTTGATGAACGACAGGTACTTCTGTTCGGTTTCCGGTGGGAACTGCTCGCGTTCGATCTGCTGTTCGAGCACATACATCAGATGCACCGGGTTCGCCGCGACTTCCGTCGAATCGAAGTTGAATACGCGCGACAGGATCTTGAACGCGAAGCGGGTCGACACGCCGGTCATCCCTTCATCCACGCCCGCGAAATCTCGGTACTCCTGATACGACTTGGCCTTCGGATCGGTGTCCTTGAGATTCTCGCCGTCGTACACCTGCATCTTCGAGAACAGGCTGGAATTCTCCGGCTCCTGCAAGCGCGTGAGCACCGACATCTGCGCCATCATCTTCAACGTACCCGGCGCGCATATCGCACTAGCCAGTGACGAATTACGCAGCAGCTTCTCGTAGATCTTGACCTCTTCACCGTAGCGCAGGCAGTACGGAACCTTCACGACGAAGATCCGGTCGAGCAGTGCTTCGTTGTTGCGGTTGTTGCGGAACGCCTTCCATTCGGACTCGTTCGAGTGGGCCAGGATCACGCCGTCGAACGGGATCGCGCCGAAGCCTTCCGTGCCTTTGAAGTTGCCTTCCTGAGTGGCGGTGAGCAGCGGGTGCAAGACCTTGATCGGCGCCTTGAACATTTCGACGAACTCGAGCAAGCCCTGATTCGCGAGGCACAGGCCACCGGAGTAGCTGTATGCGTCCGCATCGTCTTGTGCGTACTGTTCGAGCTTGCGGATGTCGACCTTGCCGACCAGCGACGAAATGTCCTGATTGTTTTCGTCACCCGGTTCGGTCTTGGCGATACCGATCTGACGAAGGATCGACGGGTAGCGGCGCACCACGCGGAACTTGCGGATGTCACCGTTGTATTCGTGCAGGCGCTTCACCGCCCACGGGCTCAGAATGTTTTTCAGGTAGCGGCGTGGAATACCGTATTGCTCTTCGAGGATCGGACCGTCCTCGTCGTAATCGAACAGACCGAGTGGCGACTCGTTGACGGGCGAGCCCTTGATCGAGTAGAACGGCACGCGTTCCATGAGTTGCTTCAGACGTTCCGCGATCGACGATTTACCGCCGCCGACCGGTCCCAGCAGATACAGAATCTGTTTCTTTTCTTCGAGCCCCTGGGCCGAATGCCGGAAGTAGGCGACCACCTGCTCGATCACCTCTTCCATTCCGTAGAACTCACGGAATGCGGGGTATACCTTGATGACCTTGTTCGCGAAGATACGCGACATCCGCGGATCGTTGCGAGTGTCGATCTGTTCTGGTTCACCGATTGCCGTCAACATGCGTTCGCCAGCCGTAGCGTACGCGGCGGGATTGTCTTTGCAGAGCGCGAGATACTCCTCGAGCGAGAGTTCATCCTCTCGTGTTTTCTCGAAGCGGGTCGCGAAACTGCTGTAGATATCCATGCTACCTCCTCGCCGAAGTCTAGACCGATGTCGTGCGCGGCGCGCTATTCGGAAACGACATCGCTCGAATTCATCCTAAACCCTTTTAAATTTTTTTTCACGGACTACGTGATGAAAATCGTGCCGAGTTGCCCTCCCTACAATCCTCACTTGGAAACGCAGATACGGTCACTTACAATCTTGCGCTCACATGAGAGTGATTGCCGGCCCACGTTGCCTGCCCCTCCAACGCCCTCTGCATACCATGCTGCTCAGCATGGTTCGCCGTGCTCTGTTACACGAATCGCCTTGTTCATCGAACGATCTCACTGCTGCACCGGACAACCTGTCTGCACGCGCACACTTTGTCGCATCGAACGCGGACGTCATGCAATTTCTAGTGCCCTGAATCTTTTTTCATCAACGCATGGCATCGCCATTCGGTCTACAGCACCAGGCACTGTGTTACATGTTTATTCGCCATGCCGACCCGAAGCGCTGTTCAGCGGTGCATCGTCCAGCAGTTCGTCAGCACACGGGCGGTTTTGTTCCACGCCATGTGTCATCGAGCGCATGGGTATCGGCGTGCGCTTGCCGCTCATGCGGGGCCCGCGTATTAACCGCACCGGCAACATGGTTAGCCGAACGTATAACTGGATCACGGCCGCTCAATGAGTCGCTTCATAGGTGTATACCGCAAAGCACCGCAAAGCCTCCCGTGCAGATGCGCCAAATGTAAAACGGCTGCCCGTGGGCAGCCGTTTGCTCGATGCTTCGTCACGAGCGGTTACACGCCAACCGCCGCAAGCGGACCGTTACATGTCAACCGAGGTATACCGCGCCACGCTCAGGTCAGTTCAATTTCCACTTCCCCGAGACCGTCGATGTGGCCGCGCACAATGCCCGGTTTGTCCACATTGTGCGCACCGACGTACGAACCGGTGGTGAGCGTCCATTCGGGCTCGATGGTGATGCCCATGGCGGCGCAATGGTTGACGAACCACACCAGCAGTTCGCGTGGATCGCCGGCCGGATTACCGGTGGCGTCCGGCACTAGCGAGTCGCCATCGAAGCTCAGTTCCAGTTCGGGCGAGACGAAATCGAAGCCGCGGGCGAGGCCCGCATAGGCAACCGGATGACCGGTGATCAACGCGCCGTTGTTCTGTGCGTCGGCCAGTTGCGCGAGCGGTGCGACATTGGGCCACTCGGCAAAGCGGCTATCGACGATCTCGATGGTCGGCAGCACGACGCCGACCTTCGAGAGCACCTCGTCGCGCGCATAAGCCCGGCCGCGCGGCTCGATTGCCTCGGCGAAACGAAAGGCAATCTCCAACTCCACCAGCACCCGGAAGAAGCCGGCATGGGCCACCCGGGCGGGCGACGGCAACACCAGCGAAGCCGGAATCGGCGCGCCCGCGGCGGCGCCGCCCGGCGCTCTGGCGCCGATCTTCCACGCCCCTGTCGCGTCGCCGAGACCTGCGATGACTGCCTGCTGGATCGCGTACGCGGTTGCCGCGTCGGGCGGCAGGCTATCGGGTGGGGGCGCATCGATCGGGCGATGCTGCCGGCGCGCTTCGACGAGGCGGTGCGCGAGGTCGTATTGCGTCATGTCGGTCCTTTGTGGCTGGCGCGTTGAGCGGTGGGCTGGCGCGTTGAACGGTGGTCTGCCGCGCTGGGTTGCGGCAGTTGGAAAAGCGGGCTCACGGTCCGCGCACGGACTGCCTGCGGCGGCGAGGTTGCCGATGCAAGCCATAGTCGCGCCCGTCAATGTACCGGATCACGACGCTCGCCAGGGTGCCGACAACGCTCGCAAACGTTACTTAGTCCGCAGACCATGAAAAAAGACCGCGGTTGCATGCGCAATCGCGGTCTTTATCGTCATGCGGCCAATCCGCATCAGCGTGGTTTCGTCTAATGCTTCATCGGGAACGAATGTTGCAACACGCTAGCCGATCAGAAGGTTTCCCAATCATGATCGCTGCCGGCGCTCGCCACTGCCTTGGCCGGCGCCCTGGTCGGCGCGGCGGCTGCCGGTGCTGCGGCCGGTGCGGCTGCTGCCTTGGCGGCTGTGGCCGGGTGCGACACCGGGTGTGACACTTTACGGGCCGCCGTCGAGCGAACCGGCGCGGCCGCGCGCTTCGGCGCCGCGTTCACCGGCGCCTTGTATCCGCCTTCTTCGAGCTGGAACACGGCAACCGCGGCACGCAGCTTGCCAGCCTGATCTTCGAGCGAAGACGCCGCAGCCGCGGCTTCTTCAACCAGCGCGGCGTTCTGCTGCGTCACCTCGTCCATCTGGGTCACCGCGCGCGCCACCTGGTCGATGCCGCTGCTTTGCTCTTCCGAGGCCGCCGCGATCTCGCCCATGATGTCGGTCACGCGCTGCACCGCACCGATAATCTCGGTCATGGTGCGGCCCGCTTCGTCGACCAGCGCCGAGCCGGACTGCACGCGCTCCACCGAGGTGTCGATCAGCTCCTTGATTTCCTTGGCCGCCGCCGACGAACGCTGCGCGAGGCTGCGCACTTCGCCTGCCACCACCGCGAATCCGCGCCCTTCTTCGCCGGCCCGCGCCGCTTCCACGGCCGCATTCAGGGCCAGGATGTTGGTCTGGAACGCAATTCCTTCAATGATCGAAATGATGTCGGCAATCTTCGCCGAGCTCTGATTGATGTCGCCCATCGTGCCGACCACCTGGCCGACCACCGCACTGCCCTTGTTGGCAATCTCGGACGCATTGGCCGCCAGCGAGCTCGCCTGGCGAGCGTTGTCGGCGTTCTGCTTGACCGTGCCGGTCAGCTCTTCCATGCTCGACGCGGTTTCCTGCAGCGCCGAGGCCTGTTCTTCCGTACGCGAGGACAGATCGATATTGCCGGCCGCGATCTGGCGCGTGGCCGTCGCGATCGACTCACTGCCGCTGCGCACCGTACGCACCGTTTCGGTGAGACTGCGCTGCATTTTGGCGATGCCTTCAAGCAACTGCCCCATTTCGTCGCGCGAGGTGACTACGACCGGGCGGCGCAGATCGCCTGCGGAAATCGCGTCGAAATGACCAAGGGCTGCGTCGAGCGGGCGGCCGATCGCGCGGCTGAGCGTCAGGTAGGACAGCACAGCGGCGAGCACGCCGACCAGCAGGGCGACGGCGCTCACCGTGCGGAACACTTCGAAGCCGCTTTGCGCGGAGTCGTAACCTTGCCTGGCGGAGACGAACTGGAACTTGCGCAGCGCGTCGTCCGAGCTGGCGAGCTCGTTGTAGGTCGCCTGCAGGCGCTTGGCGCCTTCGACGACCTTGCTCTGGTCGTTCGCTGTGATGAGCGCCGCAAACGCGTCCAGTTGCTGATGCAGCGCGTCGCGTTTGGCGACGACGTCCTGCGCGAGACGGTCTTCCTCAGCGTCGCGCGGCAGGTCCATATACTTTTTCCACCACGTGTCGGACGTCGCACGCATGCCATGCGCACGCTCGACCGCGGTCGCCGCGTCCGGCGTGCCGATCATGAACGCCGCCCGGTCGAGCGCCAGCCGTTCGCGCGCCGCATACAGCTCGGCGTTGCCGATATCGACAGCGCTCGGCATTGCGTTAGTGAAAGTGTCCTGGTAAGCGTCGTTCGAACGGCTCATGCCGAACAGACCGAAAACGCCGATGGCCACCAGCAACGCGGCAAGAAAAGCCATCGTTAGGCCAATCCGGGCCTTGATCGTGATGCCTTTGTTCAACATGCTTGTTCCTGTACCTGGCAAAAGAGAGGCTGCGTGCGCAGCGCGGAATCGCGTGTGGCGTCTGCCTGCATGGCGCTCATTTGAAATGGCGCTCTAATACCCAGGTTTACGGCATTCCCTTTGCATACTTGAAGGCTTTATATGGTATGAAGAAAGCCGTTGTAAGCAATTGGAAGAAATTACAAACAAATAACAGATTTGAGCCGTGTGGTAGTTCGGCAGCGTTTCCGCCAGTCACGGAAGTGTTTTCAGACGGCACGGAAGACCGGAATCGTGCGGGTGGAGGTGCGAGGCGGGAGTGAACGGAGCGCCCGGCTTGCGGGACGCAATGGCGCGTTTAGGAATGGGCGCAAAGCGCTTACGCCCTGCCGCGTGGCCGACTTTCTCGCACGATCAGCAGAGCGCAAAAACAGCACGAAAGACCGGGTGCGAAGCCTTTCGGCTCGCGCCCGGCAATACGACAGTACCGCTATCAGGCCGCCAGATCGCGGCGGCCCACACCGGCCCATGTCGCGGTCGATTCGCGCACGATCAGGCGCGGCGACACCACACGCCGGCGACCCGGCGCGCGCGGAGGACTGCCCGTCGAGGTCCCGGCAATGCGTTCGATCAGCGTCTGCGCGGCCATATCGCCGAGCGCGCGGACCGACTGCCCCACGGTCGAGAGCGCCGGATAGGTGAATCGTCCCAGTTCGATATCGTCGAAACCGATGATCGAGCAATCGCGCGGCACGCTGATATTGCGCTCCGCCGCAGCGCGCAGCGCGCCGATGCCCATCATGTCGTTGCCAGCAAAAATCGCCGACGGGTTCACGGTATCGAACAGCTGTCCCGCCGCGCGATGGCCGCCCGTTCCCGAAAAATCGCTTTCGACAATCGCTCCGGCCGGAATCTCGATGCCGCGCTCCGTCATGGCGCGGATGAATCCATGCACCCGCATGGCGCTCACCGCCGTCTTGACCGGCCCGGTGATGCAGCCGATCCGCACGTGTCCCAGTTCGAGCAGATGGCGTGTTGCAAGATAGCCGCCCTTCTCGTGGTCGATCTGCACCAGATCCGCGTTCAGGCCTTCGATATTGCGGTCCACGACGACCAGCGGCTCGTGGGAGTCGGCGAGCGTCTGCGCCAGCACCGCATCGTCGCCCGCCGAGGCGACGATCAGTCCGTCGATCCGCTTTTCCTGCAGCACGCGCAGATAGTTACGCTGCTTGGCCGGATCGTCGTCGGAATTGCAGAAGAACAGGCAGTAGCCGTTGCGCGAGCAACCATCCTCGATACCGCGCGCCATCTCGGCGAAATACGGGTTCGTGCTGTTCGGCACCACCAGACCGATCGTCGCCGTCGCCCGCGCCTTGAGCGAGCGCGCCACCGCCGACGGCACATAGTGAAGCTGACGGATCGCGTGCTCGACCTTCGCGCGCACGTCGGCCGACACCGGCCGTGAGTTGTTCACCACGTGCGATACCGTCGTGAACGACACGCCTGCCACGGCCGCTACATCCTTGATCGTCGCCATAACCTGTTGCTCTCCTGCCTGTTGTTCCCGCCGGCCCCGCCACCTGGCGACCCACCGGACATCTTCATCGAAGACAGACCAAACCCATGAATACTGACGCTTTACCGCTATTACCGCACTCGCCACACTTTCCACTGTTGCCACACTTGCCGCTTCGACTGCTCCCGGTCCGCCAGCGTGCCGGCCACCGGCGCCACCCTCATGGGCGCTTGCGGCGGCTGCGATAGGTATCCAGCACCACCGCCACCACGATCACCGCGCCGGTGATCATCCGCTTGGTCGGCTCGTTCGCGCCGATCTGCGCGAGGCCCGCCGCCAGCACCGAAATGATCAACACGCCAAAAAAGTGCTGATCACCGAGCCGCGACCGCCCATCAGGCTCGTGCCGCCGATCACCACCGCCGCGATCACCTGCAGCTCCACGCCGACGCCGGCGTTCGGGTCGGCCGCTTCCAGACGCGAAATCTGGAACAACGCCGCCAGCCCGGCCAGCGCGCCCATCAACGCAAACACAATGATCTTGTAAGGCCGCGGATCGACGCCCGCGAGCCGCACCGCTTCCTCGTTGGTGCCGATGCCAACCAGATAGCGGCCGAACACCGTGCGCGTGAGCACCAGTTGCGCAATCACCATCACCGCCACCGCGATCAGGAACGCGGGCGAGATGCCCAGCGCGATCGGATTCGACAGAAAATCGAACGCGTCGCCAATATAGGCGGTGCGCGAATTCGTCATCTGATACGCCATGCCGCGCGCCGCTTCGAGTACACCGAGCGACACGATGAACGAGGGGATCCGCCAGCCCACGGTCACCGCGCCGGTAAGGGTGCCGGTCAGCGCCGCGGCGGCAACCCCGAGCAGTGCCGACGGCAACGGCCCCCAGCCCCACTTCAGCGCCGCCACGCTCACCACCGAGGCGCCCAGCGCCAGCACGGACCCGACCGACAGATCGATCCCGGCGATGATCAGCACGAAGGTCATGCCCACCGACATCACCACCAGATCGGGGATCTGATTGGCGATCGTGCTGAATGTGTCGTACGTCACAAAGTGCGAACTCAGCAACGAGAACAGCACGATCATCGCCAGCAATGCACCGGCGAGGCCCAGGTAGTTCGAAAAGCCGAGCCGCGTGCCGGCCGGCTTGCCGCTTGCAACCGGCGCCAACGGCGCGGACGGGTCGGCCGGCGGCGTGCCACTCGATCCTTCACGCACCGATTGATCGGTCATGACAGGCTCCCTGCTTCATGGGTGCCGGTGGCATGCAGCAGCGTTTCGGTTCCGGTGCGGCTCGCCGGCGCGTAGGCCGTCCCGCCGAGGCGCATCGTGCCGGTAGTCGGCCCGACAAGCCCCCCGATAATTTTGGACAGCGTACTCTTGCCAGCACCGTTCTCGCCCGTTAGCGCCAATACCTCACCGGCGCGCAGCGACTGCGACACGTCGGCGAGCACCGGTTCGGCATAGGTCTTACCGATGCCGCTTACAGACAGCACGGCAGACAAGGCATCGTGGTCGGTTGAATCCATCGCAATCCTGGTTCCGGGGCCCCGCTGCGGCTTCATGCGAATCACTCGCATGAGACCGCCGACGAGAGCCACGTGTCATGCCGGCCCAACGCGCGGAATGCGCAGGCGCTGTCGACCACGCACCCTCCCGCCGCGCAGCCACCGTCATGACGCTTACCTCTGGATTTAACGGCGGCGCAGCAGGTTTCTTGAGCGTTTATTGAATTGGCGCGGATTCGCAAGCTTTTTCATGCATCCAGCATGCAGCGACATGAGCGCGAACCCGCGTGCATGGGCTTGTTACGGTGCCTCCTGCCGTGCGTATTGCAGTGCGTTGCGATACCGACGGCCTGGCGCTTACTTCGTCACCAGGTCGCACGGCGTTTCCACCACGCCGGACAACTGCGATTGTTTCTTGTGCTCACTGATCGCCTTCAGCGCGGTGTCGATGCCGAAGACAGCCTGCTTGGCGGCGTACTGGTCGGCGGTGGCGAGAACGCGGCCGTCCTTGAGCATCGGCTTGATCGCGTTGATGTTGTCGTAGCCGACCACCAGCACCTTGCCCCGCTTACCTGCCGCGCGTACCGCCGAGACCGCGCCGATCGCCATATTGTCGTTGCCGGCGAGAAGCGCCTTCAGGTTCGGATACTCATTGAGCATGGCCGAAGCCACCGCGTTGCCCTTGTCGATTTCCCATTCGCCCGATTGCACCGACACGACCTTGGCGCCGACGGTCTGCATGGCGTCCTTGAAGCCCGCGGTGCGTTGTTGCGCGTTGGTGGTGGTCGACACGCCTTCGATAATGCCGACCTCATCGCCCGCCTTCAGCTTTTTGGCCAGATAATCGCCGACCTTCTGCGCGCCCTTGCGGTTATCCGGGCCGACGAACGGCACGTTCAGGTCTTTCGACTTGAGCACGTCCGGGTCGAGCCGGTTGTCGATATTCACGACGATGATGCCCGCGTCGATGGCCTTCTTGACGACCGGTACCAGCGCCTTCGAGTCAGCCGGGGCCAGCACGATCGCATCGACCTTCGAGACGATCATCTGTTCGACGATCCGGATCTGGCTCGCGGTATCGGTCTCGTCCTTGATGCCGTTGGTGATCAGGTCGAACTGCGAGGCATTGTGCTTCTGGTAGTCCTTCGCACCGGTTTCCATGGTCAGGAAGAACTCGTTCGCGAGCGACTTCATCACCAGCGCAACCTTCGGCTTATGAGCGGGCGCCGCTTGTGCGTAAGCGGAGGAAAACGGCAAAGCAGCGGTGACGGTGACGAGAACGGCGGCCGCCAGCAAGCGGCGGCGAATGCGATGGCTCATGCATCTCTCCAGGATTTATCGGGCTCGCAAGCAGGCAAGCCGTATTTTTTGTTCTTCGCGAACCGATTTTCGCAAACGTTTGCGAGGCCTATTCTCAGCGCGCCCGGTTCGGACTGTCAACGACTCACGGTGTTGCGGTGCACCGGTACGCGCAAAGTGTGTCGATGCTGGACTTTTATTGCGTACGGTGCACGCGGGAACAGCGCTGCGCGATGGGCTACCGGTGTCTCAAAGCCAGCCGGACTTACGGAAGCGCCAGAACAGGACCAGATCGACGGCCAGCATCACGGCGATACAGACCGGGTAACCATACTTGTAATGCAACTCGGGAATGCTCTGGAAGTTCATCCCGTAGATGCCGGCGATCATGGTCGGCACCGCGAACAATGCGGCGAACGAGCCGAGCCGCTTGGTCACTTCGTTTTCGGCCAGCGAGATCATCCCCAGATTGACCTGCACCGCGGTCACCACCATTTCGCGCCGGCCGTCGATGATTCTGACGATCCGCTCGAGATGGTCGTAGACGTCGCGGAAATAGGCTTGCATGCCTTCGCAGATGCTCGGAATGCGGCCGCCCGTCAATTTGCCGATCGCTTCCTGCAGCGGAGCAATGTGGTGCTGCAAGATCACGAGACGACGTTTCAACGAGTACAGATCCTCGATGATCACCCGCGATGCCGCCGAATTGTTGCGCTCGAAGATGCGGTCTTCGAGTGCTTCGATCTCGGCGTTCATCGCCTCGACGATCGGGAAATAGCGATCGACAATGTCGTCGGCCAGCGCGTACAGCACGAACGCCGAGCCTTCCTTGAGCACTTGCGGCTCGCGCTCGCAACGGGCGCGAACGTTCTGGAAGCCGGCGCGCGTGCCGCGGCGCACCGACAGCACGTAGTTGTGCCCCACGAACACGTCGACCTCGCCGATCAGCAGTTCGCCGTCTTCGTCCATTTCCACGGTATGCATGACGGCGAAGAGCGACTCGCCGTACTCCTCGATTTTCGGACGCTGATGGCCATTTTGCGCATCTTCGATCGCGAGTTCGTGCAGGCCGAACTCGTGTTGCATCACGGCCAGTTCGTCCGGCTCCGGGTCTTTCAGCGCGACCCAGACGAAGCATTCGGGCCGCGCCACGTAGTCGCTGATGCTGTCGATATCGATGTCAGCCAGCTTCCGGCCGTCCTGGTAGGCGGCACAATTGATCAGCATGTTGAATTTCCTTGAAAACGGAACAGACCGGCCGGCTTCGCGTCGTGGGCAGCCCCGGCGGCCGATCTGCATGGTCGAATACGCGACAGCCGCCATGTTAAGGGCAGTGCGTGAACGTAATGTATCCATTTGTTAAAGCTTGGGTGCGGCGGTGGTGGCGGGCGCGGTTCGTCACCGCCTGTCGCGGTCCTGCGCTATTGGGCAACCCTGCGCAATGCGATGCGGTGCGCTTCGTCGAAGGTGACCGACGCGCGGTTCGTATAGCGCGTGTCGGCCGTGACCGTAAAGCGCATCTCCACGACCGGATCGAATTGCGTGGAGACACCGATACGATGCACGGCCGGACTCAGATAGAAGACCACATGTTCGCCGTTCATCAGATCGGTGACCTGCTCGCCGTCGATATACACCAATGCATCGCGGAACCGGACCATAACGTCGTGAGAGCGTTCGCGCCGCACGTCCACGGCAACCAGTCCGGTGCCGGGCTCGGTATAACCGGGCTGGACAATGCGCGCTTGCGGCACCGCCTTGAACGGAACGGGTTCGGCAGGGGTCGAGGCGCAACCGGCGAGCGACGCGATGGTGAGCGAGCCGATAACCCACGCAAGCAGCGCGGCTATGCAGTAAAAGTGCTGGCGCATCGGCATGCTGGGTCTCCCGTGTGGTTGCTGGTGTTGCTCTTGTTGCCATTGTTATAGGCGTATTGCGCCTTCCTGGCCGGACGGCCAGTTATCTATGCGCCCCCGCGCCCTCTTGCACAGGAAAGCGTTCTTCTTCATGATCGCTGCAAAGTGCCGCGCTGTGGGCGCCGTGTGCTGCGGATTTACCCTCAGACCCGCCGCGCGCTACTTTGGTTTGCCGGCAAGTTTGCTTCTCTGTACCGGCCATGCGCAACGCTTCATCGCCTGCCTCGCCGGACATACGACCAAGGAGACTGCAATGTGGTATTTCACCTGGATTCTCGGCATCGGCGTGGCATTGGGCTTCGGCATCATCAATGTGATGTGGCTGGAGGCCGGCGGCAAATTCGCCCGCGACCCGCAGGCCGCGGGCACCCCACCCGCCACACCCGAGGACACGTCTTCGTGACCCACCTGGTGTTCTTTTGTGGCCACGCCGGTACCGGCAAGACCACCCTGGCGAAGAAGCTGATCGGCCCGCTCATGCAGGCGAGCGCCTCGCCCTTCTGCCTGCTCGACAAAGATACGCTGTTCGGCGGCTACAGCGCGGCCGCCATGGGCATGCTGACCGGCGATCCGAACGACCGCGACAGCCCGCTTTTCCTGCAGCACCTGCGCGACCCCGAGTATCGCGGCCTGCTCGACACCGCCCGCGACAATCTCGAACTCGGCATCAGTGCGCTGGTGGTCGGACCGCTGTCGCGCGAGGTGCGCGATCGGCGCCTGTTCGATCGCGCGTGGCTGGGCATCGGCGCGGACGTGACGCTGCGGGTGGTGTGGATCCACACGTCGGAAGAGACAGCGCGTCAGCGTATCGTCGACCGTGGTAATCCGAACGATGCCTACAAACTCGCGCATTGGGACGAGTACCGGCAGCGCCGCTTCTTGCCGAGCAGCGAGATTTGCAAAGATCTGGTGATGTTCGACAACACCGCGCCAGGCCGCGCGGACTACGAAGCGTTGCTCGCACAACTCGTAGGCGAGCCGCATGGGTCGTCGACGATGCCGCCGCTGCCTGTGTAGCCGCGGCGTTTCAAACGCTTTCAAACGCAAAACGCCCCGCATGGCGGGGCGTTCATCAAACGGCCTTCTACGAGGCTTTTTTCATTGCACACGGCAGTCATTGCAGCGTGGTCGCACGGCCCTCGGATTTGAGCCTCAACGCGACAGTCGCGGCTTACACCGTTGCCATTGCATCCAACGACTGCCCTTCGTACAACTGGCCAAACCGGTTCGCGAGGAAGTCGCGCAGCGACACCTGCTCCTGGCGCACGAAGCCGCTTTGCGGCAGCTTCTGCTCACGGAACAGATCGAGCACCGCGCACATCGCGCCGGCAGTGGTGATCTGGATCGCGCTCATCGGCACGCCGCACACCGTCTTCGCGAAGATCTTGCGGGTGAACACTTCCTGCACCAGTTGACCGTCACGCATGCCGGACACGGTGATGAACACCAGCACGACGTCTTGCGCGGTCGCGGGCACCGAGCGGCGCATGATGGTCTTGAGCGTATCGCGGTCGCTCGAAAGACGCAGGTCCTCCAGCAGGAACTGCATCAGGTTGCGATGGCCCGGATAGCGCACCGACTTGTAGTCGAGCGATTCGACCCGGCCCGCCAGCGTTTCGCATAGCGTACCCAGGCCGCCGGATGTATTGAAGGCTTCGTATTCGGTACCGTCGAGCGAGAAGTGTTCGAGGCCCTCGAGCGGCTGCACCCACTGCGTACGGCTGTCGCGAATCGCTTCGCACGGCTGGCAGTATTCGTTGATCAGGCCGTCGACGCTCCACGTCAGATTGTACTTCAGCGCGTTGGTCGGGAACTCCGGCAGCGCGCCGACGCGCATCTTGACGTCGCGGATTTCGGTGAAACGGTTCGCCAGTTCATGCGCGGCAATACCGATGAAGCCCGGCGCCAGACCGCACTGCGGCATGAAGGCGTGATCGGCGTCGTCCGCGATTGCACGAATCGCGCTGGTGGCGCGCACGTCTTCGGTCAGGTCGAAATAATGAACGCCAGCGCCCTTGGCGGCCGTGGCCACGCTCACCGCCAGGTAGTACGGCAGCGCGTTGATGAGCGCGTCGAAGCCTTGAATGGCGGCACGCAGCGCGGCGGCGTCGGCGGAATCGACGCGGCGCGTCGGGATGCCCTGGGCGGCGAGCTTATCGAGCGCATGCTGATCGCGGTCGAACGCGACGACGTCGTAGTCGCCGGTTTCGCGCAACATATGGGCGATGGTGTGACCGATCAAACCTGCGCCAACAATGGCTACTTTCATACGCTTCTCCATTTTTTCTGTGTGCTGTCTCCAGCTTGGGAAGTGCGCGGCGCCTAGGCGCCGCGCCCGGCGGGCTGAACCCTTGAGACACAGTTTAGGGAGAAGCAAAAACAGTTCATACGCGCAAAATGCTGCGCTATGACCATGAATTTCGACGTTATGACGATTAAATCAGTCGATATGTCGAAAACATGTTAAAACGGCGTAAAAATTGGGCTGCGGAATCACACCGTGCCGCGGTCGATCTTGCGCGCGAGGATGATCGACGTCGTGGTTCGCTCCACGCCTTCCAGACCGCCGATCTCGTCGAGCAGATCGTTCAGGCGGTCGGGCGAATCGGCGCGCAGCCACGCGACATAGTCGAACTCGCCGCTCACCGCGCATAGCAATTGCACCTCGGGCATCTTGCCGAGACGTTTCTGCACGGCCGGCCCGTACTTCGGCGCGATGATGATGCCGACGTACGCCTGGATGCTCGAGTCGAGCACGTCCTGGCCGAGCCGCACGCTATAGCCGCCGATCACGTTGCTGCGCTCGAGCCGCGCGATGCGGGCAATGACGGTGGTGCGCGCCACATCCAGTTGACGCGCGAGATTGGCGACGCTCTCACGGGCGTTGGCTTGCAGCAGCGCAACCAGGTTGCGGTCGAGGTCGTCGAGTTGGTCGAGGCGCGGAGGTCTCATCGGGAGCAGGAAGTTGGTCAGCAGTGGAGCGGATTATCGCGTGTCTTGGGCATCGGGCGGCAGGCAGAGGAACCCGAAGGATCACACCCCGAACCGTTCGATCACGAAATCGATGAAGCTGGTGAGCTTCGGCGTGGCGCGGCGATCGCGTGGATAGACCAGATGAACGGGTGCGCCTTCGGGCAAATAGTCTTCCAGCACCGAGACCAGTTCGCCGCTGGCGATCTCTCGTGCCAGCAGCGCTTCGGGCTGCAGCACCAGTCCGAAGCCGCGCAATGCGGCCACCTTTAGCGCCTGGCCGTTGTTCGCCCGGAACCGTCCGGCGCGGAGCTGGTTTTCGTCCGCGGTCTCGCCGCCTAGTCGCCACAAACCCTCGCGGCCCCAGTGCAGAAAGCCCAGGCATTCGTGCTGCATGAGATCGGCCGGCGTGCGCGGCGTGCCGGCCCGCTCCAGATAGGCGGGCGACGCGCATGCGCGCATGCGGTAAGGCTTCAACGGTCGCGCGACGAAACTGGAATCCGGCAAATGGCCAATACGCACCGAGGCATCGAAGCCCTCTTCCACCAGGTCGATCACGCGATTCGACAGATCCAGTTCGAGGCTTACATCCGGCCACGCGGTCAGGTAGTCGGTCATCGCCGGGGCGAAGACTTCGACGCCGTATGTCAGCGGCACCGTCACCTTCAGCACGCCGCGCGGTGCGGCCGCCATGGCCTCGGCGAGAGACTCCGCCGCTTTCACATCCGCGAGAATGCGCCTGCACTGCTCGTAATAGTGCCGGCCGATTTCAGTCAGGCTCTGACGGCGCGTGGTGCGCGTCAGCAGCCGCGTCGCGAGCCGGGTTTCGAGCGAACGGATGTGTTTGCCCACCATCGCGGACGAAATGTCAAATCGCTCGGCCGCCGCGGTGAGGCTGCCCGCCTCGACCACCGCGACGAAGATTTCCATGCTGACGAATTTGTCCACCCGCTATTTCCTGTTCGTTTCGGTTGTAAGCGTTTGTCGCACAAGAGCCGCATTGTAGGGATATCGTGATACTAATAGCGGCGACGGCGAAGTGGGCAGCCGGCTACCTTGCGTCGCTATGCTGGCGCACGTTGGGCCGCTCGCCATGCTCGCCTTGTCCTAATTCGAACAGACATCAGGAGTTTCGATGAAAAAAGCACTCGTATTGCTGGCCACCGCAGTCGCCATGAGCGGCGCATTCGCACAAACTTCCGCTCCGGCGTCGGCGCCGATGGCCGCCTCGGCTTCAGCACCCGCCGCAAAAGCTGGCCACGAGCGCAATGTCGAAGACCGTATCACCTACCTGCACACGCAGTTGAAGATCACGCCGGCGCAGGAGTCGCAATGGAACGCTTTCGCCGACGTCATGCGCAACAACGGCCAGACGATGGGCCAGTTGTTCCAGCAGCGCAAGGCTGACACGAACCTGTCGGCGCTCGACGACATGAAGCAGTACGCGACGATCGCGCAAGCGCATGCGGACGGCATGAAGAAACTGGTCGATGCATTCGATCCGCTGTACACCAGCTTCTCGCCGGAACAGAAGAAGCTGGCCGACGTGACGTTCCACCAGGGCGGCCCTGAAGGCGGCCATCGTCACCATGGCAAGGGCGGCAGCAAGAAGGCGCCGGAGAGCGATGCGACTGTGAAGCCGTAAGCACCTGACTGCAGGTTTTTGCTGCACGGTTGATAGCGCGCGGCGCGGGTTTTCGCGCTGCGCGCCCGGTTTTTTTGCCGTCGGGCGGCGGGATATCCGAGGGCCTACGGCGCCGGTTTCAGGCTAATCAGCCGCACCACATGGCGCTTTATGTCTGGGTATGCGCTTCGCATCCGGACACCGCAAGCCGCTCGGATCGGCGAACGTGGGATCAAGCCTGATCTGTTCGCCGCCTTCCCCGCCAAAATCAAAACGAGCCGATCTTCAAATGCATCTGGCATGATTGCGGGTACGTGGCGTCAAGACTCAAAGTTTCGGCGCGGCGGTCAATCTCTCCACACCGACTCGCTTCATGACCGAACTCAAAAATCTCGATCTGAGTAAAGATGCCGACGCCCAACGCGTCGTCAAAAACGAAACCGTGAGCGTTGAATTCGCTGCCGCCGAAGGCGAACTGATGAGCCTGGAAGGCCCGAACCGCTATGCCCGCGGCGACGCGCTGATCACGGGTTCAACGGGCGACCGCTGGGTCGTCTCGCGCGAACGCTTCGATGCAAAATACCTGCCGGAAGACAGCGGTCTCGCTCATGGCGAACCGGGCCCATACCGTAACCGGCCGGCCGTCGTGCTGGCCAAGCAGATGAACGAAGCGTTTTCGCTGGCCCGCTCAGCGAGCGGCGGCGACGTGCTGCACGGCGCCGCCGGCGACTGGATCATGCAGTACGCCCCCGGCGATTACGGCGTGGTGCAGGCCGCACGCTTCGCGAAGGTTTATCGGCTCGCCGATTGAGTCGTAGTTGTGACCCGCAGCAGTGACCCGCAGCCGGTGAATCGTGGCCAGCTGACCGTAACAATCCCAGCCGCACTCAGGGCCGCCTTTTTAGCCAATCGGCCGAGGGTCCTGAGCCAATCGCTTCAAGCGAACTCGTCGCCGAGATCCACCGTCACATCGCGCGGCACCGCCTCGCGGTTCGCGTACTGCTCTTCGAGCGAACCGATGCTCGCTTCGACATACGCCCGCAGCACCGCGAAACTCCGGCCACGCAGCCGTACCGGCAACGCCCGATAACGCGCCAACGCCGTCGGCGCAATCACCACGGTCATCACGATACGGCGTGCAGCCGCACCGAAACGCATGGCAACCCAGTGAATCGCCAACGTCGGCGTACCGTCTTCGCCCGCCCGCTGGATGAACTGTGTCTGCTCGGGAAACAGATCGCTGATGACGCGCGCCAATTCCTCGAACTCGGGATTCGCGCAGTCGTATTGGTAAGCTTCCATGAAGTGTGCCGAAAAGATGAGCCTGATCGATGTACCGAAAGGGTACGCCGAAAGTTAGAGAATCACGGGTGGTCTGTGTAGCAAGCAGATCGTGAGCGACTCATAAGGGGCTCACAACGGACTCACAAGCGGCCCACAACACGCTCACGCGGCAACCGCCGGGCGACGGCACACTTTGAACAGCAAGCCCGCAACAATCACCGCCCCCAGCGCATACACACCGTCCACCGCGGCGAGCGGCACGAGTTGCGCCTGAAACATCGCGGCCGGCACGTCGACCAGCGCATGCAGCGCAATCGCGAGCGGCAGGACGCCACGCCAGCCCGCCCGCACGCCGCGCCACATCAGCACCGACAAGCCGATCTGGAACACCAGCGCCGCCACCCGTTCGAGCGCGAAAATGCCGGCCATCTGCGGCGACAGGCTGGCGAGGATCAGGTGGATGCGCATCAGCGAGCTCGTCGGCAGATTGCTCAGGTAGCTGTCCAGCTCGCCGCGGTTTTCGAAGACGGCAAACACGATCCATTGAAGCTGCACCAGCACACCGACCAGCCAGGCTTCAGCGCCGCCGTGGCCGAGGCCGTAGGCCAGCGCCGAGCCGTCACTCGTGTTCGCAGTGGCCGCGGACTTCGCTGCCGCGCGCTTGAGTACCAGGCGCATCCCGATGAAACGCCCCACTTCCTCGCAAATCCCCGCAGCCAGCGCGCCATACACCACAAAGGCGAGCGGATGGGACAGGAAGGTGGCGGTCGCTTCGTTCCGATGCAGCACGTAGTCGTTCAGCGCGCGCTCGATCACCATGGCGAACAGCGCGAACACGGCGATGCCGGCGATGGCGTCGCGGTGGTTCAGCGCGAACGGCTGGCGCAGACGGCGGTAGATCAGGAACGGTAAGACTGCGACCAGCAGGGTCGCGAGGGCTAGGCTCGTGAGGGTAATCGGTGCAACAACCATGAGTTTCCTTGCGATGACCGGCGCGCACCCGCTGCGCGCCGCAGCCCGAATGATCGCAGATCAGCGCGAAGTCAGCGCAAAGTTGAGGCGCGGACGATCAACTCGCCTGGCAGGAGGCAGTCGCGCGCAACGGTTTGAACCCCTTCGATGCGCTCATGCAGGAACTCGACCGCGCGGTAGCCGATCTCGTAGGTCGGCTGGCGGATGGTGGTGATGCCGGTCAATTCGGCCCATTCGGGATCGTCGATCGACAGCAGCGCGACGCGCGCCTGCCAATCCGCGCCATAGCGCGCTTTCAGATGAAGGGCGAGGCACAGCGCGACCGGTGCGTTGGCCGCGAACAAGGCGATGCGCCGGGCTTTGCCGGTAGCGCTATGAGTGGCACTAGCCAGGGTGTTGCCTGCCGCGTGATCTGTGGCGTTGCGTGCGCTGTGTTCTGTTGCGCTGCTCACGGCCGCGCCAGGAGCGCCGGCCGCATCGATTGCGCGGTCCAGTTCGGCGAGGGCACGCTCCACGGCGGCCGGTTCCGCAAGGTTCAGCACCAGCGTGTGCCCACGCGCACCGCTCTTGCTACCTTTGCCCATTCCGCCAGTTCCGCTCTCGCCGCTCATCACCTCGCGAAACGCCGCCTCGCGCAGTTGCCGCGAACTGACTTGCTCAAGGGGCTGCACGACGAACCAGATGTCGTCGAACCCATTGTCGAGCAGATGCCGCGTGCCGAGTTCAGCCGCCGCCCGGTTGTCCAGCCCGACCATGTCGGCCACAAGCCCTTCCACCGAACGGTCAACCAGCACCGCCGGGATTCCGCCACCGCCCACCGGCCGCAGAGTTTCTTCACGCACGCCGAGCGCGTTGACGATCACGCCTTCCACGCGATACGTGGTCAGCAGTTGCAGATAACGCCGCTCCATTTCGACTTCGTTGGCTGCGTGGCAAATCAGCGGCATCAAGCCGAGCGCGTGGCAAGCAGCCTCCACGCCTTGCAGCACTTCAACGGTGTACGGATTGGTCAGGTCGGCGAGCAGCATGCCGATCAGGCGATTACGGCCACGTTTGAGGCCGCGCGCCATTTGATTCGGCTGATAGTCGAGACGCTCGATGGCCGCCTCGATGCGCGCGCGCAATTCCGGCGACAGCACGCTCATCTCGCCATTCAGATAGCGCGAGATGCTGGTTTTGCCCGTGCCGGCTTCACGCGCGACGTCGGTAATCGTCGCGCGGCGCGCGGCGGCAAGCGGCGGCGTACTCATTTCTTCAACACTTCGCGATTGACGATGTTGATGGCGAGCGTGCCCTCGAGCGCAGCGACGAGGTTTTCCGCCGCATTGCGCGCCATCGCATGGCGGGTCTCGTGCGTCGCCGATCCGATATGCGGCAGCGCGACCACGTTCGCCAGTTTCAGCAGCGGCGAATCGGCCGGCAGCGGTTCGGTCTCGAACACGTCCAGACCCGCGCCGTGAATCGTGCCGTTTTGCAGGGCCTCGATCAGCGCCTGTTCATCGACGGTGGCGCCGCGTGAAGCATTAATCAGTATCGCGCTCTTCTTCATCGACTTGAGTTCGGCCGCGCCGATCATGTGCTTCGTCTCGGGCGTAAGCGGCACCTGCAGACAGACGAAGTCAGCGGTAGTAAGCAGCTCCGCCAATTCGACGCGGCGCGCACCGTAAGCCTGTTCCGCCTCTACGTTCGCGCTGCGATTCGTGTACAGCACCTTCATGTTGAAACCGAGCGCCGCGCGCCGCGCGACCGCGCCGCCGATCCGTCCCAGCCCAACGATGCCGAGCGTTTTGCCCTGCACGTCGACGCCGAAATGCGCGGGGCCGATGCTGTGCTTCCACTGCCCCGCCTGCACCCACTCCGCGAGTTCAACCACCCGCCGCGCCGACGCGAGGATCAGCGAGAACACCGTATCCGCCGTGGACTCGGTCAGCACGTCCGGTGTGTGCGCGAGCACGATGCCGCGGCGCGTGAGGTCGGCGACATCGAACTGGTCGAAGCCCACCGAGATGGTCGACAGCGCCTTCAGCCGGCTCGCGCCTTCGAGCATCGCCGGCGTGATTTTCACGCTCGAACCGATGCCGCCGTCCGCGTCCTTCAACGCGGCGACGAAGGTGTCGTGCTGCGCGGGGTCGACCTGCACGACTTGCCCATGCTGTTGCAGATACGCGAGCACATCTTCGGGCAACGATTTCCAGGCGACGATCTTCTTCATCAGCTTATTTTCCTTGCAACGGTGTAGCGAGCGTAGCGCCCTTGTTTAACGGCTCTGCTTGCGGCTGCGGTTTGACGATCAGCGTCAGGATCACCGCGGCGACCAACGCCACGCTCATGAACGCATACGATGCCACGGGCGAACCGGTCGCGCCATTCAGATAGCCGACCACATACGAGCCGACGAACGACCCGAGCGCCCCCATGCTGTTGATGAGCGCCATCGCGCCGCCCGCGACGTTCTTCGGCAGCAGCTCCGGCACGATCGCGAAGAACGGCCCATACGGCGCATACATCGCGCCGCCGGCGATTACCAGCAATGCGTACGAGATCCAGAAGTGCGTGGAGCCGATCGCGTACGAGGCGGCGAACGCGATCGCGCCGACCAGCAGGAACGGCCACACGAACACTTTGCGGCGGTTGAGTTTATCCGATGCCCACGAAGCCGCAAGCATGGCGATCGTGGCGGCCAGATATGGCAGCGCCGAGAGCCAGCCGGTTTCGACCATGCCGAGCGTCGAACCGTTCTTCAGGATCGACGGCAGCCACAACACGAAACCGTACACGCCGATGCTCCAGCAGAAATACTGCGCGCACAGCTTGATGACCGCGGGCGTGCGAAACGCTTCGCTGTAATTGCGCACCGGCTTGATCGCGGCCTGTTCGGCTCGCAAGGTTTCGGCGAGGTCGTCCTTTTGCTGCTGCGTGAGCCACGAGACCTGTTGCGGCTTGTCCTGCACGATGAACCACCAGCACACCGCCCAGAGGATCGCGGGGGCACCTTCGGCGATGAACATATGACGCCAGCCGAACGAATGCACCAGATAGCCGGAGACCACCGACATCCACAGCACCGTGACCGGATTGCCGAGAATCAGGAAGGTGTTGGCCCGCGAGCGCTCGCTCTTCGTGAACCAGTTGCTGATGAAAATCAGCATTGCCGGCATCACCGCGGCTTCCACCACGCCGAGCACGAAGCGGATCACCATCAGCGAGGGGATATTGCTGACCATGCCGGTCAGCGCCGCGCAACCGCCCCACAGGAACAGGCTCCAGAACACGAGCTTTTTCACGCTGCGGCGTTCCGCGTAAATCGCGCCGGGAATCTGGAAGAAGAAATAGCCGAGAAAGAACAGTGCGCCGATCAACGACGACAGCCCTTTGCTGATGCCGAGATCCTGGTTGATGCCGGCGGCCGATGCGAAACCGTAGTTCGCGCGGTCGAGGTAAGCCAGACTGTACGTGATGAATACGATCGGCATGATCGTCCACCAACGGCGAATCGCGAGCGATGAAGTCATGGAAGTCTCCTTTGTCGACCAGAGTTGGCGCTTTAGCGCTTACTCTGGTCCCATGCAAGATAGTTGCTAACGGCTTCCCGAAGCATTGAGGGCGGTCATGGGGCGCTGTTCGAGCGCTCTTGCTGTTATCGAGTCAACTCATGCCGCGGTCGCGACGCTCGCCACATCGGCACATTCGAGCGCGTCGAGTTCGGCGCGGCTCGGCAGGCCTTCCGAATCGCCGATCACCTGGATCGCCAGCGCGCCGATGCGGTTGCCGCGCGCGACGGCTTGCGGCAGTGTCTTGCCTTCGAGCAGCGCGCTGACCACGCCGACGGCGAAGCCATCGCCCGCGCCGACCGTGTCCACTACCTTCGTGACCGGCTGGCCTGCGATCACGGCGGCATCGTCGGCGGTGCGGAAGTACGCGCCTTCTGCACCGAGCTTGATGATCACGCCGCGCGCGCCCTGATCGAGGTAAAACTTTGCAATGTCATCCGGCTGCTTATAGCCGGTCAGGATCTCGCCTTCGCCGATGCCGGGCAGCGCCCAGTCGGCCAGTGCGGCGAGCGCGTTCAGCCCTTCGACCATCGCGGCGCGCGAGGGCCACAGCGTTGGGCGCAGGTTCGGATCGAACGAAATGGTCTTGCCCGCAGCGCGCATTTCACGTGCCAGATGGAAGGCGAGTTCGCGCGAACTCGCCGAGATGGCCGGCGCCACGCCTGTCAGATGGAGGTGACGTGCGGGCAGCACGTAATCGGCTGCGTAGTCGGCCAACGACAGGTGGCTCGCCGCCGATCCTTTGCGGAAATATTCGATGGCCGGGTCGCTGCCGTCGTCGTTCTTCGACTTCAACTGGAAACCGGTCGGGTAGCGCTCGTCGGTGGCGACGCAGCGCTGGTCGATACCTTCTTTCGTCAGCGTGTCGCGCACGTACTGGCCGAACGAATCCTTGCCGACCCGGCTCATCCAGCCCACCTTGAAACCCAGGCGCGACAGACCGATCGCCACATTCAGATCGGCGCCCGCAATGCGCCTGGTGAACTGCCCGACACCGGCAAGCGCCCCGGTTTCGGCGGCCACGAACATGGCCATCGCTTCGCCGTAGGTGATGACGTCGAGTGCTGCGTTTGTGTTGCTCATGCTTTGCTCCTGCATATTTATTTTAAAGTCCCACGCGCCGCTTACGCGGCGGCCAGCCATGCGACGTAGCGCGACGCGTCCGCATCGATACGGTTCGCGTCGAACGGAAATTCGATACCGCGCGGCACATGGCGCGGCAGCGTGTCGAGCACCGCGGCGAACTGCGTGTCGTCGGCGGCCGGCGCGGCGGGAAAGCGTCGTGCGCCCTCGCCCACCGCCGTCTTGCAATGGATGTATTCGACGTGTGCGGCCAGCGGCCCGGCAGCATCCAGCGGCGCAACATCGCGCCATGCCCAGTTACCGATGTCGAAGGTCATGCCGAGGAGATCCGCGTGGTCTTCGCGCGCCAGCGCGTCGAACAGGCCGACGAATTGCGCGAGCGAGCCGCCTTCGGCCAGTTGCCCGTTTTCGACGACGAGCCGCACATTCGCGCCGCGCAGAAGGTCGGCAATCGCCGCGCCATGAGCCTCGCTAGCGAATCCACCGAGCTGCAGCTTCACGAAGCGCGCGCCGAACGCGGTCGCCTCGTCGAGCGCGAGACGCAGTGCGCCGGCGTCGAGGTGTCCGTCGGACGAGTAAAGCGAAGCGGGAGTGGAATACACCGACCACAAGCCCAGTTCGGCGATCGACTTGCCGAGCGCGCTCAACGCTCGCGGCGCGGCGTCGGCTTCGTGCGCGAACAGTTCGCGGCGCACTTCGAACGCCGCCGCGCCGGCCTGTTTGCTCGCGCCGGCCCACTTCAGATGACCGCCCTTGCGAACCGCGTCCATCCCGAATGCGCTTGCAACGATCACCACGTCCACTGCGTCAGTCATGTCGAATTTACTCAAATCTGTGCCGTATCAGCATTTGATCGGCATTTGGAACCGGTTCCAAACACGTTTCGAAAAAAAGCGCCGAGGCGCTTGCGATGCCGGAATAGTGCGCCGGGCCCGGCGTCATGCACCATAGTGGAAATCCCCAGGCCAGCTCGATCAGGTGCCATCGGCCAGGCAAAGCGCGAGGAACTGCTCGACCACCCGCGACGGCGCACTCGCATGCGGCACCAGAATCGACAGCCGCCGCGTCAGCGGCTCAGGGCCCAGCGAGAACAGGCACAGCACACCGTCCTCGTGCCGCATCGACATCGCCGAGACGAAACCGATGCCCATGCCCGCCCGCACCGCTTCCTTGACGCCTTCGACCCCGGCAATCTCCAGCGCCACGCGCATCGGCACGCCCGCCCGCGCAAAGGCCCGCTCGACAATCTGCCGCACGCCCGACCCCGCTTCGCGCAACACCAGCGGATGCGAGGCGAATGCCGTCAGGTCCACCCGCCCGCCATCGATGCCCGCCCCGTACCCGCCCTCCGTATCCGCGCCGGCCGCCTGCGCCAGCGGATGCGCGCGCGGCATGATCGCGACAATCTCGTCCTCGCGCCACGTATGCACGGCAGTGTCCGGCGGCAGATCCGCGCCGACCGGCCCTTCGATCAGCGCGATATCCACTGAGCCCAGCGCGCCGACGATTTCCGTGGTGTTGCCATCGGCGGTATGCAGCGTCACGTCGGGATGGCGGCGATGAAAGTCGGCGATCAGGTACGGCAGCAGATAGCTCGCCGGCGTGGTGCTCGCGCCGATGCGCAAGGTGCCCTGCTCGAGCCCGCGCAACGCGTCGCGATACGCATGCGCCTGCCGCCAGGTATCCCGCAGCCGGGTTGCATAACTGGCGAGTTGTTCGCCGGCGGGCGTGAGCCGCACGCCGCGCCCGTCGCGCAGGTACAGCGGCTCGCCGAATTCGTCCTGTAACTGCCGCAATTGGCCGGACACGGCCGGCTGCGATAAATGCAGCGCCACAGCCGCCCGGCTGATGTTGCGATGTTCGGCAACGGCGGCAAACGTTATAAGTTGGTCTGGGGTCATGATGGTCAAAGTATCCGCTCAACTGATACTTTACATTCTAAATCACGATTTTTCATATCGATATATCTAATTTAGGATTAGGGCTATCGAATCAAGACAGCCATAGGAAGGCACTACGCCATGTCCACACCACATCTCACCGCTTCTGCCACTTCCGCCGGATCATCGGCGTCATCCACCCGGGGCCAGCTGAACGGCATTCTCTTCGTTGCGCTCTTTGCCGCTGCCGTGACCCGCATCGCGTCGATCCCGGCCATCGCCGGCCTGGGTTTGAGCCCGCTGATCGTCGGCATCGTGGCGGGCGCCATTTACGGCAACGCGCTGCGCGACGGCATGCCCGAAAGCTGGGCGGCCGGCGTCAACTTCTCGGCGCGCAAGCTCCTGCGTATCGCCGTGGCGTTTTTCGGCTTGCGCGTCAGCCTGCAGGAAATCGCTCAGGTCGGCTTGCCCGGTCTCGCCGAATCGGTGCTGATCGTCGTGAGCACGCTGGTGATCGGCACGTGGGCCGGTATGAAGATCATGAAGCTCGACCGCGACACGGCCCTCCTCACGGCCGCGGGCAGCGCGATCTGCGGTGCGGCAGCCGTGCTCGCGTTCGAGTCGACGCTGCAATCGAAGCCGCACAAGAGCGCCATGGCCGTGGGCAGCGTGGTGCTGTTCGGCACGCTCTCGATGTTCCTCTACCCGGTACTGTTCAAGGCGGGCTGGCTGCATCTCGACACGGTGGGCGCAGGCCTGTTCTTCGGCGGCACGATTCACGAAGTGGCGCAGGTGGTCGGCGCGGCCAGCAACGTGAGCCCGGAAGCGACCCACATCGCGACCATCGTCAAGATGACCCGCGTGATGCTGCTGGTGCCGGTGCTGCTGGTGGTCGGCATGTGGGTGAACCGCTCGGCACGCAGCGCCGCCAAGGCCGAAGACGGCAAGCACCACGCGCCGCGCAAGCTGGCGATTCCCTGGTTCGCGCTCGGCTTCCTTGCCTTCGTCGTGATCAATTCGCTGCACGTCCTGCCGGAAAGCGCGACCAGCACGCTGAACATGCTCGACACCTTCGCGCTCACCATGGCCATGACCGCGCTCGGTATCGAAACCCGCATCGCGCAAATCCGTCAGGCCGGCCCCCGCGCCTTGACCACCGGTTTCATTCTGTATGTGTGGTTGATTTCCGGCGGACTGGGTATCACATGGGCCGTCCAGCACCTGCTCGGCTAAACCGCCCTCGCCTCCTGACCCACCCCGCCGCGTGCGGGGTTTTGTGCGTTCAGGAGAACCATCCGGCACGCACGCACGGCATACTGGTTGCTGACGTTATCTGTTCATGCAAACCCGTTCATGCAACCGGAATGAGGACCGATCGATGAGTCTGGAACTTTACTATTGGGACGGCCTGCAAGGCCGCGGCGAATTCGTGCGGCTGGCATTGGAAGAAGCCGGCGCGGACTACGTGGAAGTGGCGCGCGGCGAGCCATCGGAGGGCCTCGGCACGAACACGATGATGGCGCTGATGAAGAGCAGGAACGAGCCCCATCCGCCGTTCGCGCCGCCGTTTCTGAAAGACGGCGATCTGGTGATCGCGCAGACCGCCAACATCCTGTTCTACCTCGGCCCGAGGCTCAAGCTCGCGCCATCGGACGAAAGCCTGCGCTATGTCGCCAACGGGCTGCAACTGACCGTCGCCGACATGGTGACCGAAGCGCACGACACGCATCATCCGCTCGCCAGCGCGCTTTATTACGAAGACCAGAAAGACGCCGCCAAAGTGCGCGCGCATGACTTCATCGACAACCGCATTCCGAAGTTCATGACGTACTTCGAGCGCGTGCTGAAACAGAACCCTGCCGGCGACACGTTCATGGTGGGCGACGCGCTCACGTACGTCGACCTGTCGATGTTCCAGTTGATCGACGGTTTGCTGTACGCATTTCCGCGCGCGCTCAAGCGTTTCGGCGAACACTATCCGCGCCTCGCGGCATTGCACGACGCGGTGATCGAGCGGCCGAACATCGCCGCTTATCTCCAGTCCGACCGACGCATCGAGCATAACGAAGCCTGCATCTTCCGGCACTACCCGGAACTCGATAAGGCGGCGACTTGATCCACGCCGGCCGCCTTCGCGAACGCTGCGCATCGCGCCCGCTTCCTTTAGCGGGCGCGATGCTGTTACCGTACGCGCATTCCATTCACCCTTTACCCCCTCTCCTGCCGACGTGCTTTCATTCCTGCTGAAGCTGCGCACCCGCGCCCAAGACCTGTTCCGTCTGTCCGACGCCCACACGATGCTGGTCTGGTCGGTGGTGGTCGGCGTCGCGGGCGCCTTTGCGACGATTGCCTTTCGCGAAGGCATCGCCTTGCTGCAAGTGGCGGTGGTCGGCAAATCCGGCAGTTTCGTCGAAATGGCGCGCGGCCTGCCGTGGACGGTGCGCGTGTGGCTGCCCGCCGCGGGCGGCCTGATCGCCGGCTTCTTTCTGCTGGTCGCGCAGCGTCACGTCGACAAGTGCAATCACATCGACTACATGGAAGCAGTCGCCATCGGCGACGGCGTAGTGCCGGTCAAGCTGAGCTTCTGGCGCAGCGTGTCGTCGCTGTTCACGATTTCGAGCGGCGGCTCGATCGGCCGCGAAGGTCCGATGGTGCAACTGGCGGCGCTCGCCGCGTCGCTGATCGGCCGCTGGGTGCATTTCGATCCGCCGCGTCTGCGCCTGCTCGTAGCGTGCGGCGCGGCAGCCGGGATTACCTCCGCGTACAGCGCGCCGATTGCCGGCGCGTTTTTCGTCACCGAAATCGTGCTCGGCTCGATCGTGATGGAAAGCTTCGGGCCCGTGGTGGTCTCGGCGGTGGTCGCCAACATCACCATGCGCGAGTTCACGAGCTACAAGCCGCCGTACGAAATGCCGGTGTTTCCGCCAGTGGCGGGCGCGGAAGTCCTGTTGTTCGTCGCGCTTGGGCTGCTGTGCGGGGCGGCCGCGCCGCAGTTTCTGCGGCTGATGGACTTCTCGAAAACCAACTTTCGCAAGCTGCCCGTGCCGCTGCCGATCCGGCTGGCGCTGGGTGGTCTCGTCGTCGGCATTCTGTCGGTGTGGACGCCCGAGGTGTGGGGCAACGGCTACAGCGTGGTCAATTCCATTCTGCATTCGCCGTGGACGTGGACCGCGCTCGTCCTCGTGCTGGTGTTCAAGATCGTCGCAACGTCGGCGACCGTGGGGTCAGGCGCGATCGGCGGGGTCTTCACGCCGACGCTCTTCGTCGGCGCGGTGGTCGGCTCGCTGTTCGGTCTGGGCATGCACGCGTTGTGGCCGCACGGCACCTCGGCGCCGTTCGCCTATGCGATGGTCGGCATGGGCGCGTTTCTGGCCGGCGCCACGCAGGCGCCGCTGATGGCGATCCTGATGATCTTCGAAATGACGCTCAGCTATCAGGTGGTGCTGCCGCTGATGCTGTCGTGCGTAGTCGCGTATTTCGTCTCGCGCGCGATCGGCAAGACGTCGATGTACGACATCACGCTGCGCCGCAATGAGGAGGAACTGGAGCGCAGCCGTCTGCGCGCGACGCAGATGCGTGAGCTCATCCGTCCCGCCGAAACCGTCGTGGCGCCGAACGCGACCGTGCAGGACATGACGCGCGTGTTCCTCGAATATCCGGTGAAGTATCTGTACGTCGCCAACGAGTCCGGCGCGTTTCTCGGCGTGGTCGCGCTCAAGGACATCACCTCCGATCTGCTCGACAAGCGCGACACCTCCGCGAAAACCGCTGCGGATTATCTGCAGGCGCATTTCGACGTACTCACGCCGGATATGCCGCTCGGCGTTGCGTTGCAGCACTTCATGGCGTTTCAGGGCGAGCGGCTGCCGGTGGTCGAAAGCGCATCGGATCCGAAGCTTGCTGGAGTGGTCTACAAGACATCCTTGCTCGATGCGTATTTCCGCATGAATCCGACGCGCTAGGAGTCCGCGCGGCAGACAGAATTTGATCCGCCGGCGTTGACGCCGCATCGGGCGGCGTCAACGCCGATTGCGGTTTTGCTCGCCAGTGCGCGCAAAAATGGCTTACCCGGCGGCGAAATCCAGGCGAGGTTGCCCTCTTCTGGGCTTACGCAGGCGTCATTTTCGACATTCTGCGCAGGTTCAGCGCCGCGCAGACGAGTTTCCACTCGGCCTGGGCCTTGGCCAGCCCGCGCATGCTGAATTGTCGAAACCCGAGAACGCTTTTTACCCAGCCGTTCGGCGGTTCGGACAGCCATTTGCGCTTTCGATAGGCCGCCTGAGTTTGCGCAGAAGTAAACTTTTCTGCCATCGCGGCGCATAGCGGCCGCTTGGTGGCATCGATCTTCACGTCTTTCTTGCCCTCGCGTCCGAGCGCTACGATCAGGTCGGCGGGGTGCTCACGCAACTGCTCGAATGTTGCTTCCGACCGGTAGCCCGCATCGGCAAGGACTTGCCGGGGATCGGCGCCGGCATCGCGTAGCACCGCAGCCAGAACGGTTGGCAATTGCACGCTGTCGGCGGCACTGTTACCCAGTTCGGCCGCGACGATGATGTGAGCCGTATCGTCGACTGCAGCCTGGGCGTTGTAGGAATAGTCGAATCCGCCGCCGGCATGCTTCATGATCCGGCTTTCCGGGTCGGTGAAATTCTCCTGTGCGTCGGGCTTCGGTTCGCCGAATTTGTATTTGAAACGGGACTTCTTTTTCGGCTTGCTCGAGTCATCTGACGGTGCGTCGTCGCTACGACCACGTGCGATATCGGCCTGGCGCTGACGTTCTTCCAGGCGCGCGCGTGCGGCGCGAATCACTGCAAGCCGGTCCTCGCGCCGCGTGATCTCGGCTGGAATATCGAGTTCCGGCTCGTTCTTCTCCACCTCGTCGGCCACTTTCGCTTTTGCCAGCAGCGCATCGATCTGTTCCTTGAGCTCCAGCTCGGCCTTCTTCATCCGGTCGTAGCTCATCGCCTTGTGGCGCGACGCATTGGCCTTGATCTTCGTGCCGTCAACGGCAATCGTCCCGAGCCTGACCAGTCCACATTCCCTGGCCAGTTTCACCACCTGCACAAACAGGTCCGACAGCTCCTTCAGGTGAAAGGCGCGAAAGTCGCAAAGCGTCCGATGCGCCGGATAGTTGCCCGCCGCGAGGACCCGGAACGCGACATCTTCATGCAGCTTCCTGGCCAGCTTGCGCGACGAGAACACGCCGGTCGCATAGCCGTACACGAGCACCTTCACCATCATCGCCGGATGAAAGGGCTGGTTGCGCGGGCCGCCGCCGGCATACCGCGCATGAAAGGCGGACAGATCGAGCGAATCCACCGTATCGCTGATGTAGTAGGCAAGGTGCCCTTCGGGCAGCCAGTCTTGCAGTGCATGGGGCAGCAACATCTGCTGCTGCGGCTCGTAGGGGAGATAGCTGGTCGGCATCTTCTAACAACGTTTACCCCGCCTGATCGGATGACATCAGATCTCTGCCGCGCACACTCCTAGGTCCCGCGCGCCAGATCCCGCTCCGTGTAAAGCGCAGAAGATTCTCTACAATGGGGAGACCGCTGCAGCGATTGCGAGCAGCGCGCGTTACGCCAGGACGGGCGCGCCGAGACGCCCGCTTTTCGATCGGAGCGAAGATGAGTGAACCGTCCCTCGATGCCGTGCGCCGCGACCAGGCGGGCTGGATTTTCCTGCATATCGAAGGCGAGCCGTACGATCGCGGCGAGCAGCACGGCCAGTTGCTCGCCACCGAAATCCAGAACGCGATCCGCACCGCCCGCTACCTTGCGAAATGGGACACCGGCGAAGACTTCGATACCTTCGTCGACGCCGCGGTCTCCCAGTTCGCCAACAAACTCGACACCGAATTCGCCGACGAAATCCAGGGCATCGCCGACGGCGCGAAGCTGCCGTTCGCCGAAGTATTGGCCTGGAACGGCTACATGGATCTGCTGCAAAGCTGGTGGCCGAGCCACGCGGCGGCCCAGCGGCCGCAGCACGGCCTGAAACCGTGGCGCGGGCGCCGCGGCCATCACTGCAGCGCGTTCATCGCCACCGGCAATGCCACCCGGGACGGCCGCATCGTCATGGCGCATAACTCCTGGGACCGCTATGCCGCGGGCGATGCGTTCAACGTCGTATTCGACATCGTGCCGGACCGTGGCAATCGCATCCTGATGCAGGGCTTGCCGGGCTGCATCTCCAGTCTCACCGATTTCTGGGTCACCGAAGCCGGCCTGATGGTGACTGAAACCACCATCTCCAACTTTGCCGGCTACAACGCGGCGGGTGCGCCGGAGTTCTATCGCTCACGGCGCGCGTCGCAGTACGCCAACAACATCGGCGAATGGTGCGAGATGTTCGCGGTCGCCAATAACGGCGGGTATGCGAACAGCTGGCTGCTCGGCGACACCAAGACCGGCGAGATCGCGCGCTATGAACTCGGGCTGCACTATTCCGGTTTCGAGAGTACGAAAAACGGCTTCTATAGCGGTTACAACACCGCGACCGATCTGAAAATCCGCAACCAGGAATGCATCGGCGAAGGCGAAGACTATACGGATGTGCGCAAGAACGGCGCGCGCCGCTTGCGCTTCATGCAGCTCGAAGAAATGCATCACGGCAAGATCGACGTCGAACTCGCGAAAGAGATGATCGCCGACCATCACGACGTCTATCTCGACCGCAACGACAACCCGTGCTCGCGCACCATCTGCGGGCATCTGGAACTGGACGACGCGCGCTTCGGGGGCACCGATCACGGACCGTTCAATCCGTGGGGCGCCAACGACGGCAAGGTGGTCGACAGCGACATGGCGCGCAGCATGGCCTTCACCGCGCGCTGGGGGCACCCGTGCGGGCGGCCGTTCGACGCCCAGGCGTTCATGAAGCGCCATCCGCAGTGGAACTGGCTCAACGGCTATATGCGCGACCGGCCGTCGTGGCCTTGGACGCGGTTCGAGGTGCTGCGCTAGGCGGAGAACCCGCAAGCGTCTATTGCAGCGCACCATAAACGCTGCACGACCGTTCGCGACTGCGTTGCCTTTTTCCTGCCATCATGTGAAATCTACAATGAGGTTTTGTCTCTTTTGCGCGCGCGGCCGAACGGTTTGCCATCTAAGATGGTAGATACGCCCTGCGCGCATAGGGCAACGCCGCGTGTAGGTTGCGCCCTCCTTTCGACGCGGGGATGGCGCAGCGCTTGCTCAACTTGTCAGCGCCGCATGAGCTTAGGAGGTCGGGTGATGAAAACCTCGACACTGTTGACCATGGTGACACTGTCAGCCTCGTGTTTCGCCGCGCCGGTTCATACCGCGACGGAGAGCACGACCGCCAATAGCCTTGCCGAACGCGCCAACGCCGCACCCGTCGCTCCCGCAGCGCCGGACGTCGCCGCCACTGACAACACTCGTCCGCAACAATGGCAATACATTGCGCTGCCCAAGTCGCGGCATCTGGAGCGAAGCTTCACGGGCCAGAACGAACACTTGCAGACCTGAAAACAGCCCTTGGGAGCACTTGCATGAGCGCATCGACTATTCCCGGCGAATCGATTGATCTGCAGATCGCCGACGTGCTGCGCGAAGTCAGTTTCCCGACTTACAAAGACGCGCTAGTCGACGCCGCGCGCGAAGCCGGCGCGAGCAACGAAGTCCTGTCGATGCTCGACGGCTTGCCGGAACAGGATTACGCCGACGTCACGTCGATCACGCGCCTGATCGGCGGCAATTACGGGCCGGGTCTGGGCGCATGAGCGGCAAGCAGGTGTTGACGCTGAGTCCGCTTTCGTCCGATCCAAAGCCCGCTTCCGACTGGATTCATCGCTCGCCGCATTCGGGCGGCACGAGCGGCATCGAGCGAATCGAAGCCTTCTTCCATCGTGCAGGCTATGCCATGCACCGGCACGATACCTATGCGATAGGCCGCACCCTGGCTGGCGTGCAGAGCTTCCGCTACCGCGGCAGCATGCGTAGCAGCTTGCCGGGCGGCACGATGGTGCTGCATCCCGACGAGCCGCACGACGGCCAGGCCGGCACCCGCGACGGCTTTCGCTACCGGATGATCTATGTCGATCCGGCGCTGTTCCAGCAGGCGCTCGGCGGCAAGCCGTTGCCGTTCCTCGAAGGCGGCCTGTCGAACGACCCGCGTCTCTTTGCCGCGACCGAGAGGCTGCTGCGCACGATGGATCGCGCAATCGATTCGCTCGAACAGGACGATGCGCTCTACGATCTGGCCATCGCGCTCGACGCCGTGGTCGGTGCGGCGGCGACGACGCGACGGCCGGTGGATTACCTCGCGGCGGAACGGGCGCGCGAGTACATGCTGGGCTCGCTCGACAGTGCCGTCACACTCGACGAACTGGCGGCAGCCGCCGGACGCGACCGCTGGAGTTTGTCGCGGGATTTTCGTGCGCTGTTCGGCACCAGTCCGCATCGCTATCTGACCATGCGGCGTCTCGATCTCGTGCGGGAACTGGCCGTCAAGGGGATATCGCTCGCCGATGCGTCCGCGGCCGCCGGCTTCACTGATCAAAGTCACATGACGCGGCATTTCAAACGCGCGTGGGGTGTCGCGCCGGCACAGTGGCTGAAGATGCTGGGGCCCTCGGCAACGCGTACGCACGAGGCGACGAACGTCCCGACATAGCGCCGTCGCATTGCAGCCGCGCGCACAAACGTACAAGACCCGATAGCGCGTCACGCCCTACGCTCCAGCTTGAAAATGATCACTCAGGAGGAGCACCGCAATGTCCGATGTTCAAGCGATTCAACGTCCTTACCGCGCCATCAACTTCGCTGAAAAACTGCAGCTCATCAACGACCCATGGCAACCGCGCGTCGTCGCCGAAATGAACGACTACCAGTTCAAGCTGGTGCGCATCGAAGGCGATTTCGTCTGGCATGAACATGCCGAGACCGACGAAACCTTCATCGTGCTCGACGGGCAATTGCGCATCGACATGCGCGATGGATCCGTGCTTCTGTCAGCAGGAGAAATGTTCGTGGTGCCCAAAGGCACGGAGCACAAGCCGTACGCCGAACGCGAAGTCAAGCTATTGCTGATTGAACCGCGCGGCGTCAAGAACACCGGCGAAGAAAGCAACGAACGCACGGCGGCGAACGATGTGTGGATTTGAAGCGGGTCACGCTCGCGGCTCGCGTTCGTAATAAATATCCCACTCGCTTTCGGCCGCTTTGACGAAGCCATGCCGCTGGTAAAAACGATTCGAATCGCTGTCGCGCAGCGCACCCACTTTGAGCGGCAGCGATTTCGCATCGGCCTCGGCGAATAGTTCGGCCAGTACGGCCTGGCCGATCCCTTTGCCCTGCTGAGTCGGAACGATGTACAGATGATCCAGCAGCAGATGGTCGGCGTCGTGTCTCAACAGCACGAAGCCGGCACGCTCGCCGTCAATCAGAATGAAGCGGCAGAAACCGGGATCGAACGACGCAACAAAGCGTTCACGTGCGCGAACGGGATCAAAGCGGCCGATGCGTTCCAGACTCTCTCGCATGGCCGCGATACGGATTTCCACGAGCGTATCGACGTCGGCGTGTGTGGTGTTGGCGAAACTCAGGTTCATGTGCTTCGGCTCTCGGGACATTTTCTTGAGTTGGCGCGACGATGCCGCCCTCGGGACCCAAGAAGATAACCCAGATGTGAAAGCCGGTGCCGAACGCCGTGAACGCTTGCGGGCGCGCCGTTTCAGGTGCAGGCGCGCCTGGATCCCGTCAAATTGGCGAAGGCACCGCGACGTGTCCGCCCGAAGCCTTGCGCAACGGCCGCGCCCGCTCGACCGGCAGCGCCGACACCGGCAGGTCGTCCGCATAGACCGGTGATCCGACAAGCGGCGCCCCGGCGGCCGCCGACCACCCAGCCGAACGCGCCAGCATCATGGCTCGCGGATCGCGTGATTGTGCTTCGATCTGCTGGAAGTGCGCGACGAGGTGATCGATAAACGTGCGCACCTTTGCCGGCAAATGCAGGCGGCTCGGATAGGCAATCGTGATCTCGATTTTCGGCAGGTGGTAATCGCCCAGCAAGGGCACGAGTCGCCCGGAGGCCAGATCCCGGCCGATCAGATAGCTCGGCAGAATCGCCACGCCCATGCCCAACAAGGCAAACTGCCGCAGCATCTCGGTGTTGTTCGCCGCAATCGCGTTGGTGGGCCTTACCCGCACTTCGCCGTTAGGTCCGGTGAATACCTTCTCGTCGCCGCCCTGCTCGGCAGGCCGGCTCAGACACGGATGCGTCAGCAGATCTTCAGGACGGGTCGGTGTGCCGTGCTGCTCAAGATAGGCGGGCGTCGCGCAGACCGTCATATAACCGGTGGTCAGACGCCGCGTGACGATGCTCGCGCTGCGCATCTGCCGCGCCACCATGATCCCAACGTCGAACCCCTCTTCCACCAGATCGACGTGGCGATCCGCGAGCGTGACGTCGGGCATCACGTCCGGATAATGCTCGGCGTATGACTGCACCACCGGCGCAAGGCTGTGCAGCCCGAACACCACTGGCGCGACGACCCGCAAGGTTCCAACCGGTTCCTGATTGCGCGCCACGACCATCTGCTCGACGCCTTCCAGGTCGTCGAGAATGTGGCGTACGCGTTCCAGATAGGTCGCACCGGCTTCGGTCAGCGAGAGACGACGCGTCGTGCGATTGAGCAGCCGCACACCGAGACGCGCTTCCAGATCCGCGACGTGACGCGTGACGACCGCAGTGGAAAGATCCAGCGCGCCCGCCGCGCCAACGAAACTGCCCAGGTCAGCCACCTTGACGAAAACGCGCATCGACTGCAATTGATTCATGGGACGACTCCTGCCTCGGTGAAGCCGGGCCGGCGCAACGCTGCCGCCTGTGTCGACCCGAACGACAAGGTGCGCACGGGTTTGCCCAACGATTCGATTGTATCGACCCGACCTGTCCCAACCCTGACCCGAACATGACAATCCGGTCAGGTTTCTGAGGCGCTCGCGACACGATTGCGAGGCGTTTTGCGGACGAACTGTGGATATTTGGTAGGTATAAACCCTTAGATGCTGGTAACATAGCGCCCGAAAGGAACCTATTGCTATGCCACATCGTTTTCAGCTTTTCGAAAAAATCGCGTTTTCACTGGTTTGCTGGTCTGCCGCGGCCTGTTCGGCCTTCATCGCTTACGAGCGGTGCCCGGACATCAAGGTCGTGCTGCACGCCGGTGAGGAAGTCCTGCGCTACAGCGGGCAGTACGCGTTCGTCTGCGCCACGCCGGTTGCGGACGCCTGCGCGCAGTTGCCGGCGAGCTGATTCGCCGGCATTCGCCCTACGCGTCGCGCCCGAACACCACGCGCGCGAAAAAGCCCGTCAGCACCTTTTCAGCCACTTCCCCCGTCACGTTCTGTGGATCGACCGTGTAGAAGAACTGCACGCCGTCGCACAATCCCATCAAGCCCATCGCCAACGTCTCCGCCGGCAACGGTAGCGGCGTGCCGACCAGCGCCGAAAACTCGCGGATGTAGGCGCTCAACTGTTCGAGCTTCTCGTGCAGGAACGCGTTGAAGCGTATCCGGAAGCGGCCGTCGCGCACGGCGAGCAGCTTCGCCTCCACCCACAGCAGGAAGCACTTGTTCTCGCGATGCAGGCTGCCGTAATAACGCAGCACGCGTTCTTCCATCTCTTCGCGCGAGGCCGCGCTTTCGAAGATGGCCTGCAGCCCCGCCTGCATCGTCTCGTGGTCGCGCCGCAGTAGTTCGAGAAACAGCTCGTTCTTGCTGCGGAAGTTCGAGTAGAACGCGCCGCGTGTATAACCCGCCGCCCCGGCAATGTCTTCGACACTCGCCGCGACAAAGCCTTTCTTCATAAAAATTGCTTGCGCAGCGTCGAGCAGACGCAGACGTGTCTGATCTTTGCTCTGCTCGCGTGTAAGTCGTTGCCGTTTCATGGGCGCAAGTCTAGCACCGAAAAGAATTTAAATTCACATCAACATTCAGATACAGGTGTGTATTAGAATTCACACATCCATTCGAAGTCAGACACGTATGCAAAATGCATGTTTCGGCCCACGCGTCTTCGTTGGCGAGCCACTGCGGCTTGCCGTGCTCGTTCGGTGTCTCCAGTTGGGGTAATTGTGAAGCGTCCCGGTCCTCCCGCATCGTCTGCGATGCGCCAGCAGTTCCATCCGCATGCCCGTCCCGCGCGCTTGCGCCGCGCAGCATTCGCCCTCGCTCTCACCGGTATCGTCGCGCTCGCCGCGTGCTCGAAGAAAGAACCGGTTGCGCCCGCGCCGCGCCCGGTAGTCGCCGTTGCCGTGCATTCCGACGGCAGCGCATTGGCCGCGGCATCGTTGCCGGGCGAAGTGCAGGCGCGCTATTCCACACCGCTGTCGTTTCGCGTCGGCGGCAAGATCATTGAACGGCGTGTGCGGTTAGGCGACGTGGTGAAGAATGGGCAGATCGTCGCCCGGCTCGATCCGGCGGACGCGCAAAAGAATGCCGCCAGCGCGCAGGCTCAGCTGGAAGCCGCGCAGCACGGTTTCGTGTATGCGAAGCAGCAACTCGATCGCGATCAGGCACAGGCGAAAGAAAACCTGATCGCGCCCGCGCAGCTCGAACAGACCACCAACGCCTACGCGTCAGCCGCGGCGCAGCGCGATCAGGCCGCGCAACAGGCGGCGTTGTCGAAAGATCAGTTGCAGTACACCACGCTGGTTGCCGATCACGCCGGTGTGATTACCGCCGAACAGGCCGATACCGGCCAGAACGTGTCCGCCGGCCAGGCCGTCTACAACCTCGCATGGACCGGCGATGTCGACGTGGTCTGCGACGTGTCGGAAAGCGCGCTAGCCGCGCTCTCGATCGGACAGACCGCGAAGGTCACGCTGGCCGCGCTGCCGGGCCGCAGCTTTACCGCGCGCGTGCGCGAACTGTCGCCCGCCGCCGATCCGCAAAGCCGCACGTACCGCGCCAAGCTCACGCTGGACAATCCCGGCCCGGACGTGCGTCTTGGCATGACTGCCGACATCGCGCTGTCCGCAGCTTCGCCCTCGAACCCAGGTGGCAAGTCCGCTGACAGCTCATCAGCCAACCCAGCCACGAGCGAGAACAGTTCCTTCACGGTACCTGCCACCGCCCTGTTCCACGACGGCACACAGCCGGCTGTGTGGATCGTGCGTCCTGCGGATAACGCGTCGGGCGTCGGTACGCTAGAACTGCGCCGCGTGACGGTCACCCGCTATAACGAGCGCACCATCGTGATCGGCCAGGGGCTCAAGAACGGTGACCGCGTCGTGCTGCAAGGCGTGCATACCGTGACCGCCGGTGAAAAAGTCCACGTGATCCCACCGCTGCATCCCGAGGACTTCGCTTCATGAGCACTACCCATGAAGAAGGACGCTTCAACCTGTCCGCATGGGCGCTGCGCCATCAGGCGCTGGTCGTCTTCCTGATCGCGCTCGCAACCGCGTTCGGCATTCTCGCCTATACCCGTCTCGCCCAATCCGAAGACCCGCCCTTCACGTTCCGCGTCATGGTGATCCGCACCTTCTGGCCCGGCGCGACCGCGCGCCAGGTCCAGGAACAGGTCACCGACCGCATTGGCCGCAAACTGCAGGAAACGCCCGCCATCGATTTCGTGCGCAGTTACTCGCGCCCCGGCGAATCGCTGATGTTCTTCTCGATGAAAGACTCGGCGCCCGTCAAGGACGTGCCTGAAACCTGGTATCAGGTGCGCAAGAAAGTAGGAGATATCGCGGCGACCTTGCCGCCAGGCATTCAAGGCCCATTCTTCAACGACGAATTCGGCGACGTTTACACCAACATCTACACGCTCGAGGGCGACGGCTTTTCCGCCGCGCAGTTGCACGACTATGCGGACCAGTTGCGCACGGTGCTGCTGCGGGTGCCGGGCGTCGGCAAGGTCGATTATTTCGGCGATCCAGATCAGCACATCTACATCGAGATCACCAACACGCAACTCACGCGCCTTGGTATCTCGCCGCAGCAACTGGGCCAGGCCATCAATTCGCAGAACAGCGTCTCGCCGGCGGGCACGCTGACTACCACCGACGACCGTGTGTTCGTGCGCCCCACCGGCCAGTTCAAGGACGTCAACGCGCTCGCCGACACGCTGATCCGCATCAACAACCGCTCGTTCCGTCTCGGTGACATCGCGACCATCAAGCGCGGTTACGACGATCCGGTCGTCACGCAAATGCGCTCGGGCGGCAAGACGGTCCTCGGCATCGGCATCACGATGCAGCCGGGCGGGGATGTGATTCGTCTGGGTAAAGCGCTCGATCAGGAGATGGTCAAGCTGCGGGGCTACCTGCCCGCGGGCTTGCAGCTCGTCGAAGTGTCGAGCATGCCGAACGCGGTCGCGCGTTCTGTCGACGATTTTCTCGAAGCCGTCGCCGAGGCGATTGCGATTGTGCTGGTGGTCAGCCTGCTGTCGTTGGGTGTCCGCACCGGCATGGTGGTCGTGATCTCGATACCCGTGGTGCTCGCCGTCACGGCGCTGTGCATGTATCTGTTCGACATCGGGCTGCACAAAGTGTCGCTGGGCACGCTGGTGCTTGCGTTGGGGCTTTTGGTGGACGACGCGATCATCGCGGTCGAAATGATGTCGGTGAAACTGGAGCAAGGCTGGAGCCGCACGCGCGCCGCGGCCTTCGCGTACACCAGCACCGCTTTTCCGATGCTGACCGGAACGCTCGTGACCGTGTCCGGCTTCCTGCCGATCGCGTTGGCGAAGTCGAGCACCGGCGAATACACGCGCTCGATCTTCGAAGTGTCGGCGATCGCGCTGATCGCCTCGTGGTTCGCGGCCGTGGTGCTGATTCCGCTGCTCGGCTATCACATGCTGCCGGAGCGCAAACGTCAGGCGCACGAAGCGGACGACCACGAACACGACATCTACGACACCCGCTTCTACAAGCGGTTGCGTGGCTGGATCAGCTGGTGCATCGAGCGGCGTTTTGTTGTGCTGGCCATCACCGTCGGGCTGTTCATTCTGGCCATGGCAGGCTTCACGCTGGTGCCGCAGCAATTCTTCCCGAGCTCGGACCGTCCCGAGTTGCTGGTGGACGTGCGCTTGCCCGAAGGCGCTTCGTACGACGCAACGTTACGCCAGGCAGAGCGGTTGGAAAAAGTGCTGGTGGGCCGCCCGGAAATCGATCATACGGTGGACTTCGTCGGCACCGGTGCGCCGCGTTTCTATCTCCCGCTCGATCAGCAACTGCCGCAACCGAATTTTGCGCAGTTCGTGATCACGGCGAAATCCGTGAAAGATCGCGAGAAGCTCGCGCAGTGGCTCGAACCGGAATTGCGCAATAACTTTCCGGCGATCCGCACACGCTTGTCGCGCCTCGAGAACGGACCACCAGTGGGCTATCCCGTGCAGTTCCGTGTGAGCGGCGACGACATCGCCACCGTGCGTTCGATCGCCGAGCGTGTCGCTGCGACCCTGCGTGCCGACCACGGCACCCGCAACGTCCAGTTCGACTGGGACGAGCCTGCCGAGCGCTCGGTGCACTTCGAAGTCGATCAGAAAAAAGCACGCGAACTCGGCGTGACCTCCGAAGACGTTTCGAGTTTCCTCGCCATGACGCTCTCCGGCTACACCGTCACGCAGTATCGCGAGCGCGACAAGCTCATCAGCGTCGATCTGCGCGCACCCAAGGCGGAACGCGTCGACCCTTCGAAACTCCTCACACTGGCGATGCCGACGCCGAACGGCCCCGTGCCGCTCGGCACGCTCGGCCATCTGCGCAACGACCTCGAATACGGCGTGATCTGGGAACGCGACCGGCAGCCCACTATCACCGTGCAGTCCGACGTCGCGCCGGGCGCGCAAGGGATCGACGTCACGCATGCCGTCGATAAAGCCTTGAGCCAGATTCGCGCCACGCTGCCGGTGGGCTACCGGATCGAAATCGGCGGCTCGGTGGAGGAAAGCGGCAAGGGGCAAACATCGATCAACGCGCAGATGCCGATCATGATCATCGCCGTGCTGACGCTCCTGATGATCCAGTTGCAGAGTTTCGCGCGCGTGCTGATGGTGGTGCTGACCGCGCCGCTCGGTCTGATCGGTGTGGTGCTGACGCTGCTGCTGTTCGGCCAGCCGTTTGGCTTTGTCGCGATGCTCGGGGTGATCGCCATGTTCGGCATCATCATGCGCAACTCGGTGATTCTCGTCGATCAGATCGAGCAGGACATTGCTGCGGGGCATAAGCGCTTCGACGCGATTGTCGGCGCGACGGTGCGGCGGTTCCGGCCGATCACGCTAACCGCGGCGGCCGCCGTGCTCGCGCTGATTCCGCTGTTGCGCTCGAACTTTTTCGGCCCGATGGCAACCGCGCTGATGGGTGGCATTACGAGCGCGACCATTCTCACGCTGTTCTATCTGCCGGCCCTGTACGCAATGTCGTTCAGAGTACGCGACGACGAGCGCGAGCCACCGCCGCCGTCCGGCACGACGCATTCGGGGAACTGAGATCATGGCTACCTTTGCATTCCCTCAACACCTGCGTCTCACGCTGCTTAGCGGCGCCGCACTGGCCCTCGCCGCCTGCTCGTTCGGCCCGAACGGCGAGCCGCCCGCGATGCCGCAACCGGCTCACTACGGCGCCGAAGTGCAGCCGACGCAAACCGTGCCCGCACAGGGCGTCACCCAGCAATTCGTGGTTGGCGCAAAGCCCGTGCCCGAATGGTGGAAGCTATATCAATCGGAAGGGTTGAACGCGCTGGTCGACGAAGGCTTGCGCAACAGCCCGACGCTTGCCGCGACCGACAAGAGCCTCGCCGCGGCGCGCGAGCAACTGCGCGCACAGATCGGCAGTTCGCTGCTGCCGACCATTGACGCGGGCGGCCAGGCCACCCGCAATCGCGCGCTGGCGATCCCTGAGGCCGGTCCGAATACGTTCCTGTACAACATCTTCGTCGGTCAATTGCAGGCGCACTACACGCTCGACCTGTTCGGCGCTTCGCGTCTCGCCGATGCCGCGCTTGCGGCCCGCGTGAATGTGCAGGCCTACCAGTTCGACGCCGCGCGCCGCGCGCTGGCCGCCAACATCGTAACGGCGGCGATCACGAGTGCGGCGTTGCGAGCACAGATCGACACGACCGAGCGCCTCGTGACGCTTGCCAACGATCAGGCGCGCGACACACAACGGCGCTACGCCTTGGGCGCCGTCTCGCACGCCGACCAGTTGAGCGCGCAACAAAGCGCGGCGAGTCTGTCGGCGAGTTTGCCGGGTTTGAAGCAGCAATGGCTGACGACGCGCCATGCTCTGGCGGTGCTGCTTGGCCGCACGCCCGATGCGGCGCCGGACGACCTCGATCTTGCGCAACTGCACGTACCTGAGCAGGTGCCTGTCGTGGTGCCATCCGAGCTGCTGCGCACCCGACCCGACATTCAGGCCGCGGACGCGGCCCTGAAGGCCGCCGCGGCCGATGTCGGCGTCGCGACCGCGCAGATGTTCCCGAGTCTTTCGCTGAGTGCATCGATGGGACAAGGCGGCTTTAGCTGGCCGGTGGCGCTATCCGGCGCGGGGGCGATCTGGAGCATTGGCGCCTCGCTGTCACAACCGCTGTTTCACGGCGGCGCCCTGTTCGCACAGCGCCGCGCCGCGGTCGACACCTATGACGCTACAGTTTCGCAATACAAGCAGACCGTGCTGACCGCGTTCCAGAACGTTGCCGATACGCTTGCAGCGTTGCAGCACGACACGCAGGCGCTTGACGCGGCGAGCGTTGCCGCGCGCTCGGCGCAGGGAATTTTCGACGAGACATCGGGACGGTACCGGCTGGGTGCCTTACCGATTGCGTCGACGCGGTCGAGCGAACAGCAGTTCCGCAACGCGCAGCTTGACGAGATCCGTTACACGAGCGCGCGGCTGACGGACACCGCGGCCTTATTCCAGGCGATGGGAAATCCGCCGGTGGAGCCAGGCCCCTCCGCAACGGCATCGGCAACGGCGGTTCCTGCGTCGGGCGTGGGGGTATCTAACTAAACCTGGGATTCCGTACTGACGTTAGCGGACTTATCCCCAGTTTATGTTGATGAGGCTGTTGAAAACATTCTGACAAGCGCGCTAACGTCTTGAGCGCACGGGGTTTTCTGACTGAGGTGCGGAATGAACCAGAGGGCGCCGAATACCCTTTTTATTCGCAGACGAGGCCGTTGGGAGGCCTCAACATGTCACAACGTTATCCCCAGTTTATGTTGACAGGGTTGTTGATAACTCTGGGGCTACGCGCTTAAGTGCTTGATACGGATCGGTTTGTTTCGTACGGTGCGGCCGGATGCAGGGCTGATCGACAACGCGGCTCGCGGGGCCGGCCAAATTTCGAGCAGACGCCTTATCCACAGATTTTGTGGAGAGGCTTGTTGATAACACCTGGACATCCGACGTAAGTCGTTGAACGCGCAACGAAATCAGACATAGACATTTCAGGCGCCGGCCACACGCCCAGTGGTTCGAGGTACCGCCTCGGCGCGCGCAGCGCCGCCGGAGGTATGACGGCCTTGTCACTCACGCCGAATGTGCGAGAACCCAGATTCCAGATGCACCACTACCGTGGCTGCGCGGGGACCCGCTTAAGAATTAGCGGTGTGGGCCGCTTTCTTTGCTTATCTTTCTTTTGAGGGGCGGCGGCAAAGAAAGTAAGTGCCGCCCCGCACAGGGGCAACGCTAATAGACCACTAACAAAGCAAGGAAAGGCCAACACCATAAAAACACAGACGCCCAAGCGCCACGCGCAAAAAACCCGATCAATAAACCCCAGCCTCCCCCACAGGCCGATTCTTAAACCGCTTATGGACCCAATAATATTGATCAGGAATCCGTCGCACTTGCGTCTCAAGAAACTCGGTAATGCGCCGAGCATCCACAGCAACATCATCCGAAGGAAAATCGCTTAGCGCATCAAAAATAGTCAGCTTATAACCCCGATAGTCGGGCAAAACCTCAGTCACAAACGGCACAACCCGCGCATTCCCAGCCTTCGCCATCCGCGAAACAGAAGTCAAGGTACAAGCCGGCACCCCAAAAAACGGCACAAACACCGAATCCCGCAGCCCAAAATCCATATCGGCGGCCAGCATCACCGGCGTGCCATCACGCAAGGCACGCAAAGCCTTCCGCACACTATCGCTACGCGGAATCATTTCCGTGCCGAAGCGCGCACGCTGCCGCTTGGCCATCGAATCGAGCAACAGGTTCGACATCGGCGTATAGAGCGACGCAACCGGGTGCCGCGTCGAATACATCATGCAACCCGCCTCGATACCGACAAAATGGAAGCCGACAAAAATCGTCGGCTTGCCTTCCATATCGTCGAGATCAATCGCACTTTCCACTTCGACGAGACGCGCCAGCGACTGCGCGTTGCCGAACCATTGCGGGCCGCGCTCGACATAACTGCGGATCACATGACAGAAATGCGCGCGCGCGAGACGTTCACGCTCCTCGTCGCTCATGTCGGGAAAACAGAGCCTCAGATTGGTATGCACGACACGCCGGCGCGAGCTCGGCATGCGGTATAGCAGCGCACCGATGCCGGTGCCGATACGCGCGACAACGCCGTACGGCAGGAAGGCAAATGCACGCAGCAGACCTGTCATCAGACAGATGAGAATTCGACTTTTCACGCGGTAAAGACCCGGTTGATGCTGGATGACAAACACGCCGGCCGCGGCAACCTGAGTGTTGCCCACGAGCGAAGTGGCACGCGCGCGTCAAACGGGTCTCACGCGGCGCGACTTTTGGCGATGGGCGCCTCGCTCACGGCCAGACGCTGCGGTGCGGAAGGCTGAAACCTCTTAGGAATCGAACGTCCGTATAGGACCCGTACGAAAGCACCGCAGGTGTGATTAAAACACACCGCAAAGGGTGGGCACAAAAACTGCCGGCCGGGCTTACCCGAATAGCGCCACCCAACCGGCGCCAGGCAGCGATTTCCCTGCCTTTTCAAAAGCTTGCGTGTGCGGCCGAGGCAAGCCGCACACGCTCGCCTTATATCAAGGCTTGTTCGACTCGAACAGATCCAGGATCTGCTTCTTTTCATTCGACGAGACGCTCGGCGGCGGCACCGCCGGCGGCGTCATACCCGCCGGCCCCACACCGCCCACCGCGTCGCTCGCACCGGCAGTCGGATTCGACGAATCGAGACCGATGCTGGCCACGAAACCGTTGCCCGGCGTCATGTCCGTGTAGAACAATTCGCCGTCGATCGCGGTCACGCCGTCCGGCTGCGCGGGCTCGCTTTGCGGCACGCCACGCAGCGCGCGCTGCATGTACTCGACCCAGATCGGCAACGCGAGCTGCGCGCCGAACTCGCGGCTGCCGAGGCTCTTCGGCTGGTCGTAACCCATCCACGCCACCGCCACCAGCGATTGTTGATAGCCGGCGAACCAGCCGTCCTTCGCGTCGTTGGTCGTACCCGTCTTGCCCTGCAAGTCCGAACGATGCAGCACATTGGTGCCCGCGCCCGTGCCGGCCGTGGCCACCGAATGCAGCAGGCTGTTCATGATGTACGCGTTACGCGGTTCGAGCGTGCGCGGCGCGTCCCGGCCCGCCGTCAACGGTTGCGCTTTCGAGAGCGGCTGGCCGCGCGCATCCGTCACCTCGTTGATCAGATACGGATTGATGCGGTAGCCCCCGTTCGCGAACACCGAGTAGGCGCCCGCCGATTGCAGCGGCGTGACGAGACCGGCGCCGAGCGCCATCGGCAGATACGGCGGGGTCTTGTCGGCGTCGAAACCGAAACGCTGCGTGACAAAATCCTGCGCGTACTTGGTGCCGATGAACGACAGGATGCGGATCGACACCAGGTTCTTCGACTTCTGCAACGCAAGGCGCATCGGCATCGGACCGTCCGGCTGGTCGTCGTCCTTCGGCTCCCAGGCGTCGCCGCCCGGCGTGCTCGGCGGGAAGTACAGCGGCGCGTCGTTGATGATCGTGGCCGGTCCGAGCCCCTTGTCGAGCGCCGCCGAATAGATGAACGGCTTGAAGCTCGAACCCGGCTGGCGCCACGCCTGCGTAATGTGATTAAACTTGTTCTTGTTGAAGTCGAAGCCGCCCACCAGCGCGCGAATCGCGCCGTCCTGCGGGGTGAGCGACACCAGTGCGCCCTCCACTTGCGGAAGCTGGGTGATCTGCCAGTTGCCGTTCTCGTCGGCAACGAGGCGAACAATCGAGCCCGGCTTGATCTTCGTGGCGGCCGCCGCGCGCGCGGAAAGCGCACCGGCTGCGAAGCGCAGGCCGTCGCCGCTGATCGTCACTTCGGTGCCGTCGACCAGTTGCGCCTTCACCTGCTTCGGATTCGCGTCCGTCACCACGGCGGCGATGATTTCGCCGTTGTCGGGGTGATCGGTGAGCGCGTCGTCGATGGTCTGATCGCGGTCGTCGCCCGGTGCGGGCAGTTGCACGAAGCCCTCCGGTCCGCGATAGCCGTGGCGCCGCTCGTAGTCCATCACGCCCTTGCGCACCGCGCGATAGGCGGCTTCCTGGTCGGCGGAATCGATCGTGGTGGTCACGTTCAGGCCGCGCGTATAGGTTTCGTCCTTGTACTGCGCGTACATCATCTGGCGAACCATTTCGGCGATGTACTCGGCATGCACGCTGTATTCGTTGCCCGCGTTCTTGGTGTGGATCTCTTCCTTGACGGCCTGGTCGTACTGATCCTGGCTGATGTATTTCAGTTCGAGCATGCGCTTCAGAATGTATTCCTGACGGATCTTCGCGCGCTTCGGATTGACCACCGGGTTATACGCGGACGGCGCCTTCGGCAAGCCCGCCAGCATCGCGGCTTCGGCAAGCGTAATGTCTTTCAGATCCTTGCCGAAATACACGCGCGCGGCCGCGGCAAAACCGTACGAGCGCTCGCCCAGATAAATCTGGTTCATGTAGACCTCAAGGATCTGATCCTTGGTCATCGCGCGCTCGATCTTGTACGCGAGCATCATTTCGTAAATCTTGCGCGTGTAGGTCTTCTCGCTCGAGAGGAAGAAGTTACGCGCCACCTGCATCGTGATCGTGCTCGCCCCCTGCGAGGCACCGCCGTGCGTAATGTCGGAAATACCCGCGCGCAAAATGCCGACGAAGTCGACGCCGCCATGCTCGTAGAAGCGATAGTCTTCGATCGCGAGCACGGCCTTCTTCATCTGATCCGGAATGTCCTGGAAGCGCACGATGCTGCGCCGCTCTTCGCCGAACTCGCCGATCAACACGTGATCCGCGGTGTACACCCGCAACGGCACCTTCGGGCGATAGTCGGTCAGCGCGTCGAGCGACGGCAGTTGCGGCCCCATCACCACGAGCGCGTAACCGACAATCAGCGCGCCCACCACGGCGATCGTCGCCAGCAGACTGACAAACCAGATGGTGATGCTCGCGCCGATCGAACGGCGGCCGGGCTCAGCGTCGCGCGAAGCAGCGTTGCGTCCTGGAGTGCGGTGGTAGGAGTCCCGGTCTTCACCAGCCGGAGAATTTGAAGAATGCGGTCGTTTGATGATTGGCATGACTGGAATAGTGGGCGCGTCACAGCAAGCGGGCTGCATGAGGCGCAAAACACCGCGCGGCCCTTACGCCCCCGGGCGGCCGCACGGCACGCCCAGAGCATCGTCCGGCGCAACGTAACAGCGCATTTTAAAGAAATCAAGCGCCGTCCAAGACAGTTTTTTTGTAAGAATTCCCTTCGTGTGGTGTCGCGACAGTAGATCGCGGCAGTCAGACAAGCGCCCGGCGCCGCCTGCCCGGGTTATCCCCAGAAAATGTTGAAAGGCCTGTGGACAAGCCCGCCGGAAACGTTACAACTCGTTGATGTCACGGGATTTTCATGTCGCGCCCGTTCCGCATCGGTGCAACTCGTCATATGATGGACTCGGCGCGCGAGTCGTCATCGACGCGCGCGACGGCGTACGCAAAATACACGCCTTGAACCGCCAATGCCAACAAGTATGCGAGCCGACCATGAACAAGCCCAGCGAACGCATCGTCGTATTTGTCACGACCGCGCAGAAACGCGCGATCGCCGCCATCGCCGAAGACCTGGGGATTAGCGTCAGCGAACTGATGCGGCGCGCGGTGTTGAGCTTCGGCGCGACCAGCGAGCAGGTGAAAGCGGCCAGCATCGTCGACCGGTTGCGCGCGCCGCGTGCGCCGGACGCGCTCGACGCGGCGCTGCAGCGTGTCGCGCGCGGTACGCGCCACGCACGCGCGGCGCTCCCGCCGGCCTTGCAAACCCACGGTGACAACGAAGCCGCTGCACCGGCGCAAAGCGCGACCGCATCGCAGGCGGAAGAATTGTTGGGCACGCCCGCGGGTGCAAGCCCAGGGCCGCTGTTGCCGGCCGGGGTTATGGCCGCGCTCACCGCCACCGCCGAGGAAATCGAAGCCGCCGCGGCCGCCGAAGCCGTGGCGCGCGTCGCCGCTGCCAAAGCGGTGACCATTGCGGACTCGGCGCAGAAACCAGGCGACGTGGAAACGCCATTGCGCAATGTGCTCAAGCGCCCGCGCCTCGATGCCGCGCGGGACGAAGACGATCCGCAAAGCGATCCGAGCACGGAAGGTGGCCGCTTCGCCTAAAACGGAGGTTGAGCGGCGAGACGGCCTGGCCCACGGCGCATCGATGCGTATCAGTGCGCGGCTGCTCAAACGCCAGCAAGCCGCCCTCACGCCGCGCCTGTTCACATGCGCGACACCCGTCACGTGGACACTCGCCCTGCGGACAGCCGCCGTATGGATGCCCGCCGCACGGATGCCCGCCGCACACAAATTCGGCGATTATGTCATCGCGCCCTTTAAGGCGGTTTTAAGAGAATGCGTGGTGTAATATCCGCGAACGGCTGATTGATACACCGCGCGTTTTAACCACCAAGGCAGTTTGCAATTCAGTTTCAAAACCGTAAATTTTCGGCGCCGCTATTGCAATTGGCGAGTGCGCCCCTAACTCCGGTCCGAACGTTGCGCAGCTTCTCGCGCAGCGGCGTAAAGTAGCATTGGAAAGCAGTTAAAGCGCGTGGGAATTATTCAGCGCCGATTTCATTCTTTGGAGGTTTTCATGTCGCTTTTTGACAGCATTTCGCGCACGCTTAAAGGTCTCCTGAACGACGCAGCCGATTCCGTGCAAGATCCGTCGCGCGATTCGCGCCAGATTGTGCGCGAACTCGACGAGAGCATCGCTAAAGCCGAGAACTCGCTGATCGAGATTCAGGCGCAAGTCGCCACGCAGCAAAGCAAGCGCGATGTTGCCGCCGACAAGGCGAAGAAGTACGAAGACGGCGCGAAGCGCGCGCTGCAATCCGGCGACGAAGCGCTTGCGCGCGAAGCCCTCGGCGCGCAAGCCACGGCCGAAGCCGAGCGCGATGCGCTGGCACGGGAACTGACTACGCTGGAGCCGTCGGTTGATCAATTGAAGAGCCAGATCGACGACATGCGTACCCGTCGTAACGACCTGAACGCGCGCTCGAACATTCTGCAAGCCAAGCAGCAGATCGCTGAGGCTAAAGACGTTGCAGCTACCGCGTTGGGCGGTATCGGTGGCAAGAATCTGTCCGAAGATTTCCAGAAGCTCGAAGACAAGGTTGCGTTGTCGAATGCCCGTTCCGACGCGCGCCTGAATACGGCCGACGTGAAGAGCGGCAAAGCGCTCGACGACAAGCTCGCGGATCTGAACCGCGGCCCGTCCGTCGAAGATCGTCTCGAAGCGTTGAAGAAGCAGATCAACACGCCTGCCCAGTAATTACGTCAGCATTGAATACCGGCTGCCGCGACGAGCGCAGCCGGTATGCCGGGCCACCGGAATGCCGGCCGCCGGAATCGATTGAAGGAGACGGGTGCAACGCACCCGGTCCGTAAATGAAAAAATTTCTCGCAAGCGCATTCGCCTCACTGATGTTCGTATCGGCCGCGGCGTTCGCAGTGCCGACGGTCCAGCAGATCGAATCCGCCATGGCGCAAGGCAACTGGCAACAAGCCGATGCCGGTTTGAGCGAAGTGCTGCAGGCGCATCCGAACAATGCACGCGCGCACTATCTGTACAGCCAGGTGCTCGATCGCGAAGGCCGCTCTGCCGACGCCCTCGCCCAGGTGCAACAGGCCAAGACGCTCGACCCGCAAATCCGCTTCACCGACCCGACCCGTTTCGCGCAAACCGAAGCGCGTATCCGCAAGAACGCGGAGCGCGCCGGCGCCGCCGGCGGCAACACCACGAGCCGCGCGGCCAACCCGTTCGTGCAGCAGAATTCGCCAGCCGTGCAGCAGCAGTCGGCGATGGTGCCGCAAGCGCCGCAACGGCATGGTCCCGGCATGGGCATGTGGGTCGGCATCATTCTCCTGATCGGCGTGATCGCGCTGGTGCTGCGCTGGACATTGCGCCGCGCCCGCTCGCAAGACGATTCGCGCGCCGACGACGATCGTCGCGTGCAGCTCAAGCGCGCCACCGAGATGCTCAACGCCGTGCGTTCGTTGAAGCTCGACGTGAAGCTCTCCACCGTGCCAGGCCATGAGGCGCTGGAGAAAGAAGTCGAATCGACCGAAGAGCAATTGCGTGGTCTCGTCGAATCGCTGTCGAACAGCAAGAATCCGGTGCCGCCGTATCAGCTCGACGAACTGGAGCAGCGCATCGCCAGCATGCGCGCCCGCGCCGAGGGGCGGCCCGATCCGTATGCCGCACCGGCCGCCGGCACGCAGCAGTCGCCGTATGCGCAGGAAGCCGAGCGTTTCGGCAACCCGCCGCAGGCGCCCTATCCGCAGCAGCAGCCACAGGTCATCGTGCAACAAGGTGGCAGCGGTTTCGGCGGCGGCATGGGCGGTCTGCTGACCGGCGTGCTGCTTGGCGAGGCGCTGAATTCCGGGCGTGATCGCGTCGTGGAGCGCGATGTCATCGTCGATGACGAAACGCGTCGCCGGGGCGGTGACGGCGGCAATGGCGGCGGCCTCGACTTTGGCCAGGGCTCGAATGACTGGAGCGACAACAGCGGCGGCGGCGTCGACTTGGGTAGCAATGACGATTCCAGCAGTTGGAGCGATACCTGAGAAACGCAGCGCCAGTTTGCTTGAGATGCAGCTAATCAAACGCTGAACAATCAAGCGCAATGAAAACAGGCTCCTGAACGGAGCCTGTTTTTTTATGTCGATTCTCTTTACGCCCTCGCCGGCTCATGTTGCGCCAGCAGCATCGACCCCGCGAACAGGCGGACGATGAAACGCTCTGCATACGCGACCAGCGCTTCCCGGCGCGCGGCATCCCCTTCGATGTATTCCGCCGACAGGTGAAACAGTTGCAGCACGATCTGCGTGCAGACTTCGTCGACGGTTGCGCGGGCGAGCGTCGGCATCAGCTCCAGTTGCACCACGTCGTCCGCCATTTCCGCCGACACCTCGTGCAGATTCGCCCGCACCGCTTCACGCAGCGCCCGCGAGGTGCCGTGATACTCGGCCAGCGCGCTCAGAAACGCCTCGCGATTCTCCAGCGCAAACGCAAAGAACGCCACACACGCGCGACGCGGCACGCTTTGCGGCTCATCGTGCGCCGCCAGCCAGCGCTCGCGCCGCAGCATCGGCCGCAAGCGGCGGCTCACCGATTCGACCGCCTCGCGCGCCAGGTCGTCGAGCGTGTCGAAATGGCGATAGAACGTGTTGGGATTCAGCCCCGCCTCGCGCGCCAGTTCGCGCAAACCGAGACTTGCAAAGCTGCGCCCGCCCGCGGTCAGACGCAACGCGGCTTCGATCAGCTTGCGCTTGCCGGGCGGAAGGTCCTGCCCGGCACCAGCGCCATGGTCCGCGGCGGGCGCCGCTTCAGGTACTGGGTTCATGAGCTTTCAGTCAGAGCGCGGCTCGTGCGTTTAATAGTCGTACTCTAAACGATCTTGACGCGAAGTGTACAGTTGTCTACCCTGCGCGTTATGCGGATGTAGACAACTGTAGACATCCGAATTTTGCCTATCTCCGGAGACCTGCCGTGACGCCTGCCTCATCCGCCCAACCCGCCGCGCCACGCATTGCCATTGTCGGCAGTGGATTTGCGGGCATCGGCATGGCGATCCGTCTGCTCCGGATGGGCATCACGTCGTTCACGATTTACGAGGCGGCCGGCGATATTGGTGGCACGTGGCGCGACAACACCTATCCCGGCGCGGCCTGCGATGTGCCGTCGCATCTGTATTCGTTTTCGTTCGAGCCGAATCCCGCGTGGTCGCGTGCGTTCGGCGGCCAGGCGGAGATCTTCGCCTACCTCAAGCATTGCGTGCGCAAATACGGCGTCGATCGCTACGTGCGTTGCAATGCGCGCGTGTCCTCGGCCCGTTTCGACGCAGCGCGGCAAACCTGGCAAGTCGAGATCGACTCGAACGGCACACGCGAAAGCATCGAGGCCGACGTGGTGATCGCGGCGAGCGGTCCGCTGTCGCGGCCGGCCATGCCGCGGATCGCAGGGCTCGACCGTTTCGAAGGCAAGCTGTTTCATTCGGCGCGCTGGGACCACGACTATCCGCTCGAAGGCAAGCGCGTCGCGGTGATCGGCACGGGCGCCAGCGCGATCCAGTTCGTGCCGCGGATCCAGCCGCGCGTGGCGCAACTCGAGCTGTTCCAGCGCACCGCGCCGTGGATCATGCCCAAGCCGGACAAGCCGGTCGGCCCGCGCGCGCGTTGGCTGTTCCGCCACCTGCCGTTCACGCAGCGCTTCGTGCGCAATGCGATCTACTGGCAACTCGAATCGCGCGCGATTGCGTTCGTCGTCAATCCGGAACTGATGAAAATGCCGATGAAGTTCGGCCTGAGCTACCTGGAGCGGCGCGTCAAGGACCCCGTGCTGCGCGCCAAAGTGACGCCGAACCACCGGCTCGGCTGCAAGCGCGTATTGCTGTCGAGCGATTACTATCCGGCGCTTGGCCAAGCGAACGTCGACGTGGTGACGACCGGCATTCGCGAAATCGTCGCCGATGGCATCGTGACCGACGACGGCGCACACCACCCGGCCGACGCTATCATCTGCGGCACGGGTTTTCAGGTCAACAACGTGGGCGCGCCATTCGAGGTGACCGGGCTCAATGGCACGGATCTCGGCGCACTGTGGCTGCGCGACGGGCCGGAGGCCTACCTCGGCGTCAGTGTCGCCAACTTCCCGAACTTCTTCATGATGGTTGGCCCGAACACCGGGCTCGGTCATAACTCGATGATCTACATGATCGAGTCGCAGGTGCAGTACATCGCCGATTGCCTGCGCGTATTGCGCCGGCGCAAGGCTCGAACCATGAACCTGCGGCCAGACGTCCAGCGCGATTTCAACGAGCGTCTGCAGAAGCAGATGCAGCACTCCGTGTGGGTCAGTGGCTGCCATAGCTGGTATCAAACGAAAAGCGGCAAGGTCACGGCGTTGTGGCCGGGCTTCACATTCAGCTTTCGCAAACGCACGCGGCGGGTGCGGCCGCACGATTATCGTTTCGCGCCTTAAAGCGGCGTGCGGCCACTGAGGGGCTGTTCGCGAGGCTGGGGCGGAGGCTGATACAGCGGCGATCTAATTCGAACTAAAGGGAGACAACAACCATGGCAAGCATCGAATCCGCGACACCCGTATCCACAACGCCCCTGCCGCCCCGCTCGCTCGCCGCGCGCCTCGGCATCACCAGCGTGCCGCGCACCGAATTGCAGCGGCGCTACACACAAAGCGGTTCGAAGTTCGTCAAGATCATGGGCGCCGACGTGCACTATGTCGACGAAGGCAGCGGCGACACGATCGTGATGATTCACGGTTTCGCGTCTTCCTTGCATACGTGGAATCGTGTCGCGGACGAACTCAAGCGCACGCACCGCGTGATTCGCCTCGATCTGCCGCCGTTCGGCGTGACCGGACCGCTGCGCTCCAGCGCCGGTGAAATCGAAACGATGAATTTGCCCACCTACCGGGGCTTCATCGACACGTTCATGCAGGCGCTCGGCGTTTCACGCGCGACGCTGATCGGCAATTCGCTCGGCGGCCTGATTTCGTGGGATTACGCTGTGCGCCATCGCGAGGCTGTCGAGCGGCTCGTCCTGATCGACTCGGCCGGTTTTCCGATGAAGCTGCCGATTTACATCGGCCTCTTCAATAGCGCGCTGGTGCGGGTCAGTTCGCCGTGGTGGCTGCCCGAAGCCATTATCAAGAGCGCGGTGCGCAACGTGTATGGCGATCCGCGCAAGCTCGATGCAGTGACGCTGCGGCGTTACATCGAATTCTTCCACGGCGAAGGGACGCGCACGGCCATCGGCAAGATGGTGCCGACGCTCGACTTCAAGGACGTCGACACCGACGTGCTGAAGACGCTCAAGGTGCCGTCGCTGGTCCTGTGGGGAGCAAAGGATCGCTGGATCCCGCCTGCTCACGCGGCCGAATTTGCGAGCCGCATTCCAGGCGCGAAATCCGTGATGTACCCAGGACTCGGTCACATCCCCATGGAAGAAGCGCCCGAGCGCGTGATGACCGATTTGCGCGCGTTTCTCGGCACGAACGCCGGGGTTGCTCCGTTGACCGAAGGCGCGCACCGCGCGCCGGTCTGACCCTTGCTGATTGCGCGGCGTGCGATCAACGGCTTAGCCGCCCCCGAGCAAGCGCAGCAGTCCCCAGAGAAATTTGCAGAGCATCACGATCAGCTCCCACAGGTGATAGAGCTGCTGCCACCCTGAAACGCGTGCGAAGGAGTCGATCATGGTTGGCGGGTAAGAAGACGAATGGCGCGGACTTGCACGGCGAGTACACATCATAACGACTGCGGGATACCCCGCATCAAGTCGATCGAAAGTGTGCCGTAAACGCATTGAGAAGACGCGGCATCCGCACCGGATGACCGCGCTGATTGATCGCACCAATCGCACCAACCGGACCAACCGCACCATCCGCGCCATCAAGGAGACGGGCATGACGCGTTTCAGCTTTCGCCGGGGCAGCCGTTCACCAACGGTCGTCGGCGATATTGCCGAGCAAGCCGGCAAATTGGGAATTGAAATCTGCGACGTATCGGGCCACGTCGACGAAGTTGCCTCACGCGTACAGCACCAGGCGCAGGTGTGCCGCGCACTGCGCGAATCCGCCGCGCAGACGCTTGCGGGCAACCATCGCATTGCCACTGCCGCACGCGCAATGCGCAGCGTCTCGGCTGAAGCCGCTACTGGCGTGCAGGCGTCACAGCAGACGTTGGAGGCATCGCTCGCCGACATCCACGGGTTGGTGGAAGGCGTGACGGTGATCGAGAGCCAGATTGGTGCATTGCGTAGCGCATTGGCCCATGTGAGCCGCGTTTCCGAGGAGATTTCGCTGATTGCCCGCCAGACGCATTTGCTGGCCCTGAACGCCGCGATCGAAGCCGCGCGCGCCGGCGATTCCGGCAAGAGTTTCGCGGTGGTGGCGGCCGAGGTGAAGAACCTGTCGGCAAAGACCGCGCAGGCGACCGGCCAGATCGAGACGACGCTGGCTCAGCTCACTCAGCAGACCGAACAGTTGATCAACGAGGGCTCGGTGAACACGGCGCGGGCGCATCGCGTACGCGAAGGCACGCGCAAGATCGGCGACGTCGTGCATGCGACGGGCGATGCGATTACGCAGCTCAACGATGAGGCTGGGCAGATCGCTGCATTGACAGGCGAGATCGAAACGCAATGCAACGGGCTTGAGGCGAAGGTGCTGGAGATAGCGAGTGGCGTCGAAGATTCGAGCGAGAACTTTGTCCAGGCGAAGGACCGGCTGGGGAATTTGCTCGGCGTGTCCGAGACGTTGATCGAGCTGACTGCGGCAACGGGGGTCGAGACGAGCGATACGCGGTTTATCGACGCTGTGCAACGGGCTGCGGCCGCGGTGAGCAAGGCATTTGAAACGGCTGTTGCCCGGGGCGAAGTGTCGATTGAGGATCTGTTCGATCAGCACTATGTGCCCGTTGCGGGGAGCAATCCGGCTCAGTTCACTACCCGGTTTACTGCTTTTACCGATCGGGTGTTGCCCGCTATTCAGGAGCCCTTCCTCGGACTCGATCCACGTGTTGCGTTTTGTGCTGCTGTCGATGTGCGTGGTTATCTGCCTACGCATAATCTGAAGTTTTCGTTGCCGCAGCGCGAGGACGTGGTCTGGAATATGGCTAATTGCCGGAACCGGCGGATGTTCGATGATCGTACCGGGATTGCGGCTGCTTCGCATGTTAAGAAATTTTTGTTGCAGACGTATCGGCGTGATATGGGTGGCGGGCAGTTTGTTTTGATGAAGGATGCGTCGGCGCCTGTGGTTGTCGCCGGGCGGCATTGGGGTGGGGTTCGGATTGGGTATAAGGTTTGAAGGTTTTTTTGCCTGCCCGGCGCTTGGTTGTTTGCCTGTGGCGCTGGCCTTTCCTTGTTTTGTTACCGTGATGAACCAGACTTCCTCTTCCGTTTATATCGGCATCGACGTCAGCGGTAGCACCCTCGACGTTGCCATCCACGACACGACCGAACATTTCAGTGTCGACAATGAAACCGTCGCCATCGACCAGCTGGTCCAGCGTCTGATCACGCGGGGTCCCACCCTGATCGTCATGGAGGCCACCGGCAAGCTCGAACTTGCCGTGCTCAAGGCGCTCTGTCAGGCCGGCCTGCCCGCTGTCGCGGTTAATCCCCGGCAGGTGCGCGACTTTGCCAAAGCCACCGGCAAACGGGCGAAGACAGACCGCATCGACGCGTTCGTCATTGCCCATTTCGCCGCCGTCATCAAACCCGTCGTGCGTCCACTGAACGATGTGCAGACCGAGCAGCTGCAAGCGCTGCTGCTGCGCCGTGCCCAGCTCATCGACATGCTCGTGGCCGAGAAGGCCCGCCTGGAGCGCGCACACGCCGCGGCGAAGGAAAGCCTCAATGACCACATCAAATGGCTCAAACAGCAGCTCACCGTCGCGGACAAGGACATCGATTCGTTCATGCGCTCTTCGCCCGCCTGGCGCCAGAGGGAAGATCTGCTGCGCTCGGTGCCCGGTATCGGCCCCGGTGCCGCGGCTACGCTGATCGCCTTCATGCCCCAGCTCGGCTCGCTGAACCGCCGCGAGATCGCCGCCCTTACCGGCGTCGCGCCGTTCAATTGCGACAGCGGCAAGCACACCGGCAAGCGTCGCATTCACGGCGGTCGTGCCATCGTGCGGCGCGCGCTTTACATGGCCTGCATACCTGCGCTGCGCTTTAATCCGGTGATCAGGGCCTTTTACGACCGTCTGCGCAAGGCTGGCAAACCGTTCAAGGTGGCCATGACCGCGTGCATTCGCAAGCTCATCGTGACGCTCAACACCATGGTCCACAACTCGACCCCATGGAGACCATCGGCTGACTGACTTCCCGCATGGCTGAGCCGCCTGTGGCGCTTTAACCCAGGCACTCGCGGCCCCCGTGCCCACCCTTGTGCAGGTCACTCAATCGTGCAGGTCGCGAGGACGACTCGCGCGCGCAAAATGCTCCCTGACGCTGACAATTTCTATCTTGAGTAACTGCTCGCCGCTTGACTTCCAATACGGTTGCTTCTCTTTGCGGCAGGCAAAGAGAAGTGAGTGCCGCCCCGCACAGGGGCAACGCTAATAGACCACTAACAAAACAAGGAAAGGCCAACACCATAAAAACACAGACAAACAAAGCGCCGAGCAGGCAAAAAACCTATACCGCCATAACAGCCCTCTTCCTCTCAGCCCGCTGCATAAAATAGTTAGCCAAAACAACCCCAACCGTAACAACAGCAATAAACAGCGTAGCCAACGCATTCATCTCAGGATTCAACCCAAGCCGAACACGAGAGAAAACCACCAGCGGCAGCGTAGTCGACCCAGGCCCTGACAAAAACGCCGACAAAACCAGATCGTCGATCGACAAGGTAAACGACAACAACCACCCAGAAACCAGAGCCTGCGAAATCAACGGCAACGTAATAAAGAAAAACACCTTCAGCGGCGTAGCCCCAAGATCAAGCGCAGCCTCCTCAAGAGAAGGATTCAACTCCTTCACACGCGACTGCACGATGATGGCTACATAGGAAATACACAACATCACGTGCCCGATCCAGATCGTGAAAACGCCACGCCCGGCAGGCCATCCCAACCACTTCGCCATTTCGATGAAAAGCAGCAGCAGCGAAATCCCCTGAATCACCTCGGGAATCACCAGCGGCGCATTGATCATCCCGGTGTAAAGGGTAAAACCACGAAACCGCCCCATGCGGGCCAACACAAACCCGGCCCACGTGCCGATAATCACCGAAGCAAACGCCGTCAACAACGCCACACGCAACGACAACCACGCTGCCGCAATCAACTCGTCGTCCTGCAACAACGCCGCATACCAGCGCGTAGAAAAGCGCGTCCACACCGTGACCAGTTGCGATTCGTTGAACGAATACACAATCAGACTCACGATCGGAATGTAGAGAAACAGAAACCCAATCCCCAACGCAATGAACTGCAAAATCCGGTTCGGTTTCATCAGCGCCGTTCCTCCATCGCCTTCGCCTGCGCGTACTGGAAAAACGCCATCGGCACCAATAACAACAACACCATCGCGCACGTCACGGCAGACGCCATCGGCCAATCGGCATTGTCGAAGAACTCATTCCACATCACACGGCCAATCATCAGCGTGTTCGCGCCGCCCAGCAATTCCGGAATCACATACTCGCCCACCGCCGGAATGAACACCAGCAAACAACCGGCAATGATGCCGTTCTTGGACAGCGGTAAAGTGATCTGCCAGAACGCCCGCCACGGCTTCGCGCCGAGATCGTAAGCGGCTTCCAGCAAAGTCATGTCCATCTTCACCAGATGCGCGTACAGCGGCATCACGAGAAACGGCAGGTACGAATACACCATGCCGATGTATACCGCCGTGTTCGTGTGATACAGCTCGACCGGCGTATGGATCAGCCCGACCGACATCAGAAAATTGTTCAGCAGGCCGTTGTTCTTCAGGATACCGATCCATGCATACACGCGAATCAGAAACGACGTCCAGAATGGCAGCATCACAGCCATCATCAGCAGATTGCGGTTCGCCGGATTCGATCGCGCAATGTAGTACGCCATCGGATAACCGATCAGCAAACACAGCAACGTGGACACCGCCGCGACCACCACCGAATTCACATAGGTCGCGAAATACAGGCTGTCGGTCAGCAGAAACGCATAGTGCGACAGGTCCAGCGCGACGTGAATCACGCCGTCCGTATACGTGGTGAGTTCCGTATAGGGCGGAATGCCAAGTTGCAAATCGGCAAAGCTGATCTTCACGACCAGCAGGAACGGCACGAGGAAAAACAGCAGCAGCCAGATGAACGGCCCGGCCACCACCGCGGTGCGGCCGGTCAGGTTGAAACGGCGCACCGGCCACGACGCAAGAGAACTGATCGAGCGCTTCATGACGTCAGCACCACGCCGGCCGATGCGCTCCAGCGCACATACACCTCGTCGCCCCAGGTGGGCGGATCGATCTCCGTCAATGCAAGGCTCGTCACGTTGGCGATCACCGTTTTGCCGGCGTCGAGCTTCACGTGGTACAGCGAATAGCCGCCCATGTAAGCGATATTCGTTACGACGCCCTTGCCCCAGTTGTACGCGCCTTCGGGCGGCTTGCGGGTGAGCGCAATGCGCTCGGGCCGCACCGAGATCGTCACCGGCATGCCGAGCGGCCCCGTGATGCCGTGGCTCACGTAGAGACGGACCGGCAGGTCGGGCGTTTCGATGAACACGTGATCGGGCTCGTCTTCGACAACGTTGCCGTCGAACAGATTGGTCGAGCCGATGAACTCGGCCGAAAAACGGCTGTTCGGATATTCGTACACTTCGTGCGGCGTGCCGAGCTGGATGATCTCGCCTTCACTCATCACGGCGAGACGGTCGGCCATCGTCATTGCCTCTTCCTGATCGTGCGTCACCATCATGCAGGTCACGCCGACCTTGTCGAGAATATTGACCAGTTCGATCTGCGTGCGCTGACGAATCTGTTTGTCGAGCGCGGACATCGGCTCGTCGAGCAACAACAGCTTCGGTCGCTTGACGAGCGAGCGCGCGAGCGCCACCCGCTGCTGCTGACCGCCGGAAAGCTGATGCGGTTTGCGCTTCGCAAAGCGGCCCATCTGCACGAGATCGAGCGCGGTCTGCACGCGGTCTTTCAGTTCGGATTTCGGCACGCCTTCCTGCTTCAGGCCGAAGGCGACGTTGGCCTCGACCGTCATGTGCGGAAACAGCGCGTACGACTGGAACATCATGTTGACCGGCCGGCGATAAGGCGGCAATAGCGCGAGATCTTCGCCGTCGATCAGGATCTTGCCCGACGTGATCGACTCAAGGCCAGCCAGCATGCGCAACAAGGTCGACTTGCCACAGCCGGAACTGCCGAGCAGCGCGAACAGCTCGCCCTTCTTCACCGACAGGTTGACCCCTTTGACCGCGGCGGTCTCGCCGAACTTCTTCACGATGTCGACGATCTGGACGAAATTCTCTGCTGCATCGCCCGCTTCGGCGTTCAGACCCGGGAATGATGCGGCGGCCCCTGCCAGCGCGCCCGACTGGTCACTACTCATCACTATGCTTTACTCCGGCGTTTGACGAACAAAGCCCCCGGTGGACACCGAGGGCTTCATGATGATACTTACCCGTTCACTCTGACCGTGGATCAGCGGCCGGACTTGAATTCAGTCCACAGCCGCGTTTGCAGCCGCTGGATTTCCGGCGGCAACGGCTTCAGCAGGAACAGTGTCTTGATGACTTCAGGCGACGGGTACACGGCCGGGTCATTCGCCACGTCCTTGTCCACGTACTTGCGCGCTTCGAGGTTGGCGCTCGGGTAGTAGACGGCGTTGGTGATCGCGGCATGGACTTGCGGCGTTTCGATGTAGTTGATCCACTCGAACGCTGCTTCCTTGTTCTTCGCGTCCTTCGGAATCGCCATCACGTCGAACCATACCGGGGCGCCGCCCTTCGGAATGTAATACTCGATCTTGTAGGCCTTCTTCGCTTCGACCGCACGATGCTTGGCGATCACGACGTCGCCCGACCAGCCGTACGCGAAGCACACGTCGCCGCCGACCAGATCGTTGATGTAGCCCGACGAGTTGAATTGCGTGATGTACGGGCGGATCTTCTTCATCATCTCGAGCGCGGCGCGGTAGTCGGCCGGGTTCGTGCTCATCGGATCTTTGCCGATGTAATGCAGCGCGGCGGCGAACATCTGGTCCGGCGCGTCGAGCACGGACACGCCGCAAGCCTTCAGCTTCGAAATATTTTCCGGCTTGAAGAGAACGTCCCAGCTATCGAGCGGCACGTTCTTGCCGAGGATCTGCTGCGCCTTGGTGACGTTGTAGCCAAGGCCGGTCGTGCCGTATGCCCAAGGTACCGTGAACTTGTTGCCCGGGTCGGCGCCGGCCACGAGGGCCATCAGCGAAGGATCGAGGTATTTGAGGTTCGGCAGCTTCGATTTGTCGAGCGGCGCGAAGATGCCGGCGGCGATCTGCTTGCCGGCGTAGTTGCTGGTCGGCACGACGATGTCGTAACCCGAATTGCCGGTGAGGAGCTTGGCCTGCAGCGTGTCGTCGCTGTCGTAGTTGTCGTATTTGACCTGGACGCCAGACTGCTTGGTGAAGTTCGGAATGGTGTCCTTGGCAATGTAATCGGACCAGTTATACACGTTCAGCTGCGTATCTTTCGCAGCGGCCGTCAACCACGGCGTCGCACACAAGACCAGCGCCGCCACCTGCACCACTACCCGTCTTTTCATCCCGTTCTCCGATGCTGACCGGCCTCAGCCGGCCGTCTTCGCCCACGCCGCAGCACACCGCACGCGGCTCCCCTGAAAAACCCGAAAACTACCATTAATTATTGCGCGCACCAAAAAAAATGCTGAGCTGTCGCGCAAACGGTACAGCGCAAGCCGCGCCGCTACAAAATGGCCGCAATTTTAGCGGGTTATTGGCGCCTGTCTACCCGAAAAAAACACCAGTGGCAGCCTCGGTGTCATCTCGCTGTCAAGTTGCGGCGACCTCGCCGGACCCGGTTCGCATTGGGGTGGCAACCAGAGCCCGCCTTTCAGGAATTTTATGCCGTACGGCTAGCCTCGATATGAAGTGGTTTTGTAAGCATTCTCCGGTTTGCGCGCTGAGGGGATTCGAATAGGAGCGGACGCGGCAGCGGATACTGCCAACCGTGCATGCCTTCGCGCCACGACGAGCGCAACACCGAGGCACGCTCGCCGCATCGTTTAACATAGCGGAACTCCGCTTCTCCGCCCCAAGGTTTCCGATGGCTTCGAATCTCCACGCTCTTCCCGACAGCCCGTGCATCGGCGTCTGTTCCACGCTTTTCGACGAAGTCTGCAAAGGCTGCGGCCGTACCGCCACCGAAGTGTCCAACTGGGTGTTCCTGAGCGACGAGGAAAAGCGCGCCGTATGGGTACGCATCGAGCAGGAAGGCACCGCGATGCGTTTCAAGAACGATAAGCTGTAGCCGCCTTGCGGCGTGGCCTCCTGCCGGCGAATTCGCCTCCCGATCAGGATTGAGATTGCAATAAAAAACGCCGGACATTCCGGCGTTTTTGCATGACGAGCGCAGCTTCTCAAGCGCGGTGATCAGAACCGCATACCGACACCGAGACCCACCACCACCGGATCGATATTCAGCCGGCCGAGCGATTGACCGCCAAGCGTTGCGTCGGTGTGCATCCAGATCTTCTTGATGTCCGCATTGACGAACAGCGACCTGGTCACCTGCACGTCCACGCCGGCCTGTAGCGCGGGGCCAAAGCTGTGGTTGGTGATCGAGATCGGCTGGCCGCCTGCATTCAGGCCGTTGTTATAGAACAACGTGTAGTTCAGGCCCGCGCCAACGTACGGACGGATACGCCCCGCGTGGTTGAAGTGATATTGCAGCAGCAGCGTGGGTGGTAACACGTTCACACCACCAAGATTGCCAAGGCTCGACGTCAGCTGATGGCGCGACGTGCCGAGAATCAGTTCGACGCCCAGGTAATCGCGGATCATGTAGGTCAGATCCAGCTCCGGCACGATGGCGTTGTTGACGCCCACGTTGAGCGCCGACAGCGTGTGGTTGGTCTCCACGTTCGGCATGATGCTGATTGCGCGCAGACGCACCAGGATGTCGCCGGCGTGTATGCCGTTCATCGGGTCGTCGCCAGCGGCCTGGGCTTGTGGAGCCAGTGCGCCCGCGCCTAGCAGGCACGACGCGACGGCGGCGACCCTGATTCTGTTCCTGAACGAGTGCTTCATGTGCTTCCCCGGATGTTTGTTTGCGTGCGGGGATTGTCGAAGATCTCGTCAGGTTTCACGTTGACCCGCATCAACCGAGCGAGAACGCCCATCGTCCTGCGACAGCGGGTCGCGTCGCGCCGGTCAGTAACAACTCGATCAGGTCGTGAACGCTGCGAATGGCCGTGCCGAACGGCAAGGCTTCACGGCCACGAAAGAACAGACCATTGGCCACGTCGCCACGCAATGCCGCGGCGAGTCGCGTATCGATGCAGAAGTGGCCGAACTTCTCGACACCGTCGCGCCAGCCGCAGACGCTGAGACATTCGAGCGCGGTCGGACAGGCGTGTTTGAGCGCGCCGACCTTCTCACGGATTTTCGTTTCGTGACGCAGATATCGCATCAGCCAGGGCGTTTTCACGGCGCGCGCGGGCAGCCCCGTTACGCTGACGAATTCGACGATGTCGTCAGGCGTCGCTTCAGCCAGCACGCGCTTGAAGTTCGGATGCGCGTCGCCTTCTTCGGTCACGGCGAACGGCGTGCCGAGTTGCACGCCGCCGGCACCCGCGGTCAGTAGTTCGCGCACGGCTTCGTGACTGTTGATGCCGCCCGCGACGATCACGGGCACGTCCTTGCGACTCAAGCCGAGCGACGTGAATACCGCATCGAGTTGCTCCAGTACGCGCAGGAAATCGAAGCGAGGATCCTGCAGGTCAGCGAGGTTGGTCACGCCGAGATGACCGCCCGCATGAGCCGGATGTTCAATCACGACAGCGTCGGGCAAACGGCCCTTCTTTATCCACTTTTTCAGCACCAGTGCGGCACCGCGGCTATCCGACAGGATCGGGATCAGCGCGATATCGTGGCCTTGCGTCATGTCCGGCAAGTCGAGCGGCAGGCCCGCGCCCATGACGATTGCGTCAGCGCCGTTTTCGCAGGCGACGCGCACGTAGTCTGCTTGCGCGTTGACGGCTTTCATCACGTTGACGGCTATCATGCCGCGGCCGTTGGCGAGACCTTTGGCGGCGTGGATTTCTCGCGCCAGCGCGGTGAGATTCGCCTGTTCGAGCGTAGTCCGGTCAGGCGATTGCCGGCAGAGTTCGATCAGATCGCGATGATGATGGCGCAGATCGATGCTGGCGATGGTGCCCATGGCGCCTTCACGGGCGACGCTGCCTGCCAGCCGGTGGGCTGAGATGCCGACGCCCATGCCGCCCTGCACGATCGGAAGCAGCGAGCGGCCGCGGATAACAAGGGGTGGGAACGAGTGAGAGGTGTGCATTGACGACCTGATGGATGGACTATCGAAAAGGAGATAATCGGTCGTCGGGCGCAGCGCGCGTTGCTTTGGGTCAATGAGCGTGTTTGTTGGTCTGGTTTTGAGTCTGGTCGGTTGATGCTGGTCACTTCACGGTGAATTTGATGGCGCTTCCCGCAAGACACGCACCATGAAAAAAGCCCGCTTCGAGGAAGCGGGCTTTGCTTAACGCTACACCGTGAAACCAGGACGCTTACTGCACGCCCTGGCTCGCGAGGAAGTCTTCATAGTTGCCGCCGAAGTCGTTCAGCGAGCCATCGGTCTTCACTTCGATGACCCGGTTCGCGAGGCCGCTCACGAACTCACGGTCGTGCGACACGAAAATCAGCGTGCCTTCGTACTTATCGAGCGCGATCTGCAGCGACTCGATCGATTCCATGTCCATGTGGTTGGTCGGCTCGTCCATCAGCATCACGTTGTGGCGGCCCAGCATCAGCTTGCCCCAGATCATGCGGCCCTTCTCACCACCCGAGAGCACCTTGACCGACTTGCGGATGTCATCGGCATTGAACAGCAGGCGACCGAGCGTGCCTCGCACCATCTGCTCGTCGTCGCCTTCCTGGCGGTAGCCGTCGATCCAGTCCATCAGCGTGACGTCGTCCGGGAATTCCTCGTACGTATCCTGCGGCATGTAACCGATGTTCGCGTTTTCAGCCCACTTCACCGTGCCGTGATCCAGCGTGAGCTTGCCGAGCAGCGAGCGCAGCAGCGTGGTCTTGCCCGCGCCGTTTTCGCCGATGATCGCGATCCGCTCGCCCGGCTGCACGCTAATGCTGAAATCGTTGAAGATCGAGCGCTCGTACTTCTTCGAAATCTTGTCCGCCACCACGGCAATGTTGTGCAGCTTCTTCTCATACTCGAAGCGGATGAACGGGTTCTGCCGCGACGACGGCTTGAATTCCTCGATCTTGATCTTGTCGATCATCTTCAGACGGCTGGTAGCCTGACGCGCCTTCGACTTGTTCGCCGAGAAGCGGCGCACGAAGTCCTGCAGGTCGGCGACGCGCTCCTTCGCCTTGGCGTTGGCGTTCTGCTGACGCTCGCGCGCCTGCGTGCTCGCCAGCATGTAGTCGTCGTAGTTGCCCGGATAGACCTTCAGCGTACCGAAGTCCATGTCGGCCATGTGCGTGCAAACCTGGTTCAAAAAGTGACGATCGTGCGAAATGATGATCATCGTCGAGTTGTACTGGTTGAGCACGTCTTCCAGCCAACGGATCGAGTTGATGTCCAGGTTGTTGGTCGGTTCGTCCAGCAGCAGCACGTCCGGCTTCGAGAACAGCGCCTGCGCGAGCAGCACGCGCAGCTTCCAGCCCGGCGCGACGTTGCTCATCGGGCCGTTATGGTCTTCGATCGCGATGCCGATGCCGAGCAGCAGTTCGCCCGCGCGCGCTTCGGCCGTGTAACCGTCGTACTCGGCGAACTTGGCTTCGAGTTCGGCGGCGTGCATGTAGTCGTCGTCGGTAGCGTCCGGGTTCGCGTAGATCGCGTCGCGCTCGGTCATCGCGGCCCACATTTCGGCGTGGCCCATCATCACGACGTCGAGCACGCGCACGTCTTCGTACGCGAACTGGTCCTGGCGCAGTTTGCCGAGGCGCACATTCGGCTCAAGCATCACGTTGCCGGAGCTCGGTTCCAGATCGCTGCCCAGGATTTTCATGAACGTGGACTTGCCGCAACCGTTCGCACCAATCAGGCCATAGCGGCTCCCTCCCCCGAATTTGACCGAGATGTTCTCGAAGAGGGGCTTTGGCCCGAATTGCATGGTGATATTGGCGGTAGACAGCACGGCGCGTCCTTTGAATGAATTTGCGGCGAACAACCTAATATTTTAGCAGGTTATTGAGACTTCACCCCGCGCGCGCCGTGCTTCCACGCTTTGACGCGGCAATCGCGCCCGCCGCTTGGTTTCTAGCCGCCGCGCGGCGTCTGCAAAACGTCGATGAAGGCCGACAGATCGGCTTCGCCAAGTCCCATCGCCGCGCCGAGCCGCAACAACTGCTGAACTGTCGACGAAACCGGCATCGGTGTGCCGGTCTCGTACGCCGTCGCGGCGACCGTGTCGATGTCCTTCTGGAACGTGCGGAAGGCGCCGATCGGCGCGAGGCCGTTTTGCGTCATGCGTGGCACGAAAATCTGCAGCAATGCCGAATCGGCCCAGCCGCCGGCCAGGCCTTCCGTCAGTTTGGAGGCGTCGATACCGCTGCGCTGCGCAAGACTCACCGCCTCGGCGATCGCCGCCAGGGTCGCGGTGACGATGGTCTGATTGCAAAGCTTGGTGGTTTGCCCCGCGCCGACGTCGCCCATGTGCGTGACGCGAGCGGAATAGGCGCCGAGGAGCTTTGCCACCGCCTCGACGTCCGCCGCGGCGCCGCCCGCCATGATCGCGAGCGTGCCTGCCGTCGCGCCCGCTACGCCGCCGGATACGGGCGCGTCGATCCAGCCGACGCTTGCGGCGCGCTCGCCCTCATTGCCCGCCTCTGCCGCCGTCATGTCCGCCATCGTTGCCGCACGCCGCGCGAACGCCCTCGTCGCGGCCGGCGGAATGCTCGAGTGATCAACGATCCAGCGCACGCGCCCGGGCGCAGCGACATCCACGCTCAGCAGTCCCTCTACACCGAACACCGTTTCTTCGACCGCCGCCGCGCCCGCGACGCACAGCAGCACCGCTTCGCACTTCGAGGCCAATTCGCGTGGCGTATCGACCACCTGGGCCCCGTCCGCCAGCAACGCTTCCGCCTTGGCCCGCGTGCGATTCCAGACATGCACGGTATGCCCCGCGCGGAGCAGATGCCGGATCATCGGCGCGCCCATCAGGCCGGGACCGCAAAAACCAATTTCCACTTTCAAGCCTCGTCAGGTTTCAGGTTGCGTTGCGCGGACATCATAACGGCCTCGCCGCGCCGCGGCATATCGGGCGCGCGATGGGCGAGATGACTGATCCATACGAGCGATGTTGGCGGCAATCCATTGCCTATACTTTTTGCACACCAACGAAGATCAAAGGAGACAGTCCATGTCAGAACACGTCTACAAGCAAATCGAGCTGACCGGTTCATCGACCAAATCGATCGACGACGCAATCTGCACCGCGATTGCCAAAGCGTCGAAGACGCTGCGCAACTTGCACTGGTTCGAAGTGACGGAAACGCGGGGCCAGATCGAGAACGACAAGGTCGCTTACTGGCAGGTGACCATCAAGGTCGGCTTGCGCATTGATTAGCGCTTCGCCTGATATATCTTCGACGCAAAATCCGAAGCAAAAAAAAGCTGCGTCCACGCTGGACGCAGCCCCTTAAAGTAGCGGTTGCTGAAACCGCCGCCTGGTCGATTATTAGCCGATCGCGATCCGCTAGCGAAGACCGCGAAAGCCGGATTACTTCGGCAGCGAGCCGTCCACGCCTTCCACGTACCAGTTCAGGCGTTGCAGTTCCAGATCGGTCAGCGTCTTGCCTGCCGGCACCTTCACGGCGCCGGACTGGTCCTTGATCGGGCCGGTGAATACGTCCCACTTGCCGCCCGCCAGTTCATCACGCTTTGCCGCGACCTGCTTCTGCGCGTCGGCCGAAATCGCCGAGGTGTTCAGGTCTTCAAGATTGACGGCCTTCTGCGGGATGCCCCACCACACCGGATCGTTCTTCCATTTGCCGTCCAGCACCTGCTGAATAGCCGAGTTGTAATACACGCCCCAATGCGCGACCACCGACCCGAGGTGGGCCTCGGGACCAAACTTCTTCATGTCCGAATCCCATCCGAACGCATGTACGTGCTTTTCCGATGCTGTCGCGAGCGTCGCGCTCGAATCGGTGTTTTGCAGCAGCACGTCGGCACCCTGGCCGATCAGCGTTTCAGCGGCCTGCTTTTCCTTGCCCGGATCGAACCAGCTGTTGATCCAGATGACCTTGGTGTGAATCTTCGGATTCACCGAGCGCGCGCCGAGCGTGTACGCGTTGATGTTGCGGACCACTTCAGGAATCGGCACCGAGGCGACGAAGCCGAGCGTGTTGGTCTTCGTCACATAGCCCGCGGCGACGCCTGCCAGATACGCGCCCTGGTACATCCGCACGTCATAGGTGCCGAAGTTCGGCGCCTTCTTGTAGCCGGTTGCGTGCAGGAACACCGTATCGGGGAAATCTTTCGCGACCTTCAGTTCGAAGTCCTGATAGCCGAAGCTCGAACCGATGATGATCTTGTTGCCCTTGTTCGCCAGATCGCGGAACACGCGTTCCGAGTCGGCCGATTCCGGCACGTTCTCGATACGGGTGATCTTGATCTTGTTGCCGAACTTCGCTTCTGCTTCCTTCGAGCCCTGATCGTGCGCGAAGGTCCAGCCGGCGTCGCCAGGATTGCCGAGGTAGACGAACGCAACGCCCGGCGCGTCGGCCGCTTGCGCGGTTTGCGCGAGCGGTGCGGCAAGCGCCAGGGAGGCCGCGCCCCAGGCGAATGCGGTCAGCAGATTTCTTCTCTTCATGTTTTCTCCTGTCGTGTTTGTCGATTGATTTGAAACGTGTGGTCAGTTATATGAAACGACACGCGTGTCAGCCCGCCGAGAAAAACGGCTTGCCGAGCGACGCGGGTGCATTCAGACGAATCGTGTTCGGGTTGCGCGAAATCAGCACAAGTACGACGACAGTGGCGACGTACGGCAGCATCGCGAGAAGCTGCGTCGGCACCGGCACGCCAATGGCCTGCGCGTAGAACTGCAGGCCGGTCACGGCGCCGAACAGCAGCGCGCCGATCAAGAGACGCCCCGGGCGCCACGTCGCGAACACCACCAGCGCGAGTGCGATCCAGCCGCGGCCCGACGTAAGCTGCTCCTGCCACAAGTGCAGGTTAACGATCGAGTAATAACCGCCCGCGAGCCCCGCCATGCCGCCGCCAAAGGCCACAGCGCCGTAACGCACGCCGATCACCGGAAAGCCGACCGAGTGCGCCACTTGCGGCGATTCGCCCACCGAGCGCAGCACGAGGCCCGCACGCGTGCGATACAAAAACCACCAGATCACCGCGAACATCAGGAACGCGAGGTAGTCGAGCGGCGTCAGGCTGAAGAGCGCGGGCCCAAGCACCGGAATCTTCGAGAGACCCGGAATGGTCCACGTGTCGATCGTGGCGCGCACCGCGGCCGACGTGTACGGCTTGCCGACATAGGCCGACAAACCAATCCCGAAGATCGTCAGCGACAGGCCGGTGGCGACCTGGTTGGCGAGCATGGTCAGTGTGAGGAACGCGAACAGCAGCGACATCGCGAGGCCCGCGCCGATCGCGGCGACCACGCCGAGCCACGGGTTGCCGGTAATGGCGGTGACCGCGTAGCCGGTCACGGCGCCCATCAGCATCATGCCTTCGACGCCGAGGTTGAGCACGCCCGACTTCTCGGCGACGAGTTCGCCCGCGCCCGCGAACATCAGCGGGATGGCGGCGGAGACGGCGCTCGAGGTGAGCGCGCTGGCTTGTTGAATATCCATGGGGATCCGGCGGGAAAATCAGTGGGCTTGCGCGGCGACAGAGCGCCGACGCACGCGGTAGTTCACGAACAGGTCGGCACCCAGCAGGCAGAACAGCAGCAGCCCCTGGAACACGCCGGAGAGCGCCTGCGGCAATTGCATCGAGGTCTGCACCGCTTCGCCGCCGAGGTACAGCAGCGCCATCAGCAGGCTCGCGAGCACGATGCCGAGCGGATGCAGCCGCCCCACGAACACGACAATGATCGCGGTGAAGCCGTAACCCGGCGACCATGTCGCCTGCAACTGGCCGATCGGACCGGATATCTCGCCCATGCCGGCGAGGCCCGCCAGACCGCCGCTGATCAGCAGCGACGTCCAGATGGTTTTTTTGTCGGAGAAACCGGCGTAGCGCGCGGCGAGCGGAGCAAGACCGCCGACGTTCATCCGGTAACCCGCGAAGCTCTTGCGCATGAACAGCCACACGCATGGAATCGCGATCAGCGTGACGAACACCGACGCGTTCAGCCGTGTGCCGCGCAGCCATTTCCAGTGCCAGTCGCCGGAAAACGTCGGGTACAACGCGTCGCCGCTGAACATCTCCGAGAGTGGGAAATTCATGCCCTGCGGATCGCGCCACGGGCCGCTCACCAGATAGATCAGCAGTTGCGTCGCCACATACGTGAGCATCAGGCTGACGAGAATCTCGTTGGTGTTGAAGCGGCTTTTCAGCAGCGCGGGAATCGCCGCCCACGCCATGCCGCCGAGCACGCCGGCGATCATCATGGTCGGCAGAATCCACCAGCCGGTGGCCTGGTCGAAATAGATCGCGACGCCGCTGGCGGCGATGCCGCCGAGCAGCATCTGCCCTTCGGCGCCGATGTTCCAGACGTTGGCGCGATACCCGATCGCGAGGCCGAGGCCGATCAGGCACAAGGGCGAAGCCTTCAGCAGCAGTTCGGACCAGCCGTTCACGCTGGAGAGCGGTTCGATGAAAAACGCGTGCATGGCTTCGAGCGGATCACGGCCGACCAGGCTGAAGATCAGGAAGCCGATCGCGAGCGTGAGCAACGCGGCGATCAGCGGCACGGCAAGCTGCATCGTGCGCGAGGGCGTCGTGCGGGCTTCGAGTCGATACGGAAGAATCATGGGAGCGTGTGGTTAGGTCTGGTTCTGGTTTCTAACGTCGATCGGCAAGTCGCGCATCGATCGGGTCAGGCATGCGCCGGCTGTTCCGCCGAAGGCGCCGCGCCCTCGCGGTCGCCGAACAGGCCCGCCATCCAGCGGCCGATTTCCTCGGCGTTGGTCGCTCCCGTGGCGCGCACTGGCGAAAGTCTGCCGCCTGCAAGCACCGCGATGCGATCGCAGATGTCGAACAACTCTTCCAGCTCCTCCGAGATCACCAGAATCGCCACGCCGCGCGCCGACAGATCGAGCAACTGCTGACGGATGAAAGCCGCCGCGCCGACGTCGACGCCCCACGTCGGCTGCGCGACCACCAGCACCTTGGGCGCCTGCAGAATTTCGCGGCCCATGATGTATTTCTGCAGATTGCCGCCGGAGAGACTTTGCGCCAATGCTTCCGAGCCGCCACAGCGCACGTCGAAGGCTTCGATGCAACGCCTGGCGAAGGCGCGCATCGCGCCCGCCCTGATCCAGCCGGTGTTCACCATCTGCTGACGATGCGCCGTAAGCAGTGCGTTTTCCGACAGTGTCATCGCCGGCACTGCGCCCCGGCCCAGACGCTCTTCCGGCACAAAACCGAAACCGAGCGCGCGACGGCCGCCTGCGCCGAGGCGCCCTGCCGCCTTGCCGCAGATCGTGACCGCATCGGCGCGCGTGCCGCGCTTCTCCCCCGACAGGGCCGATAGCAATTCAGCCTGCCCGTTGCCCGAGACGCCCGCGATGCCGAAGATCTCGCCGGCATGCACGCCGAACGATACGTTGTCGAGCGAGGTGCCGAACGGGTCGTCGCTCTCCACCGACAACTGCTTTACATCGAGCAGCACGGCGCCCGGCGTGTGCTCGCGCCGGGTGTAATCGGGCAGCGAATGGCCGACCATCAACTGCGCGAGCGACGCATGCGTTTCCTGTTTCGGTTTTACGTGACCGGTCACGCGGCCGCCGCGCATCACCGTGGCGGTGTCACACAGCTCCTGGATTTCGTCGAGCTTGTGGCTGATGTAGAGGATGCTGCACCCTTCCGCCGCGAGACGCCGGAGCGTCTCGAAGAGCTTGCGCACCGCTTGCGGCGTGAGCACCGAAGTCGGTTCGTCCATGATCAGCAGACGAGGGTTCTGCAGCAGGCAACGCACGATTTCGACGCGTTGCCGCTCGCCCACCGTCAGGCTATGCACGTGACGTTGCGGGTCGATGTCGAGGCCGTAGTCGGCGGAGACTTCGCGGATACGCTTGGCGAGCGTCTTCAGATCGAACGGTTCGTCGAGCGCGAGCGCAATGTTTTCGCCGACCGTGAGCGTCTCGAACAACGAGAAATGCTGGAACACCATGCCGATGCCGAGCTTGCGCGCCGCCGCCGGGCTCGCGATCTCGACCGGTTGACCTTCCCAGTGGATCTCGCCGGCGTCGGGCCGCACCGCGCCGTAGATGATCTTCATCAGTGTGCTTTTGCCGGCGCCGTTCTCGCCGAGCACGGCATGGATTTCACCCGGCGCGACGATCAACGTGACGTCGTCGTTGGCGCGCACGGCCGGATATTGTTTGGTGATGCCCTGAAGCATCAGCCGGGGCGCCGCCTGTTCCGGCCTGCTTGCCGGCTGCGCGGCGGCGCCGTCGCTATAAAAAGAGTCGCTCATGTGATTCCGTAGTACGTCGGAGACTGCCGGTTACAGCGCGTCCGCCCGCCCTGTCAGCAAGCGATCCGTCACCACAACCGGATGACAATACCTAAATCGACCCGCTCAGTCGAGCCGTCAAAATTCCCCGCAAACCCCCGTCGCAGCTTGCTCTGCGGGTATCCCACTCTTGACGTGGCTTTGTGTTCATATTAAAAGCCATATATACCCACGCCCGCTCGATCAGCCAGAACATATATTTCGGAGAAGTCATGAGTCAGCAACGCGAGGCGATCGATACGTATCTATTACGCGTCTTGCACACCCTGTTGATGGAACGCAGCGTCACGCGCGCGGCCGTCAAACTGAATCAATCGCAACCCGCCATCAGCGCGGCGCTGCGCCGCCTGCGCGACATCACCGGCGACCCGCTGCTGGTGCGCGGCAAGTCTGGCATGGTGCCGACCGAGTACGGCCTGCGCCTGCTCGAACCGGTGCAAAACGCGCTGCGCGAGATCGAACGCATCAAGTTCCAGCAGCACAACTTCGACCCGGCGACCTCGATCCGTTGCTACCGGATCGGCTGCCCGGACTACCTGAACGTGCTGTTCGTGCCGACAGTGGTCGAACGCTTTCGTCAGGCCGCGCCGAACGCGACGCTCGAGTTTCACTCGCTCGGGCCGGCGTTCGACTACGAACTCGCGCTCGAGGACGGCAAGCTCGATATCGTGGTCGGCAACTGGCCGGAACCGCCGGAGCAATTGCACCTGTCGAATCTGTTCGTCGATCAGATCGTCTGCCTGATGAGCAACACGCATCCGTTCGCCAAACGCGGCGGGCTGACGCTCGACCAGTATCTGAATGCGCCGCATCTTGCGCCGACTCCTTACTCGGTGGGCCAACGGGGCGCGATAGATGTGCATCTCGCGCGCGAACGGTTAAAGCGTCACGTGGTCGTCACGTTGCCGTACTTCAATCTGGCGCCTTACGTGCTGATCAAGTCCGATCTGATCTTTACGACGACACGCCTGTTTGCCGACTACTACGCCAAGTTCCTGCCGCTGACCGTGGTGCCCGCACCGCTCGATTTCCCGCCGATGCAGTACTACCAGCTGTGGCACGAACGCGTGCATTACTCCGACGAAGTGCGCTGGCTGCGCAGTCTGGTCGCTGAAGCGACCAAGACGCTGATCGACAAGCCCTGATCTTGGCGCAGCGCTTTGTGCTGCGCTTCGTGCATCGATCTACCGGCATCCATTCTTTGCGGATGCCGGTAGACCCGCTCCTTCTATTCCGCTCTTACTTCCGTTCTTACCCAATCATTACGCTTACGCTGCCGCTTCGTAAAGCGTCCTGGCCAGGCGGTTGTGCTGCTCGATGACCGGCCCGAGCTCCAGCGTCGTCAACTGACCATTCTTCACGACCACCTTGCCGCCGATCACGCTGTGACTCACCTGCGACGGCGCGCAGAACACCAGTGCCGCGACCGGATCGTGCAACGCGCCCGCGAACAGCGGCTGACGCAGGTCGAACGACACGAAATCCGCTGCCATGCCCGGCGCCAGCGCGCCGATGTCGTCGCGATTCAGCACCTTCGCGCCGCCTAGCGTCGCAATCTCCAAAGCTTCGCGCGCGGTCATTGCGTCCGGCCCGAAACCGACCCGCTGCAACAGCAGCGCCTGCCGCACTTCCGCGACCATTTGCGCCCCGTCGTTCGACGCCGAACCGTCGACACCGAGGCCCACCGGTACACCCGCAAGGCGCATCCGCTTGACCGGCGCAATCCCCGAGGCCAGCCGCATGTTCGAGCACGGGCAATGCGCGACGCCGGTACCCGTGCGGGCGAATAGTTCGATGCCCGCGTCGTCGAGTTGCACACAGTGCGCATGCCACACATCGTGACCGACCCAGCCGAGGTCTTCCGCATACTCCGCCGGCGTCATGCCGAACTTCTCACGGCTGTACGCGATATCGTTGACGTTCTCCGCCAGGTGCGTGTGCAGCGACACCCCGTAATGCCTCGCCATCACCGCCGATTCGCGCATCAGATCGCGGCTCACCGAGAACGGCGAGCACGGCGCCACCACCACGCGCAACATCGCGTAACGCCCTTCGTCGTTATACGTCTCGATCAGACGCTGCGTGTCCTTCAGAATGTCCGCTTCACGTTCGACCACCGAATCCGGCGGCAAACCGCCGTCCTTCTGCCCCACGCTCATGCTGCCGCGCGCGGCGTGAAAACGCATGCCGATCCGCTGCGCCGCGACGATGCTGTCGTCGAGGCGGCTACCGTTCGGGTAGATATACAAATGGTCGCTCGAGGTCGTGCAACCGGACAGCAACAGCTCGGCCATCGCCGTCAAGGTCGAGACTTCGATCATCTCCGGTGTGAGGTTCGCCCACACCTTGTAGAGGTTGGTCAGCCAGCCGAACAACTCGGCGTTCTGCGCCGCCGGAATCGCGCGCGTCAGGCTCTGATACATATGGTGATGCGTGTTCACCAGCCCTGGAATCACCAGGTGGCCGCGCATGTCCAGCACTTCGTCGGCCGTTTGCGGCAATTCCACCGTGGGTCCGACCGCGACGATGCGGTTGTCCTCGATATACAGGCCGCCGTCGCGCAGTTCGCGCCGGGCGCCGTCCATCGTGACCAGCACGTCCGCGTGCTTCACCAGCATCGTTTTCTTCGGCCTGTTTGATTTCATAGCCGTTTGTTCCATCGTCATTCGTTTCTCCGCTTCATTGCTTCCGTGCAAAGCCGTTCGAACGCGATGGGACGGCACGCCAACCGTGCCGCCGCGTCCTGTCGAACGCCGTTGGCCCGGTTACCCAGCGTATTTCCGCCGTCTTCGGGATGTGCCGCGCTTCACTCATGTTTGCTGCGGCGCACGGGTATAACCTTCGACGGTCAAAATAATGCTGACAACTCGCGCCAGTGCGATACCCAACCTCACACTGCCGATATAGTGGGCCTATTTTGGCGCCGGTACGATCGGACGATGCGATTAAAAGCACGGCAATCGTCGAACAAATCGACTCGAAACAGCTTTCAACAGGCTGTCTGTCATGCGCCAGGTATTATCTTTCCTATCTCGCGTGCGCTGACGTGAACATCCTTTTTACAATGGCTGCCACGGCGCTCGCTTCAATTCGCCGACGGGTATGTAGCCACTGACGTGGAGCCTCGATCCGCCGCAACGTATTCTGGATCGGGCCGCCGCCGAAACCTCGCATTCACATAAGGAAAATTGCGAATGGGAAAGCTCACTACCCATGTGCTCGACACCGCGAACGGCCGTCCCGGCGCGGGCATCAAGGTCGAACTCTTTGCGCTCTCCGGCGACACTCGCCGCGCGCTCAAAACCACCACCACCAATGACGACGGCCGCTGCGACCAGCCGCTGCTCGAAGGCGACGCACTCGTTGCGGGCGAATACGAACTCGTGTTCGGCGCCGGCGATTACTTCGCATCGATCGGCACCAAGGTGCCGGAGCCGCGTTTCGTCGATCGCGTCGTGCTGCGTTTTGGCGTGGCCGATGCCGGCGCGCACTATCACGTGCCACTGCTGGTGTCGCCGTGGTCGTACAGCACCTATCGGGGCAGCTAAGGGGGCACTAAGGGGCAACTCAGCGCACCCTGCGTTTTCGATAGGCGTTGGAGGACGGCGAGGTTGAAGTCGCGTTGTATTTCCGAGCGCGCCCGATTGCACTGTGCGGATCTTTGGAGACACCCGCGAAGCGCAATCGAACGCGAGCGACCCGACCTGACGTTCCAATAAAAAACGGCGCGTGCGAACTGAGCGCACCGCGTCTCTCACCCCGCAGTCTGTGTAGCGACACGCCACGCATGCCGAGGCCCCGTCAACCGGGTCACCGAAGGCGCAATCAAGGCATAAGCGTCGTTACACGTACAACGAATCAGAAGTGGAGGAGTTTCATGGAAGGCTTTATTACTGACTGGCTGAACCTGGCATTGCGCTGGTTTCACGTCATCGCCGCGATCGCCTGGATCGGCGAATCGTTTTATTTCGTCGCGCTCGACAACAGCCTGAAACCGCCTACGGACCCGAACCAGCGCAAGCGCGGTGTGTTCGGCGAACTGTGGCACGTACACGGCGGTGGCTTCTACAACATGCAGAAGTACACCGTCGCGCCGCCGGAAATGCCGGACGACCTGCACTGGTCCAAGTGGCCGTCGTACACCACGTGGCTGTCGGGCGCGAGCCTCTTCACGGTGCTGTATCTGCTCGCGCCGAGCACCTACCTGATCGACAAGAACGTGCTCGATATGGGTCCGGTTGTGGCAGTTGCTTCGGCACTCGGCTTCCTCGCTGCAGGCTGGATCGTCTACGACTCGCTGTGCCGTCTTCTCGGCAATAAAGACAAAGTTCTGGGGATCTGCGTCGGCGTTTATGTGGTGATCGCGGCGTACCTGGCGTGCCATATCTTCGCGGGCCGCGCGGCTTACCTGATCATGGGTGCGATGCTGGCAACGATCATGTCGGCGAACGTGTTCTTCGTGATCATCCCGGGTCAGCGCAAGATGGTTGCCGCGATGCTCAAGGGCGAAACGCCGAACCCGATCTACGGCAAGCGCGGCAAGCAGCGCTCGGTGCACAACACGTATTTCACGCTGCCGGTGGTGTTCGCGATGCTGTCGAACCACTACGCGATGACGTACACGAATCAGTACAACTGGGTCGTGCTCCTGATGATCATGCTGGCCGGCGCGCTGATTCGCCAGTTCTTCGTGATGCGTCACCGTGGCCAGGTCCTGTGGTATCTGCCGCTGGTGGGTATCGTGCTGATGTTCTGCGCCCTCTTCTGGACCATGCCGAAGCCGATGGTGCCGCAAGCGCAGGCCGCGAACGCGCCGGCGGTCAAGGTGGCCGATATCGCGCCGGTGCTGCAACAGCGCTGCGTGGCATGCCACTCCGCCCATCCGACGATGATGGGCAGCGCCCCGGCCGGCGTGTTGCTGGATACGCCGGACGAGATCTCGCAGAACGCACCGCGGATCTATCAGCAGGCGGTGACATTGAAGGCGATGCCGCTGGGCAACGTTACGCACATGACCGACGACGAGCGGATGAAGATCGCCGCGTGGTTCGAAGGCGGTGCAGTGAAGTAATGTGCTGGCCGGGTGTTGCACCCGGCTTTGGCAAAGCAGTACGAAGCGGGCTTTTCGCGTGAGCGGGAAGCCCGCTTTTTTGTTGGCCAGTCGGTCCGGGTTAATTGTTAATAACGACAGTTAATTTTGTAGCCCAAGAGGCACAAATTGAATAAGAATAGGCAAAATGTAGCCCGAAAGGCACAAAATCATAGAAATAATTTGTGTCCCATGAGCTACAATATAGGCTAATACATGCCAATTCGACGCCTTGGGGCTACAAATGACCAATCTCGCTGACGTATCGAACATGCTGAAGTCCGTTCGGCGCGAAAACCACCTGTCGCAAGAGGAATTGGCGCGCCGGGCGGGCGTGGCTCGCACCACCGTCGCACGTATGGAAACGCTGGCCAAAAGCGATATGAGCGTGTCCGTACTCGTGCGTCTGCTTGAAGCAGCCGGCTACGACCTCAAGTTCGTCGCGCACGGGCACGGGCGCACGCTCGAAGACATCCTGGCTGAGCAACGCATGCCGGACGCGAACTCATGAGACTCGACGTTCAGGTATTGGGCAAGCACGTCGCCACGCTGTTTCGGGAGCGCGACGACTACGTCCTCAAATACGATCGCGACGCAACGGTAGCCGACTTCGTCAGTCTGACCATGCCAGTGCGCGAAGAAGCCTGGCGCTGGCCGCGCGACCTGCATCCGTTTTTCCGGCAGAACCTGCCCGAGGGCTACCTGCTAAATCTGATCCGCGAGCGATTTGGGCCATTGCTCGACGGCACCGATCTGTCGCTGCTCGCCGTGGTCGGCGCCATGGGGATTGGCCGCGTCACCGTTACGCCCGAAGGCGTAGCGCCGGGCACCGAACTGCAAGCGCTAGATGTGCAGGACATCCTGCACGGTGACAATACCGCCGAACATTTCGCCGCGCTGGTTCGTGAATATGCGCGCGCGGCCATCTCGGGCGCCGTGCCAAAGTTCATCGCACCTCAGACGGTTGCTTCCAGCGCGTCCGCACCGACGCCGCTCGGCAAACCGACCATCCGAACGAGCCACCACATCGTCAAAGGCTCCGACGACAGCACGCCGTTTCTCGGTTTCAACGAGTTCTACTCGATGCGCGTGCTCGAACGGCTCGGCGTAGGGCCGGTCGCACGCACGCAGATGTCGGATGACGGCCGGGCGCTGATCGTCGAACGCTTCGACGTCGATAAGCACGGACTGCCGGCCTATGGTGTCGAAGACATGTGCGGCCTGTTAGGTTTGCCGCCGCACGAAAAGTACAATTCGACCAGCGAGAAAATGCTCAACGCCGCGCGAGCCTACCTGCTCGATCGCGAGAGCATGCGGCAGCAACTCGAACATCTCGCCTGGCACTTGCTGACAAACTACGTCGTGCGCAACGCGGACTGCCACACGAAGAACGTCGCACTGCTTTACACGTCGGTGGATGATGTCGCGTTTACGCCCGCCTATGACATCGTCACAACACAGGCCTATCCGCGTTTCGCAGCCAATCTGCCAGGCCTTCCGATCGACGGCCGTAAGACCTGGGCGGCGGGCAAAACGCTTGAGCGCTTTTTCAACACCCGCATGGGGATCGCGCCGCGGCAATATGCGCAGATGGTTGAGGCTCTATGCGATTCGGCGCTCACCGTCGGTCACGAATTGATTGAAGCGGCACGCAACGAGCCGCAATGGCGCAACGTGGCGAAGCAGATGCTTCACGCCTGGGATGACGGCATGGCATCGCTGCGATCGCCGAAGAAAAGTCTGCAATTCAATGGACTCAAACCGGCAATCGAAGCCGCGGGATTCTCCGCGCCGGAGCCCGCAGAACGTGCACGTGAAGTGATCGGACACTCACCGCTTCTTGGCAAGCGTAACTGATCGACGAGATGCGCCCCGCGGCACGGTGGCCCCCAAATAAAAAAGGCCCACAGCATGCACGGTGGGCCTTTTCATAATCAACCTGATCCATACGTCAAAGCAACCAACCTCAAACCGTCACCGCGCTCAACGCGTCTTCGGTAAGCCAGAACGACTCGGCCAGATCCTGCTCGTTCAGATTGTGTCCATCGCCACCCCGATCGACGACGATAAAGTCGCTCACGCCGCCCAACGCGATCAGCGGATGGTGCCAGACACCCTTCGCATAGTTCACGCCTTGCCAGCCGCTCGTCACGAACGCACGAATCTGCGTCGGGTCCAGCTCGCCAGCCGGCGCCACGACCACCAGATACGGCTTGTCGTTGAGCGGCACGAAGGCCTGGCTGCCCAGCGGATGCCGTTCGAGCATCTTCACCTCGAACGGCAACGTGCGCGGCTGCCCGCGAAACAGGTTCACCAGCGTACGACCGTTCTCGTCGGTCACGTCCACTTTCGCGAGATCGTGATAGCGGATCGTGGTGCCGAGGTTGATCGGAATCTGCTTCGCGCCTTCGAGTTCAACCACGTCGCCGAATGCAGCGAACGCCTCCTTCGTCAAGGGTTCGATAAGCAGCGTTTTCATGATGCGAGCGTGCCCCACAGACGCAGACGCGACACGCCGCCGTCCGGAATGATGTTGAAGCGCACGTGCGTGACCGGACCCAGGGCAGCGATTTCGCTTTCGAAATAGTGCTGGTTGTCCATCTTCAACTTCTGTTCGCCCAGCAGCACCGGCCAGAACATGGCTTGCGTGATCAGCGAGCTGTCCGTGCCACCCGTTACATACGCGGCCTGGATCGAGCAACGGTCCGGATAGTTGCCCTTGAAGTGAGCCGTATCGACTTCGATCTTCCGGATCACGCCCGGTTGCGCCAGCGCGACGATCGCCCAGTCGTTGCCCGGTTCACGGCGGCGGCGCGTTTCCCAGCCGTCGCCCATGTTCACGCCACGGCCCGGCATCAGAATCGTCGATGCAGCGCCGAAGTGCTGGTTGTTCGCCGCGACCAGATACGCGCCGTTTTCCATCGCGGCCAGATCGAACTGCTCGGTGCGGCTCGCGCCCGCCCAGTCGACTTGCGGCTGGCCATACACACGCAGACGCGCAATACCGCCATCAGGGTAAATGTTCACGCGCAGGTGCGTGTAGGCGTTCGCGTCGCTGACTTCGTGATAGTGGTGGCTATTGCCTTGCAGCGTGGTCGACGGGACGATTTCGGTCCATTGCGTGGACTGGTTCGGCACGCCGTCCACGACGCGCGCAGCCTCAACCGAAGCCGCCGGCGGGAAGTTGCCCGTGAAGTGGCTGGTGTCGAGGTCGAGACCCTTGATCACGCCCGGACGCGCGAGCTTCACGACGCACCAGTCGTAGCCGTTGGCGCGCTTGCGGCGCGTTTCCCAGCCGTCCATCCACTTGCCGTTGTCGTCGTACTTGCCCGGAATGAAAACGGCCGGCTCCGGATTCAGCATACGCTCCTTCGGTGCGAAGAAATCGTCGCTGGCCTCGAGGGCCTGCGCGCCCAGACGCGGGTCCGCCAGGTTCACATAGCGGCGCGTGAATTCCGGTGCGTTGGGGTCGAGAATCGGGAGTGCCATCGTAGTCTTCCTTAGTGTTTGCTAGTGCTGAAAAAACGTTTCAGTTCGAGGTTCGCGACGCGTGGTCAAACCTTACGCGTCGATCAGGTCGTCGAGCCGGAAACGTGCGATGCGGTAGATCTGATCGAGGCTGGCGCGCAATTCATCCGCGCGGCTGTTGTTCACGCGGGTCTCGAAGTTCGCGATGATGCCGTGGCGGTCGTAACCGCGCACCGCGAGGATGAACGGAAAGCCAAACTTCTCGCGGTAGGCGCTGTTCAACGCCACCAGCCTGTCGAATTCTTCCTGCGTGCACTGGGCAAGGCCCGCGCCGCTCTGCTCACGGGTGGATTCGGCCGTCAACTCGCCGCGCACCGCAGCCTTGCCGGCGAGCTCCGGGTGGGCATTGATCAACGCCAGTTGCTTTTCTTCGCCGGCAGTCTCAACGATGTTCGACATCTTGCTATGCAGTTCGTCGATGCTGGCAAACGGCCGTTGCTGCGCGGCGATTTCCGCGACCCACGGCGAGTGCTCGAAAATGCCCGACAGCGCCGCGACGAACGCGCCGGTCGGCGTGCTGTTGAGTTGGTCAAGAGTGTATTGCATCGCCTTCATGCCGCTGCCCCGCGGTTGTTTTGTTGGTAAGGGTGATGTTCGCGCCAGTGACGCGCGATATCGACGCGACGCGTCACCCACACGCGATCGTGCTGTTCGATATGGTCGAGAAAACGTTGCAGTGCACGGAAACGCCCCGGACGGCCGAGCAAACGGCAGTGCATGCCGATCGACAGCATCTTCGGCGCTTCGTCGCCCTCCTCGTAGAGCACGTCGAATGCGTCGCGCAGGTACGTGAAGAAATGGTCCGCGGTGTTGAAGCCTTGCGGGCTGGCAAAGCGCATATCGTTGGTGTCGAGCGTGTACGGCACGATCAGTTGCGGACTCTTCGCGCCGCCCGTCACTTCAACGTCCATCCAGAACGGCAGATCGTCGCCGTAGTAGTCCGAGTCGTACAGGAAGCCGCCGTATTCGGCGACCAGGCGATGCGTGTTGGGACTGTCGCGGCCGGTGTACCAGCCAAGCGGGCGCTCGCCGGTAATGCGCTCGATCGCTTCCATGCCGAGGCGCATGTGCTCCGCCTCTTTTTCCGGCGACATGTCCTGGTAATGGATCCAGCGATAGCCGTGGCAGGCGATCTCATGACCGAGTTCGACGAACGCGCGCCCGAGATCGGGATGCCGTTCCATCGCCATGCCGACACCGAACACCGTGAGCGGCAAGCCGCGCTTTTCGAATTCGCGCAGAATGCGCCACACGCCTGCGCGCGAGCCGTATTCGTAGATCGACTCCATGCTCATATGACGCGCCGGGAAAGACGCCGCGCCAACGATTTCCGACAGAAACTGCTCCGAGCCCGGATCGCCGTGAAGCACGCAGTTTTCACCGCCCTCTTCGTAGTTCAGGACGAATTGCACCGCGACACGCGCCCGACCCGGCCAGTTCGCCTGCACCGGGTGGCGGCCGTAGCCGATCAGATCGCGTGGATAGTTCGAGTCGAGTGGCATGGTTTGACGAAAGCGTGATGACGGTACGTAAAATTCGCGTGGAACTCACGTGACATGCACGTGGGGTTTGCGTGCGTTCTGCATGCGTGTGCGTGATTTTGCGTGTTACGCATGCCGGCGCGGGCGGAAACAGCCCGGAATAGCGGCACCAAAAGCAGCAGCAAAATAGCGTTCGGGCACCAGCGCCGAGTGGGACCAGTGTAGCGAAAACGCCCGGGTGCGCCCATACACCCGGACAGATAGTGCGTGTCAGACTGGATGTATGTGCGGAGCCCGCCCCGCCGGGCGTTCCGTGGTGTTTACCCGCAGCAAACCCGGCGCATTAGCGCCTTCCGCCGTGCTCGCGGCCGAATCGCGATGCGGCCGGGGATTTGGGTCGGCATCGGTTGGACTGAAGGCTTCCAGCGCGCCGTCGTAGCGCTTGGCCAGCGGACGCGCGTAGTCGCCCCGCTTGGCTGTCGACAATCGCAGCGCGACCAGCGCCTCGGTCCATTTGACCGCGGCCGTTACGCCCTCGATCACCGGCGCGCCCAGGGCGTCTTCAATCTCCGCGCACAATTCGGCCATGCCGGCGCAACCGAGCACGATCGCGTCCGAACCGTCCTCCGCCAGCGCGCGCCGACATTCGTCGAGGATGATGCGGCGCGCCGCCGAGCCGGGCTTGTCCAGGTCCAGCACGGCGACGTCGGTGGCGCGCACGTTGCGGCAAAAACGCTTCATACCGTAGCGCTCGGCGAGATGCCACGCCATGCCGCACGTGCGCGCCAGGGTTGTCACCACCGAAAATCCCGGCGCCAGCACGCTCGCGGCATGCATCGCCGCTTCGGCGATGCCGATCACCGGCCCGCGCGCCACCTCGCGGGCCGCGTATAAACCGGGGTCGCCGAAGCAGGCAATCACGTACCCGTCACAGCCCTCACGCTCGCCGGCGATAACCTCCGCGAGCAAACCGGGCGTTGCAAGCGCTTCGTCGTAATAGCCTTCAATCGACGGCGGTCCCATTGTCGGGTTGACCGCGATCACTTCGGTGCCAGGCGTGGCGACTTCGCGCGCGCAGCGGCCCATCGCCTCGGTCATGCGTTGGGTCGTATTCGGATTGATCAGTTTGATGCGCATATCGACTCCTGTTGCAGCACTGGCTCAGCGAGCGAGCACGCGATAGAACACGGCACCCAACCCAGCGCCGATGAACCACGAGAAATTGGCCAGCCCATCGAGCGTCGGCACCATCACGCAGATCACGGCAATGACCGCGGCCGGCAACAATGCGGCGACGGCTCGGTAATTGACACCGTTCCTGTACCAGTATGAGCCGCTTGGAGAGACCGAGTAGAGATCGTCGAGCACGATCTTTTGACGCTTCACGAGGAAGTAGTCGACGATCAGGACACCATACAACGGTCCAATGAAACTGCCGAGTACGTCGAGCGTGTAGTGAATGACCGCCGGGTTGTTGAAGAGATTCCACGGCGTGATGAAAATCGACGCCACCGCCGCAAGCATGCCACCCGCGCGCCAACTGATCAGACGCGGCGCGACATTCGAGAAGTCGAAGGCCGGCGACACGAAGTTAGCGACGATGTTGATGCCGATAGTCGCAATCGTGAAGGTCAACGCACCGAGAATCACCGCAGTCGGATAGTCGATACGGCCCACCGTTTCGACCGGGTCCGTGATCAATTGGCCAAACACCGGCAGCGTGGCCGCGGTCGTGACCACCGTCACCAGCGAGAAGGCGAGGAAGTTGACCGGCAGCCCCCAGAAGTTGCCGCGCTGCACGCTGCGAAAGCTCTTGCCGTAGCGCGAAAAGTCGCCGAAATTCAGCATCGGCCCGGAGAAATACGACACCACGAGCGAAGTCGCCGTGATCATCACCGGCACCACTTCCATGCCGTGATATTTAACGCCTCCCAGGTTGATGCCGATGTTTCGCCATCCTGCGCGATACACCATGTAACCTGCGAGAATGAACATCACCACGTAGACTGCCGGACCCGCGAAGTCGATGAACTTCTTGATGGTCTCCATGCCGTGCCAGAACACCAGCGCCTGCAACACCCACAGCAGCATGAACCCGGTCCAGCCCAAGGTGGAAAGCCCCATGAAACCATGGTGGTGCACGTCCGCGTACGGCAACAGTTGCGGGACGAACTTCAGCACCACGATCACCAGTGCGCTCGAAGCCAGATAAGTTTGGATTCCATACCATGCAACCGCGATCAAGCCGCGAATCACGGCGGGAATATTCGCGCCGAGCACGCCAAACGTTGCGCGGCAAGCCACCGGATAAGGCACGCCGTTCGCCTGACTCGGCTTGGCGATCAGGTTGCAGAGCAGGTTGACAATCATAATGCCGACCAGCAGCGCGATCAGCACTTGCCAGCTCGTCAGTCCAAGCGCGAACAGACTGCCCGCGAACACATAGCCGCCGACGCTATGCACATCCGACATCCAGAACGCGAAGATGTTGTAAGCACCCCAGGTTTGATGGCGCAGCGGCGCCAGGTCTTCGTTGTACAGCCTCTCGCTGTAGCCTGCGGGGATCGACGGATCGCTGGGCGCGTCTCCGTATGTGGGAATTGCGGGACTGCTGGACGTTGCACTGAACTGAGCCATGATTCCTCCTTGGGATAGAGACCATCGATCGTGAATCGAAGGACATTGCATCGGTCATGCCAGCCGCCCTCTTCTCCTCGATAGGCAAGCAAGAGGAAACAGGAGGTTCGAGCAGGTTGCTTGACCGCACCGCGGGTGTCTCCGTACTTGACGTACTTGTGCTTATCGCACCGCCTGCAGCCGCGTATTCCCGGCGATGCGTTACTACTCCAAGGCTGTCATCCCGTGACGGCCACGCGTGCGCAAGCCGGCAGCGCTCACGCCGAGCCGCCTTGCAACGCCTGATTCGGTTCAGTTCAATTCAGTGCGACGCGCACCAGCAACGGGCGCGCACCGGCCGCCTGCCTCAGTCTGGCGCGGACTTGGGTCTACCAGGTGCTTCCTTCGCTGCGCTGTTAAGTGCGCCGAAAACTTCATGCAGATCGGCTGCGCCACGTGCGGGGCGCTCCAGCATCTTCAACTCGACGCTTTGCAAATGGCGCGACATCAGTGCCGCCGCCTCTTTGGCATCGCCGGCGTCGAGCGCGGCGAGAATGGCTTCATGGTCTTCGAACGAGCAAGGGCTGCGTCCGAGTGATTCGTACAGTGCAGAAATCAGCGTGGAGCGTGCCACCAGTCCGCTCAGGCAGTCGCACAACACGGCGTTACCAGTGAGCCCGGCCAACTCGGTATGGAACTCACCCGATAGACGAATCCACGCCGGAAAATCACGTGTTTCGAACGCCTTGCGCTCACGGCCGATCATGCTGCCAATGCTCTTCAAACGGCGCATGCCGTGACCGCCGCAAATCTTTTCAACTACGGCCAGTTCAATGATACGGCGCATTTCGAACACTTCATGCACTTCCTGCAGCGACGGACTGGCGACGAACGCACCACGATTCGGCTCGAGGTCGACGAGGTGGTCGGTGGCCAGTTGCGCGAGCGCCTGCCGGATCGGGCCGCGCTTCACGCCGAATACTTCGCACAACTGCGCTTCTGTCAGCTTGGCGCCGGGAGCCAGCCGATGCTCGAGGATCGCGGCGCGGATGCGCTCGGCGATCGCTTCGGGTTTCGAACTATTCGCGGCGGTGGAATCTGTGTCGGACATGATGTGTGTCTCGGTATGTTGGTCATCATAGGATGGACACAAAAATTGTCAACAATTTTTGCGTCACTTTTCGACAATCTGGACGGCCGGGCCATGCTGTAGGCCAATGAGCAGCCTGCGCGGACCTTACTCTGCTTCAATACCAGTTTAATTAATGGTCAGGGTGGCCGTCTATTGGAGACAGTTTTTGTCAACAAAGTGAGGGGCCTTCATGGAACTGGTCTGTTGGCGCGGGGGTGAAAAATGCCGACCGTTAGTTGCATTATTGATTAAAAAAGAAAGCGGGCAAACCGCCCGCTTCCCTGCCCCACGTCTTTTCAGGCGAGGGTTGGATAGCCCGATACCGTCAGCTTGAACCCATGCGCGTTAGCGACGAGGTGCGCGTCCGCACCGACCGGCAGCGTCAGCATGTTGGGAACATGACCGAATTGCAGCCCGGTGATGACCGGAATCCCGATCACCGCCCTCACCTGCTCGATCACCGCGTGCAGGTCGTAGCCGTTGTCGTAATCGTACTGTTTGCCACCGGAGAAATCGCCGAGCACAAGCGCCTGCTGTTGCGCGAGGATGCCCGACAGGTGCAACTGATAAAGCATCCGCTCGAGCCGGAACGGCTGCTCGTTGACATCTTCGACGAACAGAATGCCGCCCTGCACCGGCGGCATGTAAGGTGTACCGATCAACGATGTCAGCACCGCCAGGTTGCCGCCCCACAACATGCCGGTCACGTCGGCGGTCTGCGCTTGCGGCACGTTGCCCGTCACCGTCATGGTCGGCCTGGTCAGCGTGGACCAGAAGTGCTGCATCGTGAATTCGCTCAGATCTTCCGCGCCGAAGTCGCTCATCAACATCGGACCGCAGAAGGTTTTCACGCCCGCACGTGCCAGCAAGGCAAGCTGCACCGCGGTGAAATCGCTATGCCCCACCAGCGCGACCGGCTGATCGGTCAGCCGCCGTTGCAGCCCTTCGTAGTCGAGTCCGTGCAGGATGCGCGCCGCACCGTAGCCGCCACGCACGGCTAGCACGATGTCGGGCAGTTCACGCGAGGGGTCGGCCAGCCGGTTCAGATCGGCGGCACGTTCGCCGTCGGTGCCGGCGAAGCGCTGGTAGCGGCGCCTTGTCACCTCCACACCCTCGACGCGATGCCCCTGCGCATGCAAGCGGTGCAACGCGCGATGCAGCACCTCGGATTCGTGCGGATACCCGGACGGCGCGATCAACTCAATGGTGCGATGAACGGTCATTGGCAAGACCTGTTGGACGTTGTTGTTTTAGAGCGGCTCAGCCGACCCCGGTTCGCCGCGCGTTTCAACATCTGCGTCGAGGGGCGCTTCGCCCCGTGCCGCCGCGCGTGCTTCACGGCTTGCGCGCCGCCTGTCGGCAAAGAACGATTTGAGCGCGGCGCCGCATTCGGTTTCGAGCACACCGCCGGTCACCGTGGTGTGGTGATTCAATTGCAGATTCGCGAAGGCGTCGACGACACTGCCGCACGCGCCGGTTTTCGGATCGCGCGCCCCGAACACGACGCGTGCGATGCGCGCGTGCATGATCGCTCCGGCGCACATCAGGCAAGGTTCCAGCGTCACATAAAGCTCGCAGCCCGGCAGACGGTAGTTTTCGACAGCTTGCGCGGCTGTGCGCAATGCGATCATTTCCGCATGTGCCGACGGGTCGTGAGCACCGATCGGATGGTTAAACCCCTTGGCGATGACTTCCTCGCCCCGCACGAGTACCGCGCCAACCGGCACTTCGCCGGCTGCACGCGCCTCTTCGGCGGCGGCCTGGGCGAGCGCCATGAAACGGCGATCGCGCTCCGAGACGGGCGGTGCGGGCGATTCTTCTGGCGTGGGGGTATCGATTGGCGCAGTGACGGCAATTGCTGAAGTCGAATCACTCGCCGCCGGTGCGGGAGCACCGGGACCAACGGAGCCGGCCGGAGCAGCCAGCAAGGTGGCCGCCTCTGCCGATTCGCGGTACTCGACAGACGCCGGATCAGGCGGTGCGGAGCGCACTAGCGGCTCGCTCACTGCGAACCCGCATCGGCCATATTGAGGTTGCCAACGCGTTCCGACAGCCGCTCGGCAATGCGGCGGCAGTATTCGCGCGGCAGGACCAGCGGGCCGCCACGCAGCGATTCAAGTGCCATATCCAGCGCCAGCAAGCGCGCCTGGAGACGGCAGCGGGTGGCCTGGTCGCTCACGGCATTCAGCTCCGCTTGCAGGTCGCACAAGGCGCGCAGCTGCTCGACAGCCGGCGGCACGAAACCCGCATTTTTCAAAATCCGGTTGGCGACGCGCACTTCCTCCGGGACCAGAGCATCGTCCTCAAGGGGCAGCGGCGCACCCGCGCCGGGTAAATCGTCGAACTCACCGCGCGCGGCTGCGGCGGCAATACGCTGTTCGACTAACGCATCAAGCAATTTCATCTGCAGTCCACTACGTTGCGGCCCAAGCATTCTATCAGGGAGCGCGCGACGGTTCTGGCTGTCTGACCGACGAATCCCCCTGGTTTTCAGATATTGCCTATTTGAGGGGCGCATGGCGTGGATTAGGGTGGAGGGTTGCCGGCCCCGGCCGGCGCTGCAGCTTCGAACCCGCAAAAAACTTACGAATATCTTTCACCGCGTGCCACAGCAGCGGCCGCCTGCACCTGCCTCACTCGTGGAGCCCATTACGCTATGCATTCCAGAATCATCGACCACCGCTTCGACACTGCTAGTCCGACCTGCGCCACACACTTCCATCCACACCTGACTGTACTGACAGCGCCGCTTCAAAAGCGCGCTTTCAAGCGATGCCTGCGTACGGCATTGGCGGCCGTGACGCTCTCGGCCGCGTTATCAGGCTGCGGCGTGTTCTGCGGAGGTGCAGGCGGAAGTGGCAGCGGCTTTGCCGGCGGTTGCGCGACCGGCGTGCGGTTCTAGTCCGGAATGCCTCAACGCATGGGCTTCACGACGGCCGACGCGAGGCAGCACGCTCACGTAGCGGCCAAAGTCCATCGCGCGAGAACCACATGCCGGGTACGTCCAAGCAGGCTGTGCACCAGAGCAAACTCACGCACGTTCCAACTGACGGCTTCGACCGGACGTGTCGCGACCCACGGCATGCCATAAGCGAGTGTCACGTGCGGGGTGTACATCGTATTTGACGAGCCCGCGCGATCCCCAAATCCAGCGTCTTGCAGTGCCGATCCGAGTGCGTCGTGTAACGCGTGGAGTCCAACGACACCCTCCGCTCCACCCAACACCAACGGCCCCGGCCGCGGCTTCAGCGCAAAACTGAGCGCACTGTCGAACTCGACGCTAAAAGGCTCCATCCTGATCGACGCGGCCGCGTTCATGGCCGCATCCACTCGCGCTGGCGGCAAACCGCCAGCGAAATTTCCAAGGTGAATCAATGTGACGTGCATACGGTTGGCTGCAAGCGGCTTGCTCTTTGAGCGCGTCTCCCCGCAGAGCTGTTGCGCGAGCTTCGAGATATTCGCCGCCGTACGCGTATCTGGAAAGACGGCGAAGAACAGGCCGTCTGTCGGCACGGGTGGCGCCTCGAGTCCGGGCAGCCAGAGTTGCTCAGGCATGGCGCGCCTGAATGGGTGAAGCCGGCATGGGAATGAATCTCCGTTCAATGGTGTGCACTTGCCAGCGCCTCTGGAAAGAAAGTCGGTTGCGGGTGCGGAGTGCAAGAGGGCTTGCGCTCAGTGGCCGCACACACACAACACTGTACATTCATACAGTATCGGCAGCAACCTGAAAGCGCTTAAAAACGGACAGCGGCGGTCGACCATCACCGCGCGAGAAAGGGTACGCATTCACGGATCAGCAGTCGATCCTGTACGAGGTCAATGCCGCAGTGACGATCGTCGATGCGGATGGTCATTCACCCAGCGCCCTCGTGGCGTCGGCGCCGCAGCGCGACTGGACCGTTGCCCGCCTAACGGGGCATCGGTACCAGAAAGATAGCGATCAACAAGCAACCGGACACAGGCTGCCCTGATTGACAGGGCAGCCTGAATTCCTTAAGCCTGAGTCGCCAACAGTGCCGCATTCAGAATCTTGCTCGGGCGCATCACGGCGTCCAGCTTTTCTGTGTCGGGCATGTAGTAGCCGCCGATGTCTACCGGCTGGCCTTGCACGGCCGAAAATTCAGCAACAATGGCCTGCTCGTTCTCGGTCAGTTGCTTCGCCAACGGCGCGAAATGTGCGGCAAGAGCGGCGTCTTCGGTTTGCGCGGCCAACCCCTGGGCCCAGTACATGGCGAGATAAAACTGACTGCCGCGGTTGTCCAGTTGTCCTGTCTTTGGTGAAGGGTTCTTGTTGTATTCCAGCAGCTTGCCAGTGGCATCATCCAGCGTCTTCGCCAGTATTTTGGCCTTGGCATTGCCGGTCTTGATGCCCAGGTCTTCCAGTGACACCGCCAGCGCCAGGAATTCACCCAGCGAATCCCAGCGCAGATGGTTTTCTTCCACCAGTTGCTTGACGTGCCTGGGCGCCGAGCCGCCCGCGCCGGTTTCGTACATGCCGCCGCCGGCCATCAACGGCACGATGGAGAGCATCTTGGCGCTGGTGCCCAACTCCATTATGGGAAACAGATCGGTCAGGTAGTCGCGCAGAATATTGCCCGTGACCGAGATGGTGTCCAGCCCGCGAATGACGCGCTCCAGCGTGTAACGCATGGCTCGCACCTGCGACATGATCTGAATATCCAAACCGGTGGTGTCATGGTCCTTGAGGTAGGTCTCGACCTTCTTGATGACCTCGGCCTCGTGTGGGCGGTACGGGTCCAGCCAGAAGATGGCCGGTATGCCCGAGTTGCGGGCGCGGGTAACCGCCAGCTTGACCCAGTCTCGGATCGGCGCGTCCTTGACCTGGCACATGCGCCAGATGTCCCCTTCTTCGACGTTCTGCACGAGCAACACTTCGCCCGTGGCGATATCGACAATGCGGGCTTCGCCCGCTTCGGGCACTTCAAATGTCTTGTCGTGCGAGCCGTATTCCTCTGCCTGCTGGGCCATCAGCCCGACGTTGGGGACCGTGCCCATCGTGACCGGATCGAAGTTGCCGTTGGTCTTGCAGAAGTTGATGATCTCCTGATAGATACGGGCGAACGTGCTTTCCGGAATCACCGCCTTGGTGTCCTTCGGACGGCCATCGGCGCCCCACATTTTGCCGCCAATGCGGATCATGGCCGGCATCGAGGCATCCACGATCACGTCGTTGGGAGCGTGCAGGTTCGAGATCCCCTTGGCCGAGTCCACCATCGCCAGTTCGGGCCGGTGCTCGTGGCACGCGTGCAGGTCGCGGATGATTTCTTCGCGCTTGGAAGTGGGCAGGCTCTCCAGCTTGTCGTAGAGATTCACGAGGCCATTGTTGACGTTCACGCCCAGTTCGTCGAACAGTTTGCCGTGCTTCTCAAAGGCCTCTTTGTAGAAAATTTTCACCGCATGCCCGAACACGATCGGATGCGAGACCTTCATCATCGTGGCCTTCACGTGCAGCGACAGCATGACATCGGTCTTACGCGCATCTTCCATCTGCTCTTCGTAGAAGTCGCAGAGCGCTTTCTTGCTCATAAACATGCTGTCGATGATCTCGCCGTCCAGCAATGAGACCTTAGGCTTGAGGACGATCGTCTCGCCGTTGCGGGTCAGCAGTTCCATCCTCACGTCGCGGGCGCGGTCCAAAGTCATGGACTTTTCGCCATGGTAAAAGTCGCCGTGCTTCATGTGAGCCACGTGAGTGCGCGAAGCCATGCTCCATTCGCCCATGCTGTGCGGATGCTTGCGAGCGTAATTCTTCACGGCGCTGGGTGCACGGCGGTCCGAGTTGCCCTCGCGCAGCACGGGATTGACGGCGCTGCCCAGGCACCTGGAGTAACGCTGACGAATGACCTTCTCGGCTTCGGTTTTCGGTTCCTCGGGGAAATCCGGCACGTTGTAGCCCTTCCCCTGCAACTCCTTGATCGCACCGACCAACTGATGCACCGAGGCGCTAATGTTGGGCAGTTTGATGATGTTGGTATCGGGCAGCAAGGTCAGACGACCGAGTTCGGCCAGGTTGTCGGGCACCCGTTGCGCCTCGGTCAGAAATTCTGGAAATTCGCCCAGAATGCGGCCGGCCACCGAGATGTCGCTCGCGGCGACGTGGATTCCGGCCGACGCGGTGAACGTGCGGATGATGGGCAGGAAGGCACTCGTCGCCAGCAGCGGCGCTTCGTCGGTCAGGGTGTAGATGATCGTAGGTTGCTGGGTAGTCATTCATTACCTCGAGATCGTGAAATGGGTTGGCGAATGGCGTCACTGACCGGCGTTGGCAGTGGAATTTTGCCTGACTTCGCTTCCCGGTGGGCTACACCGCGCGCCCTTTTCACAATTACGCTCACATTGCAATCGTGAGAATGAAGAATCCGCTTACACGCGAACCACCCCATACCCCGGATCGTGTCACTGGACCGGCTACGCCAACCTACAGCTCCGTCAGGCAACGAATCAACGTCTGACGTTCCGGATAGTCGGGCTCCGCGGCCTGCCATGTTATCCAGTAGCTGCTCTCCATCTGCAGTGCGTTCTCCGTCAGGCGCGTGAGCCGCCCTGCTTCGATCGATAATCGGCAGAGCGGAAGCGAGCCGAGGAGGATGCCCGGGCGAGCCTCCGCGGCCCGCAACGCGAACACGAACACGAATGTATCGAACCGCAACGACGGCACCGGCGGCAGCGTCGTACCGTTGGCGGTATACCAGTCGCGTCAGCCCACGCGTGGCCCCCGATGTCGCGATAAACGGCAGGTTCTCCCAGCTTCCCTTGACGTCGGCCAGCAAGGCCGGCGCGGCAAGCGGCGCGAGTTCCTCATGGAACAATCGCGTCGAGACCCGTTCGGGCCAACGGCCGTCACCAAACCGGATTTCATAGTCGGCGCCGGCCAGCGCATAGTCGGGAAGCCGTTGCACCGTTTCGAAGGTGAGATGAACGCTCGGTAACGCGGCGGCGATTTTCGCCAGCCGTGGCGCGATCCACAGTTCGATGATCGATGCCGGCCTGAGTCAAGCCGAGCTCGTTCGCCGCGGCGATAAAACTGCCGAGCCGTCCGGCCGCTTCGAAGACACGAACCCACTCGAGGGGCGGCAGGCTGGTGGCCGGTTTATTCATACGGATCAGGATCTCGTGACAGGGAATGACGCGTTGTATTCGACACCGCGTCGAGCCGCCACGTAGAGATAAGCGCCTTACCTTCGTTCAGAATTTTTGCTGCTTCCACCACGTCGTCCTTGCATCGAGTGATTCATGGACGACATTTCAACCTGCTCCTGCCATAACGACAAACAACCATTCTGGATAACTAGACCTAAATTTGCTTATGGGTCGACTCACCCGGATTGCCTCGCGATCCGCCGCCTGCGCCGACGGCAGCGGCCATTCACTGGAAATTTCTCCCGTACCTGGGTGAATTCGCCTACACGGCGAGTAAAATTGACCAAATATTGGTATCGCGCTACGCTGTTTCCTCAACGCAGCCTGTTTCTGTCACCCAAACATGGGGGTCTCACAGGCGCGATCCGGCAGCGCAGGAACCCGTACACAGCCATGAAAAGCGAACTCATCGAAGACCTTGTCATCACTGCCGCGGATTATTCGCCTGACGCCATCTTTCTCGTGAGTGAGCAGGGGCGGATACGTCATGCCAGCCCGGCGTGCGAGGATATATTTGGGTATGCGCCGGGCGATTTCGTCGATCAGTTCATCATCGACTTCGTGGTTCCAGCCGATCAGGACGCCACGCGCAAGGAAGCGAAGGAAGTACTGGCCGGCCGCAAGCGGGTAGGCTTCGAGAACCGTTATCGACACAAGAATGGGGATGACGTCTACGTCACGTGGTCAGCGCGCTGGCTGGAGCACGAGCGACTGCGCGTCGGTGTAGCCCGCGACGTGACCGAACTCCGTCGCCGGAAGGCCGCGCCCTCAGCCCTGTTGTCCGTCCTGGCGCCCTATGAACGCAAGGTTCTTGAACTGCTGCTGACCGAGGCGACTGAGAAACAGATCGCCGAGCGACTCGGCCTCGCCGCCTCGACCACGCATTCCTATATCACCGGGATTTTCCGCAAATACGGCGTGCGAGGACGGGCAGGCTTGATGAGCCTGTGGCTCAAGCATCTTTCTAATGGCATCGCCCAGCCGGGCGACAGGTAGGCGGCTATTCTCGCGCGGGTACTGACGCCCGTAGGCGGCAGTACCCGCTAACCCTGCGAGTCAGCATTGTCGAGCAGCGTTTTCTGCGCAGAGCCCGCCATTTTTGCATGCGTTTCCGGGCTCACGTTGGGGTCTCTCAGGTTTCCGGCTATTTCGAATTTTTGTGGCCCAACGATCGCGCTTCCAACACCGCTGACGAGACAGTTACGCCCGTAGCAGGAACGGATGCTACCGGAAACAGGGCGCCCAACCTATCCTGCTAATCAGAGGGGTAAAGAGAGGTGAAGCGGGGTAAAGAGCGGGCCACGCCCCTACCCGACATGCAAGTTTCGCGTCGGCGCATGGGTGCGCTGCCGCGTCTCCCATCCCTCGGCGAGACCCACGTCCACATCGGACGGGGGCAGCATGGACACCGCCCGGACCAGGTCCGACGCACGTTCGGCGAGCATGATGGTCGGCGCGTTCAGATTGCCGTTGGGTTCGGTCGGAAATACCGACGAATCGATCACGCGTAAACCCTCAATACCGCGCACCCGCAACTCGGAATCGACCACGGCCATGTCGTCTTCCCCCATGCGGCACGAACCGCATGGATGCATCGTGCTTTCCAGGTTCGCCCTGACGAAGGCATCGATCTGCTCATCCGTTTGCACGTCGGGGCCGGGCGCGAGTTCGACGTCGCGGAAGCGGTCCATCGCGGGCTGTCCGATGATTTCGCGGGTCAAGCGAACGCAGCGTCGAAATCCTTCACGATCCTCTTCGCGATCCAGGTAGTTGAAGCGGATCTCAGGGTGCGTATAGGGATCAGCCGACGTCGCTCGCACGTAGCCTCGGCTCTTCGGCTTGTTCGGTCCGGTCAGCACCATGAATCCGTGGCCCTTGAACGGCTTGTTGCCGTCATAGCGCATGGCTGCCGGCAGGAAATGGAACTGGATGTCCGGCCAACGCAATCCCACTTCTGAACGGATGAATCCGCCCGCCTCGAAATGATTGCTGGCGCCGAGCCCGTCCTTGAACAAAAGCCAGCGCAGCCCGATCATGAATGTGCTTAACGGGTCCATTTTCGCGTTGAGCGTGACGGGTTCCTTGCACGCGTACTGGATATAAATCTCCGCGTGATCCTGCAGGTTCTCGCCCACGCCCGGCAGGTGATGTTTGACCTCGATCCCTGCCTTGCGCAGCACCTCAGCAGGCCCGATGCCCGAGCGTTGCAGCAAGTGGGGCGAACCGATCGGACCCGAGGCGATCAAGACTTCCGCACGGCATCGCGCGGTATGCGTGACCCCGCCCTGATCGTACGCAACCCCGACAGCGCGCTTGCCTTCGAGAATCACGTGACGTGTCATCGCATTCGTGACCACGGTCAGATTGGGCCGCTTCATTGCGGGACGCAAATAAGCGTTGGCGGTGGACCAGCGCACACCGTCCTTGACGGTCATATGCATCGCGCCGAAGCCTTCCTGCATATGGCCATTGCAGTCCTCCGTCTTGATGTATCCGGCCTCTGCCCCCGCCTCGACCCAAGCACCGTACAGCGGATTCGCCATGTTATTGCCGTTGTTGGTGCTTAACGGCCCTTCCCCGCCCCGATACGCGTCGCCGCCGAACTTGTAGTTCTCCGCGCGCCGGAAATACGGCAAACAGTTGCGATACCCCCAGCCTCGCGCGCCGAGCTCTTCCCATTCGTCGAAATCGCACGCGTGGCCGCGAATATAGACGAGGCCGTTGATCGACGACGAGCCTCCCAGCACCTTGCCGCGCGGACAATGCAGTTGACGGCCGTTCAGATGAGCCTCGGGGGCGGTCTGATACTTCCAGTTGTACTTTTTCGTATTCATCGGCATCGAGAACGCGCTCGGCATCTGAATGATGACACTGCGATCGCTGCCGCCGTATTCCAGTACCAGAACCCGGACGGCCGGGTCCTCGGTGAGCCGGTTAGCCAATACACATCCGGCCGATCCGGCGCCCACAATGATGTAATCGAATTGCTCGGTATTCATGATATTTGCCTGCTTCCTAAAATCTCGACGGGCTCGTCGGTGGATCAGTAGCGATTCTTGTCGCCGGTGGTGTATTGCGGTGACGTCTTTTCGATCTGGGCGATGACCGATGCTTCGTACCGCAGATCGAGCGAGCGCGACAGCACGTAATACGCGATGCCCGAGACGAGCAGCCCGACCAGCCAGGCCAGATCGACGCTGCCCATCGCACGGGCAAACGGGCCGACATACACTTCGTCTGAACCATCGAGAACGCAGAAGAACGGAATCATTGCGGCAAAGCCGATCGCGTAGGCCAGCAAACCGCGCGCGCCCCATGTGCCGTACAGGTTGTTGTGAGGCATGAAGAAGTGCGGAATCGCATAACGGCCCTTGCGGACGAAAAAGTAATCCGTGAGATTGACCGCGGTCCAGGGCACCAGAAAATACAGCATGACGACAAGGTAAATATTCAGAACGGAGAGCCCCTTACCCGAGGTATAGATGCTCAGCGCCACGCCGAGCTGAAGGATCACCACGAAGAGAATCGCCAGAATGCGAGTCCTGGGCGTCGGCTGGACTTTGCGGAACGAATCAACTGCCGTGATGGCCGTCAATTTGGCGCTATAGATGTTCATCGCAATCACCGGCAGAAACGCCAGGATCGTGACGGCAACCACCACGCTGCCCATACCCGGCGCCAGATCGCTACCTACCTGATTCAATGCGACCAGCACATCGGTTGCATGCAGATGGTCCGCGAGCCAGCCGCCGATCGCGATCATCCATGCGCCCGACAGCGAGGCGCCCAGGAACACCGCCGCAATCAGCTTGCCGCTCGGCGTGTTTTTTGGCAGATAGCGCGAATAGTCGGATACGTAAGGTGCGTATGCGATGTTGTAACTGGCAGCGGCGGCGAATTGCGCAATGAATGCAGTCCAGTTGAAGCCGAGCGGTGGCGTCGGTGCCGCGCCCGGTGCGACAGCGGCGAGCGGCACGTCATGCACCCAGTGCATCAGAACGGCTACTGTCACGAGGCCGTAAAGCGGTAGCGACAGATACAACGCCCACTTGAAACTGCGGTGCATCCAGTCGTGACCCAAAATGGCCAGAATCGAAGCCGGCACCGTGACGGCCAACGCCACCTTGATCGGATCCCAGTTGAACAGGGCTTTGAGACCCTGCATCATCAACACCAGGTTGACGATATTGAATCCCGCAAACACGAACAGCGTTGCCAGCAAAACGACGATGACCCCGCGGTAGCCGAACTGCGCTCTCGACTGAATCATCTGCGGCAAGCCGAGATGCGGGCCCTGCGATCCGTGAAAGGCCATGAACAAGGTGCCGAACATGATGCCCAGCGTACCGGCTATCGTCGTCCACAGCGCGCTCAGGCCAATGCTGGGACCCACAAAGCCGATGGTCATGGTGAAGAACGTGAAGTTACCTAGAAACCAGAACGGTCCTTGTCTGGATAGCTTGTCTGTTCTTTCGTTATCCGGAATAAAGTCGATTGAATGACCCTCGATGGCCCCGTGCTCAATCCCGGCTACGGCACCTTTAACTGCTTCGTCTGTTGCTTGCATCATGCACCCCTGGCTGTATTGAGAGGTTGATGGAATAGAGATGGATCCGGCATGCATGCTGACTGCGACACCCGCTCGTCACGTGGCGCTCGGCTCACGTATGTCTCGGGGCGTCAGCGGAGCAATGGCACTTCAGTGCAGCGTGATCCAGACCGCCTTGCTTTCCATCAGATGATCAAGTTGTTCCGGGCCGAGGTCCTTGCCGAAGCCAGACTCCTTGAATCCGCCGAATGGCATCGACGGATCGATGGTGCTATGTGCATTGACATAGACTGTTCCGGCGTGCAATTGAGGGATCAGCTTGTGCACACGGTTCAGGTCGTTGGAATAGATCGCGGCGGCGAGACCGTACGGCGAATCGTTCGCCAGCGACAACGCGTCGCCTATGTCGTCAAAGGGAGCGGTCACCAGCACCGGCCCGAAGATTTCTTCCCGGACGATCTTCATGTCGCTGCGGCAATGGGCGAAGATGGTCGGCTCGACGAAATAGCCAGGCCGATCCAGTTCATGGCCGCCATGCACGACTTCCGCGCCTTCGCGCTGGCCGGCTTCAATATAGGAAGCGACGCGATCCTTCTGAAGCGCGGACACGAGCGGGCTGATGAAGCAATCCCGATCGAGCCCGGGCGCGATCTTCATCTTGCGTGTGTGTTCGATCAGCGCGCCAATGAACTTGTCGTGAATGCCGCGTTGGATGTACACCCGTGTGCCCGCATCGCAGACCTGTCCGGAGTTGAAAAAGATGCCGTTGGCGACCGCCTGGGCCGCTGCGTCGATGTCGGCGTCCTCCAGCACCAGCACCGGAGACTTGCCGCCCAGTTCGAGCGTGAGGCGTTTGAAGCCGCCCACAGCCGTGTGCCCGACCGTGCGGCCCACTTCGGTGGAACCGGTGAACGTGATCTTGTCGATACCTGGATGAGCAGCCATGGCCGCGCCAATATCGCGCCCACGCCCGGTTATTACATTGACGACGCCGTCAGGGAACCCGGCCTCCTGCACCAGCTCTGCAAAGCGAAGCGTCGACAGCGAGGTGAGTTCAGCGGGCTTGATCACCGTCGTGCAACCAGCGGCGAGCGCGGCCGCGACCTTCCACGCCATGGTTTGCAGCGGGAAGTTCCATGGAACGATCACGCCGATCACGCCAATGGGTTCCTTGCGGGTATAGGCAACGTAGTCCCCCGGCAGCGAGGGCTCGACCGTGCGGCCGTGGAGCTTCGACGCCCAACCGGCAAAATAGCGGAAGGTATCGATCGTGCCTTGAATGTCGACGTCGCGCGCAATAGCGACAGACTTGCCCACGTCGATCGATTCGATCTCAGCCAATTCCGTTGCGTTTGCCTCGATCAGATCGGCGAGCCGATGAATCAGCCGTTCGCGCTCAAGTGGCTTGAGCCTGCGCCATGCGCCACCGTCGAACTGCTTGCGGGCAGCTTCAACCGCGCGATCCAGATCGGCAGTCGTGCCGAGAGGAATGTGGGTGATCACGCCCGCAGTGGACGGCTCGATCACCGCGCAGGATTCCCGCTCGCCTTGCGGCACCCAGGCACCGTCTATGAACATTCTCTGCGACTTGGCGAGAAAGCGTTGTGTCTCTTCGCTGACACCGAACTTCTTCAGGTAATTTTGTACGACGGTATCCATCATTGTCTCCTGACTTACAGAATGAGTGCTACTCAGCCTCTTATGGGCCGGTTTCATGCACGTATGTCCGCCTGTTCCTGCAACGCCTGGCAAAGACCTCGCGGGATTGCCGGGAGGCTCAACTGCTCACAATCGACCGGGGGTCCATCGATATAAACGCGGCTTGTGGCAGCGCGGCGTTTAGAGAGACTATGGATGACATGGCAGAAGGTAAAAATCACGTGAATCAGATGTTCATATCGGGAATATCGAAGCAAGCAGTGCAAGAGGAGCGACGACGGTGATCCAGTTGCAGGACGTGGACCTCAAACTACTGAGGGTTTTCATGACGGTGGTTCGGTGTGGTGGTTTTTCGGCCGCCCAGGCGACCCTGAACGTCAGCCAGTCGACGATCAGCGAGCAGATGACGACGCTCGAAACGCGCCTGGGACTCAAGCTTTGCGAGCGCGGGCGGAGTGGATTCCGCCTGACCGAACACGGCGTGGCGACTTACGAGGCGGCGCAGCGACTGCAGGTGGCGGTAGAAAGCTTCTGTGTGGATACGGCTGCGCTCAAACAGCACATCTCGGGAAAGCTGTACCTCGGCATTATCGACAACACAGTAACGGACTCAACTTCACCGCTGCCCCAGGCACTGCAAGCTTTCGTGTCGAGAGGACACGACGTGCATCTGGATGTCTATGTCGGCACGCCCGCCGAACTCGAAGAGCGTGTGCTGGACGGCCGGTTGCATATCGCCGTCGGGCACTTCCCGCTTCATGTGCCGGGGCTGACCTACACCGATCTCTACTATGAACCGGACGGCCTGTATTGCGGAAAGAGTCACCTGCTCGCCGACAACTCGCAAGACGATATCGCGCTCGAGCAGGCCATCGCGTCCAGCCGTGTGGTAGCGCGCGGTTATCTGCAGCAGCACGACCTTCAAATGCTCAAGGTCAGCAAAGCCGCGGCAACCGTCGACAATATCGAGGCGCAGGCTATCCTCATTCTATCGGGCGCATACATCGGATTCCTGCCGAATCACTACGCTGCCCGCTGGGCCACGCGCGGTGACATGCGTCAAATCTGCCCGGACCAGTTCGGCACGCAGTGGCCGTTCTGCGCGATCGTGCGGCGGACCGCGGTACCCCCAACCATCCTTCAGGTATTCATGATCGACCTGATGGAAAGCTACCGTACGATCGCGCAGACCGCGCGCTCGGCACAAGCCTAAGGTTGTGCCGACGCAAGCGGCGTCGGCTCGCCATTGCGATAGGTATAGATGGTGATGGGAGAATCCGTGAGATCGCGATTCTTGTCGAACCGGTAGTGGCCGGACACACCGCGAGAATCGATGTTCGCCAGCGCAGCGCGGTATTGGGCCGGTTCGATCGAGTTGGCCTTCGTCATCGCTTGCGCGACGATGTTCACGCCATCGTACAAAGCCGCGCTGTAGGTCAGCGGATCGGTATGAAAGCGTTGCTTGTAGTCCGCCTTGAAACGGCGGCCTTCCGGCGTTTGATCGAGAACGGGGCCGCCTTGCGGGCAATACACGCGCGTATCGACCGCGTCGCCGCCAAGCTTCGCCAGTTCGGCATTGCACATCGCGTCGCCGCCCAGCAGATAGCCATTCATCGCGAGACGCTTCATCTGCTTGCGCAGCGCGCCAGCCTGAGCGTAGTAACCACCGTAGAAAATCCCTTCGGCATTCGAGCCCTTCACATGCGTGAGGATCGAAACGAAGTCGGTTGCCTTGTCGGTCGTATATTGACGATCGACGATCTCGATGCCGTTGGCTTTCGCCGCGCTGACGAACTCGTCGGCAACGCCCTGCCCGTACGCCGTGCGATCGTCGATCACGGCAATGCGTTTGACCTTCAGTTGCTTTGCTGCAAATTCCCCCATCCGGCTGCCAAGTTGCGTGTCGCTCGCGGAAATGCGAAACACGAACGGATAGTCGTGCTGCGTGATCGAGGGGTTCGACGCGACGGTCGCCATCACGATGCCCGAGACGTTCACGAGGTTCGAGATCGGAATTGCGACGCCGGAATTGAACGGCCCGAAAATGACCTTGACGTTCGCGTCCACCAGGCTTTGTGCAACCGTCATGCCGGTACGCGGGTCGGCGGCGTCATCCTGCGAGACCAGTTCAAAACGCGTCTTCTGGCCGCCGATCACGAGACCCTCGGCATTCAGGCGCTCGATCGCCATTCTCACGCCATTTTCGTCGTCCTTGCCGATAGCGGCCTGCGGGCCGGTCAATGGCCCCGTCAAGCCGATCTTGACGACCTGATCGCCGGCCGTCGCGCTCAGAGAGAACATGCTCAAAGCGACTGCTACCAACCCGCTTGCACCTGCGTATGACTTGCTCATCATGCTCTCCTCACCTCGTGTGGCGTGCCAGACCGTTTCATTGCCGAAGGCGGCGAATCTTATCAGTGTGGGCACAGAAAACATCGCGTGGCCCCGTCCGCCGCGACGTTTCTTCCAATGTCCGGACAGTGGGGTTGACAGCAATTCTGTGTAGCCAAAATCCTCAATAAAATGCACCATTGATGAAACACATTTCGGAATTTCCCGAAGTAACCTCAAGGCGGCACGATGCAAGTTCAGGACACGGATCTCAAGCTGTTGCGGATCTTCGAAACCATCGTGCGATGCGGCGGGTTCGCCGCTGCGCAGCCCATTCTCAACATTGGTGCATCGAGCATCAGCGAATACATGTCGCAACTGGAAACGCGGCTCGGACTGCGGCTATGTGAACGCGGGCGCGCCGGCTTCCGGCTCACTGAGGAAGGCGCGGAACTGCACGCCGCCGCGCAGCGCCTGCTTGGTGCGGTCGATTCGTTTCATATGGAAGCCGGTGCGCTGCGTAATCAGCTTTCCGGCGTATTGCGCTTCGGCATGATCGAAGCGACGCTTACCGACAAGTTCTCGCCTCTGCCGATAGCGATCCGGGAGTTCGGCCAGATGGCGCCGGAAGTCCGCCTGCATGTGCAGATCGAAACGCCTGGCAGCATGGAACAGCACGTGCTGGACGGGCGCCTGCATTTTGCGGTCGGACCGTTCCCCGTGCGGATTCCAGGCCTCGATTACCTGCCGCTCTATCGTGAGGAACAAGGGCTTTATTGTGCGTCGACCCATCCGTTGCACGAACGGGCGAGCGGCCGGGTGCCTGTTTCGCTGCTCAGCAAACAGCGGCTGGCGGCCCGCGCCTACCTCGGCAGCCAGGAATTGAAGTTGTTGCGCATGCCGGAGGCCGCGGCCTCCGTCGATAATGTGGAAGGCCGGGCCATGCTGATTCTATCCGGCAACTACATCGGTTTCCTGCCGCCGCACTATGCCAGGCCCTGGGTGGACGACGGTTTGCTGACCCGCATCGATCCCGAACATTACGCGACCCATCTGGACTTCCAGATCGTCACGCGCAAGGGGGCGGAATCGGCACGGGTCGTCCAGGCCTTTTGCAACCAGTTGCGCACAGCAGCCAGGCAATTGAACCACACCAATAAAGGCGGAAAAAAACCCGTGGATTAGCGGGAAAGGTTTCGTTTAACCTTGCGCTGATGCATGACACGGCCGATCGTGTTCAGCAGCAACTGCGCCGCAAGAATTGAAGTCGAGCCCGAATGATCGTAATCGGGCGCGACTTCAACGAGGTCGATGCCGATTACGTCGCCTTGCGCGGCCAGTCCCGCGAACAGTTCGAGTCCTTCGTAGTACAGCAGACCGCCGTGACTCGGCGTGCCCGTGCCAGGCGCGATCGAGGGATCGAAACCGTCGATGTCGATCGTCAGGTAATAGCGCACGCCCTTCGGGATGCGATCCAGCACACCCTGAATGCCGAGGCGCCGGAGATCGCGCACCGAAATGATGTCGGAGCCCATTTCGCGCGCCTGGGCGTAACCCTCGCGCGCCGTGGACGACACGTTGCGAATGCCGATCTGCGTCATACCCGACACCACGCTTTTCTCCGCCGCGCGCCGCAGCGGATTGCCGTGACCGTGCCGTACGCCATGACGCTCGTCAACGAAATCGAGGTGTGCGTCGATGTGAACGATATGAAACGGCTCCTGGCCTTCGAACGCGTTGATGCACGGAATGTTGATTGAGTGATCGCCGCCCATCACCACCGGCAGTGCGCCCGCCGCCAGAATCTTGCGCACGCCATACTCGATGTTTGAGTGGCTCTTTTCCGTGTTGGTGTGGACCATGTCCGCATCGCCGATATCGACGATACGGACTTCGTTATTGGGCAGATAAACAACGTCGTCTTCGAAATCGTACGCGCCGCCGTGGCCGAACGAGAACAGCGTCGACGCGTCGCGAATCGAACGCGGACCAAAGCGTGCCCCGGCCCGCCACTGGGTGCCGCAATCGAAGGGCGCGCCCATGACCGCGACGTCCGCGTCGATCTTGTCCCAGTCGAGACATAACGGGGATTTCGCGAACGTGCAGATTCCCACAAACGGCAAATTGAGCCGACCCGTTTCGTAGCTGTTTTCAGACATGCATGCCTCCGTTCTGTTTTGTTCGGTAAGAATCGGTGCGGCGCACAGGCGCCGCCGTCTCCATTCCTGCAGCAACGCCCTTTGCCACGAGCGAGTGGTGCATCTGGAACGGAGTCTAGGCAAACAAATTCAACGGAAAAATGCCGGAAACAAGAAATGCACTTCGGGATAGTCCGAAGTGAAGTCCAAACATAGCTGGAATGTGAATGGGCCAGTCGCGCGAGAGGTCGAAGTTGACCGATATCGGTTAATCAAAGCATCGCGCGAGTCACGCTTCGAAACCCGCGCTATGCCTTACACCAACGCCGTCAGATAGGGACTATCCTTCCCCGTCTCATACGGCCGCGACTTGATTTCCATGCGTGCAATGCTCTGCAGGTGAACCTCGTCCGGGCCATCCGCGAAGCGCAACGCACGGCCCCACGTCCAGCTATCGGCCAATGGCGTGTCGGGGCTCAGCCCCATCGCGCCAAACACCTGCATCGCCCGTTCGCAAACGGCGGTGTGAACATTCGGCACGAGCGCCTTGATCATCGAGATCTCCTTCTTTGCCTCCTTCGCCCCCACGTTGTCAATCATCCACGCGGCCTTGAGAACAAAGAGCCTCGCCTGATCGATTTCGATTCTGGACTTCGCAATCCATTCGCCGACGGCCCCATGCTCATGCAGCTTCTTGCCGAATGTCGTGCGTGCCTGGGCCCGTTCCACCATCAATTCGAGCGCCAGTTCCGCGGCGCCGATCGAACGCATGCAGTGGTGAATCCGTCCCGGACCAAGGCGCGCCTGCGCGAGCGCAAAGCCACTGCCCTCCTCACCGAGGAGATTCGACCGAGGCACGCGCACGCCCTTGAACTCGATCTCGCAGTGGCCTTCTGGCGCCACGTGATTGACCACCGAGATATTGCGGATCACCGTGACGCCGGGTGTGTCGCGCGGCACGAGAATCATGCTCTGCTGCCGATGGCTCGGCGCGTCCGGATCCGTTTTGCCCATCACGATGAAGAGCTTGCAATTCGGGTGAGCCGCATTCGTGATGAACCACTTGCGGCCGTCGATGACATAGTCGTCGCCATCCCGACGAATCGACGTCGCGATATTGGTCGCGTCCGAGGAGGCCACAGCCGGCTCCGTCATTGCAAAGGCCGAGCGGATCTTGCCGTCGAGCAGGGGCTTGAGCCACGCTTCGCGCTGAGCGGGCGTGGCAAACATATGGAGCAGTTCCATATTGCCCGTGTCCGGCGCATTGCAGTTGAACACCTCGGACGCCCACGACACCCGCCCCATGATTTCAGCCAGCGGCGCGTACTCGAGATTGGTCAGGCGGGTGCCGGGTTCGTCGTCGCGCAGATGCGGAAGGAACAGGTTCCAGAGACACTCTTCACGCGCCCGGTCCTTCAATTCCTCCATGAAGGACACCGGATATTGACCTGCACTCACTTCCTCGTGCCATTGCCGGATACGCGGAACGATATGAGTGTCCATGAACGTGCGCACCTGGGTGCACAACGCTTCGACTTTCGGGCTATATGCAAAGTCCATTTTTACGCTTCCTTAGTCTGATTGGTGTCGTCGAAGCATCGGCCAATGCCCTGCTTCGACCACGTGGCTAGATCGTCAGTCCACCATCGACGACGACACACTCTCCATTGGTATAGCTCGCCGCGTCGGACACCAGGTAGAGCACGGTGCCCGCCATCTCGCGAGGTTCCGCGTGACGCCGCAACGGGATTCTGGACATCCAGCTTTCATACGTGGCCTCATCGTTAAACAGTGCTCCGGCAAAGCGGGTTTTGGTCAATCCAGGGAGCAACGCGTTCACTCGAATCCCCAACGGCCCGCATTCCTTCGCGAAGGCCCGCGTCATGTTGACGACGGCGGCTTTGGTGATCGAGTAGATTCCCTGCTTGTCGCCCGGCTGCAATGCATTGACCGAGGCCGTGTTGACGATCGCGCCGCCGCCGTGCTCCCGCATCAACTTGCCCGCCTCCACGGACATGAAGAAGTAGCCACGCAGATTGACTTCCACCGTCTTTTCGAACGACGCCAGATCGGTATCGAGAATGTGGCCGAAATACGGATTAGTCGCCGCGTTGTTGACCAGGATATCCAGACGGCCATGCCGCGCACGAATATGCCGGAAGATCGCGAGAATGTCCTCGACACGCCCTACGTGGCACGGTTGCGCTTCAGCACTGCCGCCCGCTTCCCTGATCTCGCATGCCACCGCTTCGCAATCTTCCACCTTGCGGCTCGACACAATCACATGGGCACCCTGCCCGGCGAGCAGCTTGGCGATCTCCTCACCAATACCCCGGCTCGCGCCCGTCACCAGAGCAATCTTTCCTGTCAGATCAAACAAATTAGTAGTCACGATCAGTCTCCTTATTTCTACGTTCCGGTCTCTGACCTGTCTTCAGATCAGGTCAGTGCCCATCCGGGCAAGCGCCCCAGTCATCTCCCCCACCTGTCGCGCCTTGTCGTTCGACGCGTTACCGCTCAAGGCCCGTTTCTTCACGCCCTGTGCGATAGCAGCAAGCCGGAAGAAGCTGAACGCCAGGTAGAAGTTCCAGTTCTCAATCGACGCAATTCCGCGAAGCTTGCAATACCGTTCGACAATCGACGCCTCGTCCGGCACCCCCAACGCCGTTCGATTCAGGCCCTCGAGTCCGGCGATATGGCTGCCGGGCGGGAGCCGCAAACACATGCAGAAGTACGCGATGTCAGCGAGAGGATTGCCGAGCGTGGACAGCTCCCAGTCCAGCACCGCGCGAACTTGCGGCGCACCGTGCATGAAAATGAGATTGTCGATACGGAAATCGCCATGCACGAGCGAAGGCTTGCCGGTTTCCTCCGGACAGTGGGCAGGCAGCCACTCGATCAGCGAATCCATCGCTTCCAAGGTATCGGTCTGCGCGGCGCGATATTGCTTGGTCCATACGTCGATCTGACGCGCGAAATAGTTGCCCGGGCGGCCGTAGTCCGACAAGCCGACTTCGTCGATATCCACGTCATGGAGAGCCGCCATGGTGCCGAGCACTGCATCGTAGATGCCACCGCGCGCCTCGACGGATACTTCGGGCAGCGCCGGATTCCAGAAGATGCGCCCGTCTTCGTAGCTCATGACGTAAAACAGGCTGCCGATGACGTCGCGGTCCTCGCAAAGGTGATAAGCACGCGCCACAGGGACCGCTGTCCGGCCGAGCGCCGACAGCACCCGAAATTCGCGGTCAACAGCATGGGCGGACTTGAGCAGTGCGCCGGGAGGTTGACGCCTCAGCACGTAGCGACCGCTTTGCGCCGTCAGAAGAAACGTCGGGTTGGATTGTCCGCCGGAAAATTTCTCGATGGACATTGGCCCTTGAAACCCGGGCACATGCGCCGTCAGATAACACGTGAGCGCTTCAATGTCGAATTGGAGGCTAGCGTTCATGTTGCCTCCCGCCGGGCCGCCCCAAGGGAAGCAACGGCCCCTCGGGGGGCGGCGAACGATAGTGAGCGTGGGGGTAGTTCATGTCGCAGGAATCCCGATTCGAATCAACCATAAGTGACAAATTCATGCCTCCCGGCACGTTCGAGATGAGGCACTGAATTGAAGCTGACTAGCGACATCGCGCTGTCGTTAAAGACGTACTGGCAAACGCTGCTGTTTCGAATCTGCATGTTGAGTGCGATCGCGGTCTCGGCAGGCGCCTGCAGAACCTGTTGGGCGGTTACCGCGATCGGACCACCCGAACTCACCACCAGAACGCGCTTGCCGCCAACCCGCTGGATTTCGCTGCGCGCGCGCTGGACCCGCGCCTGGAATTGCTGCCATGTCTCTGGAACAGGGCCGGGCAAACGGTCATCGGCCCAAAGCTGCAATACGTGCCGGAGCCCTTTGTAGAAGTCCTGTTTCGAACGTGCGGACGACTTACCTGCCGACCAGCCCGCCGGCACACCCTCTTCGCCGAGGGCGGCGAACAACGCATGGAAATCGTATTCGTTCAACCCCGCGTCTTGCGCGATCTCGACTTGCGGGCCGCCCATTGCGGCGAGAATTTCATCGGCAGTTTGCCGATGCCGCTCCATCGTTCCGATCACGACGCGATCGAACCGCAAGCTCGCGTGCGCGACGTATTCGCCGAGCCAACGTGATTGGGTACGGCCGGAAGGAGATAGCTCGTCATAGTTATCGGCGCCGAAAGACGCTTGACCATGCCGTACAAAATAGAGTTCTGCCATGCCATCCTCGCCTGAACATGGTTAGCAGAATACCCAGCGTCGCGTCATTCAGGAAATTGATTATCGTGATAGCAGACTATACATTTCCGTGACACCTGATGCGTAGGCTCCCGGAGACCCCGGCCACGGGTTCTACTGGTTCATTTCCCGCATGAGACGGCCAACCTGCTCGCGCAGCCAGCGATGCGCCGGATCCCCGGTCACGCTTCGATGCCAGTAGCCATGAGACTCGAGATCCGGAAGATCGAAGGGTAGCGCGAGGATTCGCGCGTCATACCGCTGCAGCAGCACGAGGGGGCCCGTGAGCACGAGATCGGTTCGCATCGCAATCAATGGGGCGACCAGATAGTGCTGAACCCGCGTCTGAATCGATCGCCTGAGGCCCAGTCTGTTCAGTTCGGCATCGACAAGACCCGGTCCCTGGGGGCGGCTGGATACGTGGATATGACCGAACTTGAGGTAGTCGTCGATCGTCAGCTTCTTCCTGGCAAACGGGTGATCGTGACGCAGCATGCACGCATACCGGTCGCGGCCCAACGGCTCCTGCTCGAGGTACAGATCGTCGATCAGCGGTGCGTCGATCGCCAGATTGACCGCACCGCTGGCGAGTGCTTCCGGAACCTCTTTACGCGTCGTGAAATAACTTTCGATGCGGATACCGGGCGCGAGACGCTGCAGCACCTCCTCCAGTGCGGGCAGAAGGAGCGCCTCCGTGAGGTCGTTCATGCTGAGCCGGAACGTGCGCTCGGACGAGGCTGGGTCGAAGCGTCCTCCAACGTAGGTACTCGAGTCGAGCAACTGCAGCGCCTCACGCACCTGGCCGATGATGTTTTCCGAAACGGGCGTCGGCATCATGCCGGCCGACGTACTGACAAACAGCTGATCGTCGAATGCTTTGCGCATCCGCCCCAGCGCATTACTGACAGCAGGCTGGGTGATGAACAGCAGCTCCGCTGCGCGCGTCAGGTTTCGCGTTCTGTAGACGGCTTCGAAGACCACGAATAGATTCAGATCCACCTTTGACAAACGCATTTTCGAATTCCCCGACGCCACTCGACCTGTAGTTCCGACTCCTTCTGCTCACGCGCACATATCGGCGCAAAGCGACGATCGGCGCGGTATCACGGAGCGACCCCGGCGAGTCTACTCCTGCCAGTGCGAGATAGCCAAACGGGCCAAGAGTGGCGGCGGTTCTGTCCTTCCCATAACACCTCTCGCCAATGAGGTATTCCACAAGCGCGCAACGCTTCTTGTCGCCTTCGGCTGTTTGCCGTCGCGGAATAAAACCGCAAGCACAGGCGTTCGGAGAAGGACGATTCAAAGCCAAAGGGATCGGGCAATGCAATCCGCAGATTTTCTGTTCGCTGATTGCACGCCCATTACTTTGCGCGCTCCCGAATCGTTCGTTCGCATGCATCGCAGACAAAGAGGCGATTGCAGCGGGCGCCACTCCGAATACAAGAGGAATCCGCGAAATGAAATTACCTCAGAAAACGCTTATTGCCTGGTCATTCGCCGCTTTCACCGCAACACTCACCGCATGCGGCGGTGGCGGCGACAACAATTCCACACCCCCGCCCCCGGCCACCGGCCCGTTCAAGACCACCGTCCTCGTTTCCGATGGCAGCGTGAGCGCACCGAACATGGACGCCAATCTCAAGAACGGTTGGGGCATTGCATTCAACCCAACCGGCGTCATGTGGGTGTCCGACAACAACACGAAAAAGTCGACGCTCTATGACGGCAATGGCGTCGTGCAGTCGCTCGTCGTAACGATCCCGCCCGCGGCGAGTGGACAGGCTGCCGGCCCGACGGGCATCGTGTTCAATACCAGCACCGACTTTGCGATCAGCGCAAACGGCGCCACGAGCAACGCGGTCTTTCTGTGGGCCACCGACGCCGGCACGATCGCCGCCTGGTCACCGAAAGTATTGCCGACGCAAGCGGTCAATGCGCACGACGACGGCGCCGGCGGCGCTGTGTACAAGGGTCTTGCCATCGGCGCGAATGCCGGCCAGAACCTGCTTTACGCGGCGGACTTCCACAACGGCAAGGTCGATGTATTCGACAAGTCGTTCAACAAGGTGCAACTCGACGGGCAGTTCAAGGACCCCGGCTTGCCGGCCGGCTTTTCCCCTTTCGGGATTCGTGTGGTCGGCACAACCATCTATGTGACGTTTGCGAAGCTCGGTCCCGATGGACACACCCAGGTGAACGGCGCGGGCAACGGCGCTGTCGACGCGTTCGATACGGCCGGGCACCTCACGAAGCGCATTGCCCAGGGCGGATCGCTGAACTCGCCGTGGGGCCTTGCCGTGGCTCCTGGTAATTTCGGAGAACTTAGCAATGATCTGCTGGTTGGAAATTTCGGCGACGGCACCGTCGACGCGTTTGATCCCAATACCGGATCGTTCATAGGCGCCATGACACAGGCGGACGGATCGACTTTCAAGCAGCCGGGTATCTGGGGCATTTCGTTCGGTAACAACGCCGCCAATCAACCGCTCAATACCTTGTTCTTCGCCGCCGGCCCGACACCGACGACTGGGGTCTATGGTCGGATCGACTTGGCCCAATAAGGAGCCAACGAACCGGCGGACGCGGCGCGTCCGCCGACTCTGGGCTCTGCGCCATCTGGAAATCCACTACAGTCCAGCGCGTGTTGCCGCTGCCTCAAGCTCCGAACTGAAGGCCTGATACTTTTGGTTGCTTGTAACCAGCGCCTGTCCGGCCTGAACATTGTTCCATTGATCCAGGGTCATCCTCCCTTGCTTCTTGGTCTGCAAGATTCCCCATGGCTTTCGATAATAGATGTTCCAGGATGTAATGGAAGCGTTCTTGCTGATCAAAAGATTGAGCTTGGCGAAACAGGAATGCGGCTTTCCGGCGATGTTATTGCTCGCCTTGTTGCCGTCATGGACAGTGCACGGACTGTCCGACAGATACAGTTTGACCGTGTCGGGCTGCTCGCCATCGCGAGCTTGCGAGTAGTCCGCCATGATTTCGGGCCACGCAAGGATCAGTCGCTCCTCGGCGTGACCCACCTTATCCTTCAGCCCCTGAACGCCGACCTCGGCCGCGATCTTCTCATTGATGGTTCTGCGATCCCCCGCGGAGATCGCTTGCCCGGAACTCCGGAGGGTCGCCTGTTCGATCCGCCCCCTGAGCGCCTGGCCGATCACCTGCACGACATTCTGGGTGGAATGCGCGGCCCAGTATCCGAGGTTTCCCGACGTCGAGTTGGATAGCTCGACGACGGCCCAGACGCAATTCCTTCCCTGGTTAGCCGCAAGAATCGACTGGAAGGCTTCGTTCAAACTGTTCGAGGTAACGATGTGATTCGGGAGCACTCGGATTCTCCTTCAGAAGTTTGGGCGAGAAAATGTCGGTCACGTGCGAGGCGGAACACCGGCCTGTGCGCTTTCGTAAAACATCCCATGAGCCTTTTTATTCCCCAACCAGAAGGCAAGACGCACCGTTCACCGCGAATCGTTTTCATTGCGAGGCCAAGCACCGAAACGTACCCTGCTCTATACTCCTCACCTTTCCGGACCGGCGCGTTTCGCTTTCACGCTGCAACATGTCCCACCCCCAGCCGTCGTCGCTTGTTCTCCGATACACCTTCATCGTGATCGTCATTGCGGCTGTCGCAGGAGCGTTCGCGTGGGTCGCTGGCTGGATTCACTGGCCGGGCAGCGAGAGCGCACTGACGCCCGCCCGGATGATCGACGCCTTCGAGGACAGCATGGGCAGGCACGCCGGCTTTCGCCGCAATCACGCCAAGGGCGTGTGCGTGAGCGGCTATTTCGACAGCAACGGAAGCGGTGTCGCGCTTTCGCACGCACGCGTGTTCGAGCGCGGCCGCACTCCCGTGATCGGCCGCCTCTCCGCACCGGGCGGCAATCCCGCCCAGGACGACGCCGACACGACCGTGCGCAGCTTTGCATTGCTCTTCTCGCTGCACAATGGCGAACAATGGCGCACCGCAATGAACTCCGTGCCGATCTTCCAGGTCGCCACGCCACAGGCGCTGTACGAGCAACTGGTGGCGCTGCGGCCGGACGCGCGGACCGGCCGGCGGGACCCCGCAAAAATGAGCTCGTTTTTTGCGAAGCACCCCGAAACGACGGCCTTTCGCGAGTGGATCGAGACCCATCCGCCTTCCTCGGCTTTCTATAACGCAATTTACTTCAGCATCGACGCGTTCCGTTTCGTCGATGCCAACGGCAACACGCGTTTCGTGCGCTGGCGTGTCGTTCCCGACACGCCTTATGCGCCGTCGAACGAACACACCAACCCGGCGCGCGACCCCGACTTTCTCGCGCACGATCTCGACCTGCGCTTGCAGACCGGCCCCGTTTCCTGGCACCTCATGCTGACACCCGCAGGCCCGGGGGACCCGGTCGACGACGCGACGCGCGCATGGCCGGCCGAGCGCGATTTGCATCGGGTGGACGCCGGCATGATCGTGATCGAGCGCGCCGAGAGCCAGATCGACGGCGCCTGCCGGGACATCAATTTCGATCCGCTGATCCTCCCCGATGGCATCGCGCCCTCGGACGATCCGCTGCTCGCCGCGCGCTCGGCGGTCTACGAGATTTCGTTCGAGCGGCGTACACGCGAAGAGACGGCCGCCGGCACGCGTCCCCGCTAGAAAGGGCCGCATCGAGACCACCGTCGATGCTGTAAAGAGCACTTTCACGCGTTGTTCGGTCTCACGTTAAACTAAGCTGTTCGAACTTCGTGGCGAAAAAACGGTGACGAACGATAGTCCAACTATTGGAACGAGGTCGACGTGCTCGCAGTGCTTTCGAACACATCTCGGGGAACATGGGAGATATTCGTTCAATGAACGGTGCAGATTTACCAGGCATGCTTCCCGAAATGCTGCCGCGCTTGTGGGCGTTCGCGCTTCGCCTGTCGGGTGACCAGCATGACGCCGAGGACCTCGTGCAGCGCGCCTGCCTACGCGGACTCGAACGCGCCCACCAGCTTCAGCCCGACACGGCTCCGTTGAGCTGGATGTTCTCGATTGTCCATTCAACGTGGATCAACGAACTGCGCGCCCGTAGCGTGCGCCGACGATCCAGTTTCGATTGGGACGACGACTTCCTCGAAAATCTTCCGGACCCCGTCGACAGGAGTCCCGAAACGCAATTGATGCACGGGCAGATCGTCGACGCTGTCGAATGCTTGCCGGAGACACAGCGCGTCGTGATGCTGCTCGTCGCCGTGGAAGGCCTGAGCTATCAGCAAGCCGCCGACGTGCTCGAGGTGCCCATCGGCACGGTCATGAGCCGCCTGTCGCGCGCCCGCCAGGCGGTCGGCGCGCTGCTTGGCGGCGACACGCCGAAAGTCCGGCCCGCGAAGATACCTAAGGATTCGATCGCATGATGGCTGACGACGCTCAACTTCTCGCTTACGTGGATGGCGGCCTGTCGCCCGAGGTTCGCAGCGCGATCGAAGCGCGGCTGCGCGCTTCCACCGAAGCGAGGGAAAAGGTCGCGCTGCTGCGCGCTTCGCGACTCGATTTCGAGAACGCCTTCGGGCAACAGACTCTCCCACCGGTGCCCGATTCGCTCAAGCTCAAGGTCGACGAATTGGTCCGCGCGCATCGCGCCCGGGAATCGAACGACCCGGCCCTGCCGCCCGGCGAAAGAGCGCCCTCCGTACCCGTGCGCTCGCGCCTGCGCGGCGTCCCGGTCTGGCTTGCCGCGGCCTGCGTGGCCGGCGCTTTCGCCTGCGGCCTGTTCGTGCGGTTCGGCCCGCTTTCAAGTCCGCTTTCAAGCGGCGGCGCACAGATCGCCTCCAACGCCGACGTATCGCCGTGGGTGGCTGCGGCGGTCGGTTATCAGAAGCTGTACACGCGCGAGACCGTCGCGTACACGCAGGAAGATCCGGAGGCCGCCGCGAAGACCGTCAGAGATATCCGCAGCGACGACCGGCTCGCCTTGCGCGTTCCGGATTTGACGAACGCCGGGCTGACGTTCAAGTCGGTGCAACGCCTGCGCTTCAACAACAAGCCGCTCGTGCAGATCGTCTATTTGCCACAAAACGGCCCGCCCATCGCGCTCTGCGTGATGAAAGACTCGAAGCCGGACCAGCCGGTCGCGACGAAGACGCTCGATGCCATGGACGTCACGACGTGGCGGCAAGCCGAGCTGAGCTACGCGCTTATCGGGAAGTCGGGCGACGTCGATCTCGCCGCGCTCGGCAAGCGCATTGCCAATCTCGACATGGCTCCGCTGTTCAGCAATGCCTCACCGAACGCACACGCCACATCCTGATGACGGCATGCCCGAGCGCGTTGCGCGACAGCGACGCATCGGGCCGTGGCACGGCGAGTCGCAGCAAGCCTTGCAGTAAGCTTTTACTGTGAGCAGGCGCGCGATATTGGACGTTCTCAGGCGTTGCCAGAACGTCGCCTCCGCACCACGCCGCTCGACGGCGAACGCGCCCGCGCGGGCCCGAAAAAAATCTTGTAGCTCGATGGAATAATGTCGAGCCACGGGTGTTTTATCACTAGCCCTTATGGCGTCATGCGGTTTTGGGCGAGGCGTCCCATTCCGCGAAGAGCGAAGACAGGCCTTATGAATCCGGACGACATCGAATTAATGGCCTACGTGGACGGCACACTGCCCGCCCATGAGCGCGAAGCCGTGGAGCGCGCGCTGAACGGCTCTCCCGATGCCATGCGACGCGTCGCGAGGCTCAGGGCGTCGCGCCTGCCTTACGCGGAAGCGTTCGCGCAGCAGTCGCTGCCGCCGGTGCCTGAAAGCCTGATCGCGCGGATTGGCGAGATGGCACACGCGGCGAAAAAGTCACTGCAAGACCCCGCCCGGAACGAGCTGCCGGGCCGGCCAGGCGCAGCTGCGCCGCTCGGGCGCGATGCGAGCGCCAACGACGCCGTCGTGCCACAACCTGTCGGCGCCCCGGCATCAGCACCGATCCGTTCGCGCTTGCGCGTCGCGCCCGCGTGGCTCGCCGTCGCGTTCGTCGTGGGGGCGTTCGCCTGCGGGTTCGTGCTGCGCCTCGGGAGCGGCGTCGGACCCGCCTCGACGGTAGGCGCATCGGTGGCGTCGGTGGGAACGGGCGTATCGGGCGTATCGCCCTGGGTCATGGCCGCCGCCAGCTATCAGCAACTCTATTCTCGCGACACGCTCGCTAACGTCGAATCCGATCCCGCGTTGGTGGCGAAAACGGTCGCGCAGATTCGCGACGACGATGGCCTCGCCGTTCGCATTCCGGACTTGAGCGCCTTTGGCCTCACGTTCAAACGTGTGCAGCGCCTGCGTTTCAACGACAAGCCGCTCATTCAGATCGTCTATCTGCCCAAACAAGGCGCGCCCGTGGCATTGTGCGTGATAAAGGAAGCCAAGCCCGACGCGAACCAGGCAACGCAGCAGGTTGCGTCGATGACGGTCGTCACCTGGCGTCAGTCCGAACTCGGCTACGCGCTGATCGGTCCGCCCCACGGCCTCGATCTGAATGCGCTTGGCGACAGCATTTCCACCCGCAGCGCAGCGCCGCTCTTCGGTTCTTTGCCGGCGCCTGTTCTCGCCCCCATTCCCGCGCCCGTTCAACGCGCCGCCCTCGACACGCGAATTATTCCAGCCACGGAATAATTCGCGCGCTTCGCTGTTGTGTTGAAGAGGCCGGCGTTAGCCGGCATCGTCAACCTTCGAGCGAAGCACATGGCTTATCGACTGCGGGCATGGGCCCTGGGTGTCGTCCTGCTGGCTACGCTGTCCTCGCCCGCACGCGCGGCCTGGACACTGGTCAGCGCCGATTCTCCCATCACGGTGGTGCGCGCGACAAACGTGTTCGCGCTCGGTGCTGGCGAGTCCCTGCGCGCCGACGATCTGATTCTGTCGCCGCGACAAGGCGTCGTGCAGATTCAGGACGACAACAGCACGCTCGTCGCGCTCGGTGCACAGTCGCGCGTGATGCTGCAGGCGGATGGGCGCATCGCCTTCCTGCACGGCTGGATGAAGATCGCTCATGCGTGCAAGGCTGCGTCATGTCCCCAACGGATCGTGGAGACAGAGCGCGGCGCGCTTCGCCTGAGCACGAGCACAGACGCGGCGGCGGCCATCGTCGCCACGCCCGACGACGCAGGCGATATCGCCGTGTTCAGCGAAAGCGGCGTGCACACGCTCGCCCTCAAACCGCCTCAAACGATCCCCGCCGGAAGCTTCGCCGAACTCTCTGGCAACGCGCCCGCCGCCCACATTCTGCCGCGACCATCCAGCGCATTCCTTGCCGCCATGCCAGCCGCGTTTCGCGACGCGCTGCAGCCGCTCACCATTGGCACCACGCCTCCCAGCGCCGCCTTGAAGCCGTTGCGCTCCGCCACCTACGACGACATCGCGCCGTGGCTCACGACCACGTTGCCCGAGCGCAAGCGCTTTGCCGCGCGCTTTCACGCGCGGCTCGCGGACAGCGCGTTTCGCGGATCGATCGCGAACCATCTGAATACGCTGCCCGAGTGGCGCGTGTTCCTTTATCCGCCCATACGTGCTGCCAATAACCCGGTTCGTTATCCATGAAACGCCGCGCCAAAACCGCTTGAAACACGCCATGAAACTCAAACTTTCACTCAGCGTCAAATTCAACCTCGTGTTCCTGCTCATCTTTTCGATCGGGCTGGTCGCGGCCGGCGTCGTTTCGGATCGCCTTTTGCAAAAGCAGGCGTTGGACGAGACCGTTCATGACGCCAACGTGCTGATCAGCGCGGCGGCATCGATGCAGAACTACACGGCCGCGCACATCACGCCGCTCCTCGCGACGCAGATCAAATATCAGTTCGTGCCGGAATCCATCCCCGCCTTCTCGGCGATCGAAATGCTCAATCTCCTGCAGAAGGATTTCCCGAAATTCTCGTACAAGTCGACGATGGTCAATCCGACCAATCCGCGCGACCGGCCCACCGATTGGGAAGCCGATGTCATCAGCCATCTGCATGACCGGCCCGAACTCAAGGAACTGACTGGCCAACGCGATGCGCCCGGCGGCCGCACGCTGTTTCTCGCGCGCCCGAGCCGCATCACCGACTCTGCCTGCATGCAATGCCACAGCAACCCGAGCGCGGCGCCCGCCACCATGCTGGACAAGTACGGTTCCACGAACGGCTTCAACTGGCCGATGAACGAAGTGATCGGCGCGGAATTCGTGTCGGTTCCGATGGCGCAGCCGATCGAACGCGGCCGCGCGATCTGGCGCGCGTTCATGCTGTCGCTCGGCGGCGTGTTCGCGGTCGTACTGGTCGTGATGAACGTGATGATGCATCTGCTGATCACGCGGCCGATCCAGTTGCTGTCGCGCGCCGCCGATGAAATGAGCCTCGGCAAGCTCGGCGCGACGCCCTTGCCGGTGAGCGGATCGGACGAAATCGCATCGCTCGCCGTGTCGTTCGGGCGCATGCAGACGAGTCTCGTCGAGGCGTTCAGGATCCTCGACGAAGAAGAGGCCTAGGCCATGCCCTCCCCGGCCGACTTCCCCGCCCAGCTTGGCCGTTACGTCATCGAACGGATACTCGGGCGCGGCGCGATGGGCGTCGTCTATCTGGCCTTCGATCCGCACATCGAGCGCCAGGTGGCGCTGAAGACCATCCGGCGGGAACTGGCGCCGGGTGAAACGCCGGACGAGTCCGCGCACGATCTCACCGCCCGTTTCCTCAACGAAGCGCGCGCGGCGGGCCGTCTCGTTCATCCGAACATCGTGGCGGTGTACGACTACGGCGAAGCCGGCGACACCGCCTTCATCACGATGGAATACGTGCGCGGCGAAAGCCTGGCCGCGCATCTCACGGAGCACGTGCGCGCCGGTTCGCGCATGGGTGCGCCGCGTGCGCTGAGATGGTTCGTACAACTGCTCGATGCGCTCGACTACGCGCACGGCGCGGGAATCGTTCATCGCGACATCAAGCCGGCCAATCTGCTGATCGCGCAGCGTGGCGAATGCAAGATTGCGGACTTCGGCATTGCGCATCTCGATTCGTCGTACCTGACGCAATTCGGCACGATGCTCGGCACACCGAGCTATATGTCGCCGGAGCAATTCACCGGCGATCCAGTCGACGCGCGCGCCGATCTGTTTTCGGCCGCCGTCGTCCTGTACGAAATGCTGACCTGTGTGTGCCCGTTCACAGGAACGCCGAGCGTGGTGATGCAAAAGGTCCTCAACGACACGCCGCCTGCGCCGAGTACCATCGCGCCGGATTTGCCCGGCTATATCGACGCGATGCTGATGAAAGCATTGTCGAAGCGTCCGCAAGACCGCTTCGCTTCCGCGCGAGAATGGCGCGACACGTTGCTTGCCGAACTCGCCGCCGATAACGAGGACGCCGAGCGCACCGTGCTCGCCTACGCGAGTCCCGCCGCCACGCTCGATGTGGCGCCCGCGTCAGGGAAGTCAACAGTATCGGGAGCATCGAGAACCTGGCCGCCCGAATGGATCGCGCAACTGGAGGCGCGGCTCGCCAGTCACGTAGGCCCGGTGGCGACCTTGCTGCTGCGGCGTGCATCGGCGAGCGCCGCCGACGTCAACGCGTTACGCGAGCGGCTCGCCACGTACCTACCCGACGAGGCCGCTCGCCGCGAATTCGATTCGCTTTTGTCGCAACTGGATGCCGGCTCTTCGCGCGCGCGGCCGGCGCAAAAGATCAGTGTCGACGAAGTGAGCGACGCCACGCGTCAGCTCACGACCTATCTGGGCCCGATTGCACGCGTGATCGCACGCCGTGCGGCCGCGAGCGCCCCCGATCTGCAAACGTTCCATGCACGTCTGCTCGACACCGTGCCGCAACAAAAAGACCGGGACGCACTGCGCCGCGCGTGGAAAAAGAACACGACGATTAACCACGATTAACCACGACTAATCGCCCTCGAGCAGACGCAGGAACAGCGCGGCATCGAACGGCCCGTCATGCCGATGCACGATCTCACCCGCATCGCACCACCATACGCTGTCTGCCTTGCGCGGCGCGATACCGGACGATTGCGCCCGCAACGTGGTCAATGACGTCTCGAACTCCGTCAGTGAAAAGTCCGGCTTCAAGGTGGATAGCGCAAGTTCAGCGGCATCGGCATGCCACGATGAAGCGGACACACAGGCATCGCCGTCGACCGGCTGCGCGATCACGAACGGGAAGTAGCGTCCGACCGCATCGATGCCCGGCATCAGCACGCCGGTGTGCGCGTCTTCGGCGACCACGCCGCGCCGTGCCGCGAAGCACCACACGGGCATGGCGAGATACCGGTTCAGCCAGTCCTCGGCATAGCGTTCGCGCGCGGCAACGAGGCCGCGTTGCAGCCATGCATCCCAAAGCGCCACGAATCCGGCGGACAAGCCCCGCCCGACGAAATCGCCATGCGTGCGGACTTTGCCGTAGAAGCCCGCGCCCGCCAGATCGTCAGGTTTCATAGCGACGCGGGGCAACGAAAACGGTCGAGCACGCCCGCGCGAAACGGATTGTTCACGCTGTTCGCGACGAGCGCGAGCGACACGCGGCCCCCATCAAAGGACACGTTGAAGTGATCCGCTTGACCCGACTGCTGGATGCGCGCGGCATCGAAGAGATGAAACAGCGCCCATGGCCCGTCCGCGCGCGGCGGCGTGCTTTGCGCCGGGTCGAGCTCGACGTGCGCCTGCGCCGTGCCTTTTCCGCTCGGCCACTGGAACGCGGCGGTGGCGTTCGGCGCGTCGCTCGTCGCGGTGAGTTGCTGACCGTCGATATCGAGCACGAAGCGCTTGAGCGACGGATCGAGCGACGCGACCTTCACCGTGAAGCGCACCGAGACATCCCGGCCGCCGTCGCGGAACAAGGCGTCGCGCAACATGGCCGCGTTCTGGAATTGAACTGGAACATCGTCAGGAATGCCGAGCGATTTTGCTTCCGGCCGCCATTTCCACACCGCGCCGGAGGTATCCACGCGATTCTGCAGGTTCTTCTGGAAAAAGTCGTCGATGAGGCCGCCCGGCGCCAGGATGCGCGCGAAGTCGTCCGGCGCGGCGTCGCGCGTCGACGTCCTCACGAGCGGAAAGCGCCCGTCGAGCGCCTGTCTGCACGCGGGCGCCACGCTCGCCGCCCAGAGCGCACGCAGTTGCGCGCGCTGGCTCTGAAGCTCGACAGTGTCCGAATTGCCGGCCACGCCTTGCAGCACCGCTGCGAGCGGCGCGGGCGCGTTCTGGGCAAGCAGCTTCAGGCGATCGAGCGGGCCGGTCGCGGGCAGCGGCAACGACTGCTTGCGCGCGGTGTCTTCCGCCTGCAGCGTGGCGGCCGCGTCCTTGAACGCGTTGATGGCTTCGTCGAGCGGCGGACCGGCCAGTTCGTGCAGCGGCTGAAAATGCGTATCGACGAGTGTGGGCGCCGGCGCTGCCGCCGCTCCGCCTCCCGTCCCGAGCGTGTTGCCGAGGTTCTGCTTGAGCGCATCCAGCTTGCCCGGCGGCGCGGGTGCCGGGGTGAAGGTCGTCTCGCGCGCGGCGGCCTGAATCAGGCCGCGCAACGGCGAGGTCGGCGATCCCAGCAGATTCGCGATGCGCGCGCCCTGATCCGGCGCGGAAAACGGCACGACGGCCACATCGGCGAGCAGGCCGTCCCATTGGCGAATCGTCTGCTCGCTGTAGATCTGCGTCAATGCGGCGCGCAGCGCATCCGTACCGCCCGGATCGGGACGCGCCTCCGCACGGCCGAGCACCCAGTCGTCTTTCGACAGGTCGGCGAGCGCGGCTTCGCGCAAACGCACGAACGCGTCGAAGCCCGCACGCGTGTAGGCCCCATTCACACCTTGCGTGAGCGGCGCTCCGCTCTTCCTCACGAACACCAGCAGGCCGCTCGATCCGGCGGCTTTCGCGATTGTGAAGTCCGGCAGACGAAGCTGCGCCAGTTGTTGCTCGATACGGCCATCGAGACGCTGCGCGAGCGGCACGCGATTTAGCGTGGCCCGCGCCTCTCCGATCAGGTTCTGGTCGAGCGGCAGGTTCGCATCGAATTGCCCCGGGCGGAACAGGGCTTCCAGATGGCGGTCGATGCTGGCGCGCTGCGCGTCCGTCGCGTTCTGAAGCGCGCCGCCCTGCCAGGCGTGCATCGCCCAGACGCGCAGCGCGGCCGGATCGAAGTGCGTCGGATCGCCGAGCATCAGATACGCCCGCAGCGCTTCGTATTGCGTGGCCGGGTTGTCGGCGTCGCCGCGGCGCAGTTGCTCTTCCATGCGCTGCACGACGATCGGCAGCAACGTCTGGCGCAACAGGCGCTGATACACGCGCTGCGCTTCCAGCCCGAGCTTCTGCCGCTGGTCGAGGCCGAGCTTTGCCCACCACGCGTCGTGACCCGCCGCGCGTTCAGCCTCACCGCCGGGCAGATCGCGCGCGGCGTCGAGCAGCGGCAAGATCGTCAGCGGATCGTCGCCGGCCGTCGTCTGCTGCGCGCGCTGGGTCAGCGCGGCGATCTGCTGGCGGCTTTCTTCGACAAAGCGGCGGTTCGCCCGGTCGCTCGCGAACAGGCCGATCAGCCCCGCCGCCAGCAACACGCCGATCACGCCGATCGCCACCTGCTGAAAGCGCGCACGGCGGCGCTCCACGCGCGGATTGCTGCCCGCAATGCCCGCCTCCTCGAAGATCACATCGCGAAGCAGTCGCTTGACGAAGTAAGCGCGCCCGCTCGACGAATCCGTCAGCAACACCTCGCGCTGAAGTCCGAGCGACGCCGCCATTGCGCTCATCATCCGGTCGAGCGGCCTGCCGGTTTGCGTCCCGCTCGTGAAGTACACGCCGCGAAGCATGGCGGCGCGAGCGAAACGCGACTCGCCGAACGCATCGTCGAGGAAACGCTGCAGCGCGCTCTCGATGCCTGCAAACTGCTGCGGGAAAGCGTAGATCAGCGCGCGACGGCGAACATCGGTCTCCTGCTGCATGCGCTGCAGCACGCGATCCTGCAACTGCCGGTGCAGCAAGCGGAATTCATCGGGAAAGCGCTGCAGCGGAGAATCGACGTTCGCGGCGTCCCCCGTGTTTTCACGGTCCGCGAGCGGGAATGTCACACCCCAGACCTGCTCACGTTCGTCGCGGCCCAGGTCGTCGAAGAATTCGGCGAAGCCGGCGAGCATGTCGCTTTTCGTGACGACGACATAAACCGGCAATTGCACCCCCAGTTGCCGGTTCAATTCGGCGAGGCGTTCGCGCACGGACGCAGCATGCACGGCGCGAGCCTTGTCGGACTGCTGCAACAGATCGGACGCCGACACGACGGCCATCACGCCGTTCAGCGGGCGACGCGGGCGGTACTTGCGCAGCAAGGCGAGAAAGCCGAGCCATGCGCCGCGATCGGCTTCCTCGTGACTGTCCTGCGTCGTGAAGCGGCCCGCGGTGTCGAGGAGCACGGCGTCGTCGGTGAACCACCAGTCGCAGTTGCGCGTGCCGCCGACGCCGCCGATCGCCTGCGCGCCGAGCCGGTCCGCGAGCGGAAAGTTCAGACCCGAGTGGACGAGCGCGGTCGTCTTGCCCGCGCCTGGCGCGCCGACGAACATGTACCAGGGCAGGTCGTAAAGCGTCCGGCGGCACAGGTTCAGCCATGAAAAAACGCCGCGCATTTTTCCTTCGCCTTTGCCCTTGCCTTCGGATGGGCCCTGCACGTGTCGCAGCGTTTTCATGGCCTCCTCGAAGCGCGTGCGCAAGACTTCGAGATCGGCAGCTGCGGCCTTGCGCGCCGGACTCGGCTCGCGATTCGCCGGATCGAGCGCATCGGCGACGAGCCCGCGCACGAAGTTCGAACTCGCGATGCGCGTCTTCACGAAGCGGGTCCCCCACCAGAGCGCCCAGCACGCAAAAATGATCGCGACGACCAGCCAGCGGCGCGACTCACTTTCAAGCGGCGCGCGGCCGTCGAAAGCGAACAGCGGGCCTTCGAACCACACGAGCGCCGACAGCGCCAACACGCCGGCCAGCGAGACGACGGCCGGTCTCCTCAATCCGCTTATTAACCCATTCAACCCATTCAACAAATTCATGGCGCCGCTCCTGGCGAAAGAATGTCAATGGTCACGCGCCGGTTCCTCGCACGTCCGGCCGGGCTATCGTTCGATGCGATCGGCTCGGTGTCGCCGCGGCCTTCGGCGCTCACGCGCGACGGCGTGTCGAGCTTCGCGGCGATGATGGCCCGCACCGTGTCCGCGCGCGCCTGCGACAGTTCGACATTGGACGGGAAGCGCACCGACACGATGCGCTGGTTGTCCGTATGCCCGACCACGACGATGTTGCCCGGCTTGTTCTGCAAGGCCTGCGCGATGCGCTGCATCAACGGCGCGAAGTGCGCGTCGAGCTCCGCGCTGCCCGACGCGAAGAGCTGCGTGCCTTCGGCTGCGTTGTTGATCGTCACGGTGGTCCGGTCCGCGGACTCGCCGACCGAGACAAGGCCTTGCGCGATCTCCGGCGCAAGGAACCCGGCGAGCGCTGCAGAGAGCCTGGGCGCGGCGTTCGTCTTTGCCGCCAGCACGGGCGCCGGCGCGACGCGAATCGTGCGCATGGACGCGAAGACCGGGTCGGAGAAATCGTTGATGCGAATGCCGAGCACGAGGCTCGTTGTCATCAGAACGAGCCCGGCGAGCGCCAAGGCGACCCACAGCGGCACGAACTGCAGCAGCCGCCTGGCTTCGCGCGCCGCGGGCTGCCAGTGCGGCGAGAGCGCCCGTTCGATCGTGCCGCGCTGCGTGCGGATCATCTGCTCGAGCCGTTCGCGGATCACGTCGAGCTGCGACTTGCCGCCGTCGATCAGCCGGTAGCGTCCGTCGAAGCCGAGGGCGAGCATCAAGTAGATCAACTCGAGCAGATCGATGTCGGCCGCCGGTGTCTGCACGAGGCGCTGCAGGATCACGAAGAGCCGTTCGCCGCCCGAGGCTTCGTTATGAAACGTCACGAGCAGGCTGCGCCGGCCCCATACGCCCGCGCCCCACGGCGTCGCCGCGATCGCCTCGTCGATGAACGTGCACAGGCAATAGCGAGCGGGGCCGAGTTGCGCGTCGGGCACGCCGAAGGCACGGCCATCGGTTTCAAAGCGGCGCATCAGCTGGATCAGTTGCATGCGCAAGGCGTCGAGATCCGGATGACGCGTGAGCCGTCGCAGCGGCAGCGCGAGCTCAAGCAGCGGATTGGCCGCCCGCAGGAGCGGATTGCGCCCGGCGAGCGAGGCATCGAGCGGCGCGAGTGTCTCCGGCCGTCCTTGCAGCCCCGCCTCCGGCTTTCTGGACTCGCGCCCGCGGCCCGGCGTCGGCATTCTGATGGTGCGCGCGGCGTCGAGAAAAGCCGCGTCGTCAAGCGTCGGATCGGTGTCGTTGGTCATGGCAGAGTCCTTGTTTCGCCGCCTTCGAATGGCGTAGCGTCAGGGGCGTGGCATCGTTGGCACGATCAGCGGCGAATCGCCCAGCATTCAATCGCGAGTCCGGGGAATTCGCCCGCCACGTGCAGCGCCATCCCAGCCGACGTGGCAAGCGAAGCCCAGGCATCGCTCTTGTCGTCGAGCTCGAAATAGGTGTAGCCCGCGTAAAACGGCAATTGCCGCGGCGCCGCGGGCAACGCGCGCAGCCGAATGCCGGGCAACTGCAAATTGACGAGATCGCGAATCTTCTCGATGCTGCCGATCTTCACCTGGCTGCTGAACGCGGAGAGCAGCGTCTCGGTGGGCACTTGCGCGCGCACGGCGAGCACGAAGGTCGCACTCGTGAAGAGCGAGCGATCCGCGACCTGTCCCACGCGCAAGCCGTATTTGCGCTCCTCGAGCGGGATCGACACGACCTGTGGGTCCGCCACGCGGCTCAACGCCAGCCGCAACGCGTCGATCACCGGCGCGAAGGTCTCCTTCAGGCGCTCTTGACGGTAAGCCGGAAACAGCGGCGGCCGCCGCTCGCGCTGGCTGAAGGTCGCGAGTTCGCCGGCGAGCGCCACGCTCGCCTGATACAGCGACTCGGGATGCAGGCCGGTCATCGCGCAGAAATGCGCGACCAGCGGCTGCGCGCGGTTGACGATCTGCAGCAGCAGAAAGTCCGAGATCTCCGCCATACCCGCGCCATCGGGTTGTGCAAGCCTACCCGCGAGCGCTTCGCCGCGTTGTTGCAGGAGGCCGCTCAGTTCCACCGCGAAGCGCGCGAGCCGGTCCGCGACGTGGTAGTCGAGGCACGGCGGGCAATAGTCGCCATCGAGCAGGATGCGCGAGTCGCTCATGCGCTCGGTCACACGCGCGACGCCCGCATACGCGTGCGCGTTCGCCACGTCCGGCTCGAGCGCGAGACGCAGGCGCAGTTTGCCGATCTGCAACAGCGTGACGAGCGCATCCGGGTCGTTGCTGTCGTGAACTTCGAAATCGCCCGCGCCGTAGCGGGTGAGATTTTCCGCGCTGTCGGGGCCGCCAGACTCCGGCGCGCCCGGCCGGCGCACCGGCAAGGCCAGCACGATCAACTGGTTTGACGTGCCTTCCGGAATGTCGAGCGGTGCGGGCAAATCGCCGTCGGCAGGCAGGTTGAACGGCGTGCCGTCGGGCAACACGCCAGCGGCCGCGCGCAGCGCGAGCTTGCCGAGCTTCAGGAGCGCCTCGTCGATCTCGAGCTTCGTGAAGCCCCAGCCATACGCGCGCAGGCCGCCCGCGCGGCCTTCAAGCTGCGTCTCGATGTGCCGGTCATGCTGCTGCAAATGCTGTGGCTGAAGGAACATGCCCTCCGACCAGATAACCTTGTTATTCCAGTACATGGCGTCAGTTCTTTGAGGATTGCAGAGCGTCGAGCTGCGCCTGATAGGCACGGCCGAACGGTTCGCCGAAGCTGCGCTGGATGTCGTCGCCGGCATCGCGCGCCACGTGCTCCCAGATCTCGACGAACCGCTGCCACAACCGGGCGCGGCGATTGCCGATGAGCGCGTCGAGACGGCCCGGCGGGTCGAGCGAACGTTCGATCGCTCCAGGGTCGATGCGCTCCATCGCATGAGCGAGCGTGGCGCGCATGCCCGCAACCATCGCGAGTTCGTGCGCCTGGATATCGCGGAACGCCGCACGCATAGCGTCCTGCGGCGGCAGGTAGCCGTTGTCGCGCGCGCCGAGCATTTGCGCAAGCGCCCGGTCGGCGTCGGGGAAGAACTTGAGCGGGTTGTTGTCGCGCTCTTCGATCATCGTCATCGCCATGCGCGTCTCGCGCTTGATCATGGCGCGCGAGCGCAAGGCGGCCATGGTGCCTTGTGTCGCTTCGCGCAGCATCGCGCCCACGAGGTGCGCCAGATCCGCAGGCTCGACGTGGCTCACGGCGGCGGGCTCGATGCCGAGGCCTTCGATCAGGGCGTCGAGCAAGGAAGCGTGATCGGTGCGCGGGGTGGCGCGCTGCTCGGCGTCCTGCTTGCGGCGTTCGCGCGCTTCATGAACCGGCGAGCGCGCCGGCCTCGACGCGACTTCTGCATTCGGCGAACGCAGGCCGGGCATCTCGGCGTCTCGCGAGAGCGGCTGCGGCTGCGGCTGCGGCACCGCGGGTATCGCCGACACAGCGTGTTCCGGCGACACATGCTCGAAGCTCCGCGAAAACGGCACCGGTTTCTCCACCGCGCGCGCGCCGATATCGCGCAGCGGATCGCCGGGACTGAGCGCGTCGATCAGCGCCTCACCGGCGTTGCCGCGAAAGTGTCCGGGCTCGCGCAGGAGTGGCGTCGCGGCCAGCGGATCCGGCAGAAAAAGCGCATCCGCCCCGCCGGCGGGTACCGCATCGTGCGGCCCGTTCCAGTCGTCGGGAATCAGGGGTGTCGGCGGCGGCGCTTCGAATTCCGGCGTGCCTGGCTTGGCCTGCGAACTCGCCGACGACCACGCGTCGGGGTCAGCGCCGACGTCGGGCATCGACTGCGTCATGATGGTTTCGTCGACCACGAAGCGCCCATCCGCCTCCCCGCTCACCGACACGACGAGCGTGTACGCGCCGATCCCCACGCGATCGCCCTCCTTCAGAAGTGCCTCGTGCGTGCCGTCAAGCGCGCGATCGTTGAGCAGCGTCGGATTGCTGCCCGCATCGACGAGCACGTACGCGTTCTCACGTCGCTCGATGCGTGCCTGGATGCGGGAGATGCCGCGTTGCCCATCGCTCAGCACCATCGTGCAATCCGGCGCGCGGCCGAGCGTGGCGCTCTCGCCCTCGATCTCGATCGCGCGCGGCGACGCGCCCTCGCCGCTTTGCACCGTCAATGTCAGAGTCATCGCGTTCTCTCCTATTTGCGGACCTTATGCGTGCCGTCGTCAGCGTCGCGCGGCGGCGTGGGCGGCGGCGGCGGTACCGCGAGCGGCACGGGGGGAACGCCGGGGCCGAGCGGAATCGGAAAACTCGACATCTCGATCGTTTCCGGACCGATGAGGATGTATGACGCCCCGGCCCGCAGCACGATGGTCGCGCTCGACTCGATCTCGACCGACACGCCCGCCTTGATCTGCACCGCCACGCCCGCGTCGAGCGAATAGGCTTCGCCGACGAACTGGTTGTGCGTGGTCATGGTCGCGGCCGACACGCCACCCAGCACGCTGGACTTGCTGCTGCCAAGCACCGTGTCGTTGCGCGTGCCGCGCGTCTCGCGGAATTCGTCGCCGCCGATGCTCAGATGCCGCTCGCCGGATACGTTCATCAGCGCGTCGTGCCGGACCCAGGTCTCGTGATCGCGTTCGGCGTGGAAGAACAACTTTTCGTCGCCCTTACGATCGTCGAAGCGCACCTCGTTGTAGCCATTGCCGCCCTTGGTGGACTGGCTCTTCAACGTCGATACCGCGCTCGCGGCGGGCAGCTCGTACGGCGGCATGTTCGTCGAGTTGTAAACCGCGCCCGTGATCACGGGCCGGTCCGGATCGCCCTCGATGAACTCGACCAGCACTTCCTGCCCGACGCGTGGCAGGAACATCGTGCCCCAGCGCCGGTTCGCCCAGCTTTGCACGACGCGCACCCAGCAGCGGTCGAGCCGGTTCCCATTGTCCGGCTGCGCGAGCTGCTCCCAGTGAAACTGCACCTTCACCCGGCCGTACTGATCCGTGAGAATCTCTTCGCCTGGCGGGCCGATCACGACGGCCGTCTGCGGTCCCGCCACACGCCGCACCGGCGTGGTCCTCGGCGAGCGGAAGGTGTTGTCGCTGCGAATCGCGCGGAAGCTGCAATCGAAGATCGGCTGTGTGGAATCGCTCGTCGACACATAAGCGTCCGAAACGATCTCCGCGCAATTTTCGATCACGAGGTACTGCCGGTTCTGCGCGCTGCCCGGATGATCCCGCAACCGGAACAGTCCGCCCGGCGCAATGCCGCGCGACGTGGAGCGCCCTTCGATCGCATCGTTCTGCGTTTCGTGAATCTCGGCGTTGACGCGTGCAAGCCGTTCTCCATCGCCCGCCTTGACGTGCCCCGTCAGGTGCTCCTGCATCAGATAGCGCGGCGGATCGAAGGGCGCACTGCGCGTCGCGCGCGCGACCATTCCTTCGCTGTTGCTGACCGAGGCTTTCTCGAAGTCGTAGTCGTTCACCTCGTAGCGGCCGGTCTGGAGCGTCGCACCCGACATCCAGCGGTACACGCATTCTTCATCCTGCTCGGGCGTATCCCAGGCCTGAAACGGAATCGACTCGTAGTGTGCGATCGGCCGATGCTCGGCGCTCGAATCCGCCAGCACGAGTGTGTGCTTGCCGCCCGCATGCTCGAAGAAATAGTGGATGCCTTCACGCTCCAGCAGCCGGCTGACAAAATCGAAATCGGTCTCGCGGTACTGCACGCAATGTTCGAGCGCGGGATAGCTCGCCGTGCAGGCATTGCGAAAGTCGATATCGAACGACTCCAGCACCTGCGTGACAATCTGCGGGACCGTGCGCTGATAGAAGAACCGCCGGTGCGACGCCTGCGTGAGCAGCCACAGCCGCGGGTGCATGACAGCGTCATAACGCGCCATGCGGTTGTGGGTGGTGTCGCCCGGAGCGATCAGACGCAGCGTCGTCACGATGCCGTTGAACTGGCGTTGACCGCCGGCGGGATAGTCGAGCGTGACGGACAGGTTCTCCCCCAGCACCGCGCCGGGGTCGATATCGTTGCGCGTGCTCAGGAACGCGAGCTCGAAGCGGCTCAGGCGGCCCAGGACCTCGCTCGCGGACATCCGCAGAAAGACCGCCTCGTCGCCGAGCGGCGCGCACTGCATGCGTACGTGGCGCGTGCTAGTCGAAGGCATAGGTGAACTCCTCTTCTTCGACGCCAACGTGCACGCGCGCGAGCGTTCTGCCGTCGATTACGCGCGACAGATACTCCGTGCTGATGCGCGGCAACACGCTGTTGGTGAGAATCGCGTCGATCATGCGACCACCGCTTTCGAGGCGCGTGCAGCGCTGCGCAATCTGTGCGACGACGGCCTCGTCGTAGGTGAACGGCACCTGATGCGTGCGCGTCACGCGTTCGGCCACGCGCCCGAGCTGCAGGCGGATGATCGCGCGCAGCATGTTGTCGGAGAGCGGGTAATACGGGATCGTCACCATGCGCCCGAGCAAGGCGGGCGGGAACGTGTGCAGCAATTGCGTGTGCAGTTCCTGTTCGATGGCGTCCAGCGGCGGCAAGGCGAGCGGATCGCGGCACAGTTCGGCAATGCAGTCGGTGCCCGCGTTCGTCGTCAACAGGATCAGCGTGTTGCGAAAGTCGATGGAGCGGCCTTCGCTGTCTTCCATCCGGCCTTTGTCGAAGACCTGAAAGAACAGTTCGTGCACATCGGGATGGGCCTTCTCGACTTCATCGAGCAGCACGACGCTATGCGGGCGGCGGCGCACGGCTTCGGTCAGCACGCCGCCTTCGCCGAAACCAACGTAACCGGGCGGCGCGCCCTTCAACAGCGAAACCGTGTGCGCCTCCTGATACTCGCTCATGTTGATCGTGATCAGGTTCTGCTCGCCGCCATACAACACATCGGCCAGCGCCAGCGCGGTCTCGGTCTTGCCGACACCGGACGTGCCGGCGAGCAGGAATACGCCCACGGGCTTGTCCGGGTTGTCCAAGCCCGCGCGCGAAGTCTGCACTCGCCGGGCGATCATCTGCGTCGCGTGTTGCTGGCCGATGATCCGGCCGTCGAGCAGTTCGTTCAGCCGTAACACGTTGCCGATTTCGTTCTTCAGCATGTTCAGCACGGGCACGCCCGTCCAGTCTTGAACGACCGCCGCCACCGCGTGACGATCGACGCCCGGCAGAATCAGCGGCGCGGCGCCTTGATGCTCCGCGAGGCGCCTTTGCTGCTCGCGCAGCGTGGCGAGATCGGCATCGGGCGCGCCATCGCGCAACTGGGCGCGGCGCGCGAGGATATCCTTCACCATCTCGAGTTCGACATGCCAGCGCGCCTCGAGCGCGGCCAGCCGCTCGGTTTCGTGCTGCAACGCGGCCGATGCGGTCTCGTAACGCGCAGTCGTATCGATGCCGATTGCACCCTCGCGCGCGATCACGTCGAGTTCCGTCTGCAGCGCCTCGATGCGCTTCTGGGCGTCGTCCACCTCCGGCGGCGTGGCGTGCTGGCTGACCGCGACGCGCGCGCATGCAGTATCGAGCAGGCTCACGGACTTGTCGGGCAATTGCCGCGCGGGAAGATACCGATGCGAAAGCCGCACGGCCGCCTCGACGGCCTCGTCGAGAATCTGCACGCCGTGATGCGCCTCCAGCGCGAGCGCGATGCCGCGCATCATCGTGACCGCGCGCGCCTCGTCGGGCTCGCGAACCTGCACGACCTGAAAGCGCCGCGTGAGCGCCGGGTCCTTTTCGATGTGCCGCCGATACTCCGACCACGTCGTCGCCGCGATTGTCCGCACGCTGCCGCGCGCGAGCGCCGGCTTCAGCAGGTTCGCAGCGTCGCCCGTGCCCGCCGCGCCGCCCGCGCCAATCAACGTGTGAGCTTCGTCGATGAAGAGGATCACCGCGCGCTCTGCCGACTGCACTTCTTCCAGCACCTGGCGCAAGCGCGCTTCGAACTCGCCCTTCACGCCCGCACCGGCCTGGAGCAGCGCGACATCGAGCGTACGCAGCGTCACGTCGCGCAGCGCTGGCGGCACGTCACCCGCCACGATCCGATGTGCGAGACCCTCCACCACGGCCGTCTTGCCCACGCCAGCCTCGCCCGTCAGAAGCGGATTGTTCTGCCGGCGGCGCATGAGAATATCGATCACCTGACGAATCTCGTCGTCGCGGCCGACGATCGGATCGAGCTTGCCTGTGCGCGCTTCTTCCGTCAGATCGATCGTGTAACGCTGCAAGGCGTCCCGCGTGCCGGATGGCGTGTTTAGCGGTTGTGAGCGCGTCACGACAGGCTCAAGCGCCGCTTCCGGCGAACCGTCGAGCACGCTTGCGAAATCGTCAGCGAATTCGTCGAGCTTCACACGATCGAATTCGCGCGAGATGCCGCGCAGCGCGTTACGCAATGCGGGTGTCTGGAGCGCCCCGATCAGCACGTGCGCGCTGCGGACCTTCTGTGCGTCGAAGAGCAGCGAGCCATTCACCCACCCGCGTTCGACGGCTTCCTCAAGTTGCGACGAGATATCCGTGATCGACGTCGAGCCGCGCGGCAGACGATCGAGCGCATCGGTCAAGTCACGCGCGAGCGCCGCGATCTCGATGCCGAAATGCCGGATCACGCGATGCAGATCCGAATCCGGCAACTGCAGCAATTGATGCAGCCAGTGCACGAACTCCACATACGGATTGCCACGCAGCCGGCAGAAGGTGGTCGCGCTTTCCATCGCGCGAAAGCTAAGCGTGTCGAGTTTGCCGAACATGACGGCGCGGCTGATCTCTGCCATTTCCTTAGTCCTTTGCGCGATGTGAGACGGGTGGTGAGGCGGGTGGTTTGAGCATCAGTTGCTTCGCGTCAGAGGTCGCCGCGCGAGCATGCAACCAGGTCGTGTAGCCGAGCCGCTGACGGCGGCCGAGCGCGAGACGCGGCACTTCGGCCTGTCGCAACTGGAGATTGACGTCCCAGCCGAGCGGATCGCGCACGTAGAGACGCACCCAATCGGTGAGGCGCGCGAGACTCGCACCGCCTGGCAAGAAGCGCTGATAGTCGCGCAGGGAGAGCGGCCCGAGCAACACGCGGAACCTATGCTGCCGGTCGAAGACGCGCGCGCCGAGCATCGTGCCGACACCCAGTCGCGCGCTTTCGTCGCGCGTGCCCAGACAGCTCATCGAACCCGCGGGCAAATTCATCCATTGGCCGACGTTTTCGAGCACGTCGACCGGCATCCCGAAGAAGCGCGACAGGACGAGCCGCAAACCCGCGGCGTGACGCGTCCCGCCGGCGAGCAGTCCCGCGAAATGCAGCTTGGCGAAATCGGGCACGGTGTCGCGGTTGCGCAGCGCTGGCTCGCCGAGACCGAAGGTCGTGCCGACATAGGCGGAAAACCGGTCGCCGTTGTCGCGATCGAGGCTCACCACCGGTTGCGCTACCGCCCAAGCACGATAGAACAGCGACGCCATCCGATGATGAAAGACGTCGAGAAAGCGCGCGAAGGTAGGATCGCCGGCGTTGTGCGCGCGGTCGCGAACGTATTCGGTCAGGTGCGTGGGCATCGGGCCGTTTGGTCCGAGCAGGCCCAGGAAATTGACGACGAGCTTCGGTGCGCTCTCGCCCGTGGTCGCGAAATGGCGCAGCGTGGTCGGGAAGAAGATCAGTTCGGGCTCCTGCCCGAAGCGCACGGCGTCTTCGCGCGGACGCAGCGACGAACCCACGCGCGGCAAGCCAGGATGCGCGCATTCGACGAGACGTACCGCCTGAAAGAAGTCGAACCGGTTCGCATCGGAAGAGAAACGGTCGAGCAAGGTCAGAGCGTTCGGCATTGCCCGCTCCCTGGCGCCCAGCGCATGAGTTCACCGCGCGTCGCACTGGACACGATCGTTTCGGTGAATGAATTCATCGACACGTACTGCGTGAAAAAGCGCGCAAGCACCGCACCGAACAGGAATGCGCCCGCACCATCAAAGCCGTTCTCGTCGAGCAGCACCTCGATCGCGAGGCCGCGGCCGAATACGATCGGTCCGCGCGAGGGCAAGCGCCGCGTGACCGGCACCGAACGGATGGAGCGCAAACTGTCGATCTGCCGCGCCGCCACGCTGTCGCCAGTGGGCGCGTACAGCCCGAGAAGATCGCGCATGGCGCGCGCGCCGCTACCGTTGGCATCGTCCACGAGCGACGCATAGTTAAGCGACAGATGGCTCAACAGACGCCACGCGACCGGTCCTTCCGCATACGACGCCAGCGGACGGCTGGGACCACCGATGCATCGCACGCTCGACACGGGTGCCTCGAGTTCGAGCGTGAAGTCCGTCTCGCCCTGCCCGCGCGGCATGGTCAGCGTCAGGTCGCGATTGGTGCACAGCACGCTCAGTCCCAGCTGATGCAGGTCGGCCGGATAGGGCGCATGGTGTGTATCAACCAGGGCGAGAAAAGCTTCGCTGCCGGTGTACGACGAGCGTGCGCTACGTTCGTCCTGCTGCGCGGGAAGCAGCCGCTTTTCACGCCGTACTTGATAGAAGACACGACCGGGCTCGTTGCCCCCCAAATCCCGCACACGATAGAACGGCTGAAACTCGATCTGCCCGCCACCGCCAGACCGATAGCCGGTGACGCTTTCGACCCGGTACACCTCGAAGTCCCGAGGGCGCGTGCGATCCACGACGACGTGGTGCTCGAACTGCTCACCCGTGACCGGAATGCGATCGGTGCGGCGCGCGAACAGGTTGATCGCCGGCGTGCAATGCAGCGCGAAATTGGCCTCGTCGACGAGCTGTTCGAGCGCCGGGTCGATCTTCGACAGCAGCACGATCACCTCGATTTCATCGCGCTCGCAGCGCTGGAAATGCATGCGCAACCCGTCGATACCGATGAACATGAAGCGCTGCGCGAACGCAAAATACTCCTGCAGCAAGCGATAGCCGGGAAACGACTGCCCGCTCACGGGCAACAAGGCTTCGTCGTCGGCGAATCCAAGGGGGCGCAGGGCCGAAGGCGGCAATACCGCATCGGGCAGCGCCACGCCGAGCGTCGAGCCCAGCAGCAATTCATACAGCCGCGCGGCCAGACCCTCGCCGCCGCGCAGATGGATCGGCAGATGATCGAGCGCAACGTCCCTGATTTTCAGCTTGTTCAGCGCGCGCAGCTTGAGCCGCAGACTAGCCTTCACGCCCTGCGGCAACCTTGCATCGACACCGGGCAGCACACCGCTGTGCGTAAAGAGACGCGCCTCGACGAGCTCGATCGGAGACAGCGTGAGCGCATGCGCGGTGCGGAATTCGCAACGCGTAGAGCGCTCGCCGTCGAGTCTGCCGAACAGCGCCGTGCCGCGCGGAATCATCACACCGTCCGCGAGCGCCGGATGCGTCATGTCGGGCCGCATTTCGACGATGGTCATCGCCGGCGTGGGCGCGAGGTAGTGCGGATAGACCAGCTCGGCCAGATGCTCCGTGAATCGCGGGAACTCGCCGGCGATCTTCATCTGCACGCGCGCGGCGAGAAAGCCGAAGCCTTCCAGCAAGCGCTCCACGTAGGGATCGGCGCACTCGAAGCCTTCCAGCCCGAGCCGGCTCGCGATCTTCGGAAACGCCTTCGCGAACTCGCCGCCCATCTCGCGGACATGCTGAAGCTCTTCGCTGTAGTACTGAATCAGGTCCGGATTCATAGCGTGGAATGTCCTGGTATCGCTTCGAGGCAACGGCGCGCCGGCCGGGTCACGCGTGCGACCATTCCGAGACGTCGACCTTGCCCGCTTCGAGGTCGAGTTCCGTGCGCAAATAGAGGCGCTCCGGCACGGGATGCGCATGAAGATCGCCTTCCACGATGAACGCAATCGCGTTGTGCTGGCCGCTCATTTCGTCAGCCCCGCCCGGGCGGACCGCGCGAACGCGCAGCGTGCCTGGCAGAATGCGTGGCTCGAACGCGCGGATCGAGTCAACCATCAGGCTCTCGATCCACCCGACATCGAGATTCGATGCACTCTTGCCCGCGAGGTCGGAAAAGCCGAAATTCAGCACCGACTCCGCGACGCCCGGATAGCGCGTGATGTCCTGCGACGACGCGATTCCCTGCGCATTGAGCAGCCAGCCGAGATCGCGCATGACGCTGCGGCGCAGCGAGCGCGCCGAACTCGACCGGTGCTCGCGCACTTCGCGCGCGACATCGGGCTCGTGGTCGGTCAGCCTGTCCAGCAGCGAAGGCTGTACACGTTCGGCGTTTTTCAGTCGCATGGTCCGCTTACGCCGTCGCGTTCGCCGGGATGTTCCACTTGCTCTCGACGACACCGCCGAGCGCCGAGCCCGAGGTCGGGTCCTGCTGCTGATACGTTACGTGGAACTTCTCGAAGTTGAGCGTCACGGTTTCCGTGAAACGGTCCTCGCCATCCGAGCCGCCGGTCGAATAGTTCGTCACGAGAACCTTGTCCATTTCAATCGTGTAGTACTCGAGCGGCTTCGTGCCACCGGCCTTGCGTACGGTGAGCTTGCCGGTCGGGAAATGCTTGCCGTTCGAACAGGACGTGATGATCGACGGCGTGGCCCGGTCGGTGTACTTGGTGATCGACAGATCGTGGACCGCTACCTTGCCGCCTCCACCGCCCGTGCCAAGATGCATCGTGCCCGACTGGGAAAGACCCCAGCTCCACGAGAGCACATCGATTTGGTCCTTGTGCGTGGTATCGAGCGATTCGCCCTTGACGGTGCCCAGATCCAGAAAAATATCGACTGCCATGATGGTTCCCTATGTAGATGACTGCAGTGGAAGAAATCGTGTAGATCAGGCGGCCTTTGCCGACGGCAGCTTCGAGACAAGCCGCAGCGACACAGTCAGCCCTTCAAGCTGATAGTGAGGACGCAGAAAGAATTTCGACGTGTAGTAACCCGGATTGCCCTCCACCTCCTCGACCACCACTTCCGCCGCTGCGAGCGGACGGCGGGCCTTGGTTTCTTCGGACGAGTTCGCTGGGTCGCCATCGACGTACTGGAGAATCCAGTCCTGCAGCCAGCGCTGCATGTCGTCCTTTTCCTTGAAGCTGCCGACCTTGTCGCGCGCAATGCACTTGAGGTAATGCGCGAACCGGCTGCATGCGAAAAGGTAGGGCAACCGCGCGGCGAGATTCGCGTTTGCGGTCGCATCCGGATCCTCATATTCGATCGGCTTGTTCAGCGACTGCGCGCCGATGAAGGCCGCAAAATCCGAGTTCTTCTTGTGAACCAACGGCATGAAGCCGTTCTTCGCCAGCTCCGCTTCGCGCCGGTCGCTAATCGCTATTTCGGTCGGGCATTTCATGTCGACGCCGCCGTCATCGGTGGGGAATGCATGCACCGGCAAGTTCTCCACCGCACCGCCCGACTCGATACCGCGAATGCGCGAGCACCAGCCATAGGTTTTGAACGAGCGATTGATGTTGACCGCCATCGCGTACGCGGCATTCGACCATGCGTACCTGGACGCATCGGTACTCGCGGTGTCTTCCTCGAAGTCGAATTCCTCGACCGGGCTCGTCTTGGCCCCATACGGCAGGCGCGCGAGAAAGCGCGGCATGGCGAGGCCGATATAGCGCGAATCTTCGGAGTCGCGCAGCGAGCGCCATGCAGCGTGCTCGGGCGTCTGGAAGATCTTCGTCAGATCGCGCGGGTTCGCGAGCTCCTGCCATGAATCCATCAGCATCACCGCGGGGTCCGCGCCTGCGATGAACGGCGCATGCGCCGCCGCGGAGATCTTGCCCACCTGCGTCAGGAAATCGACATCGGGGCTGCTGTTGTCGAAGTAGTAGTCCGCGACCAGCGCGCCGTACGGCTCGCCGCCGAACTGTCCGTATTCCTCCTCGTAAAGCTTCTTGAAGATGGGGCTCTGATCCCACGCCACGCCTTTATATTTGCGCAACGAGCGATGCAGATCGCGCTTCGAGATGTTCATGACCCGCAGCTTCAGGCTTTCGTCGCTTTCCGTGTTCGTGACCAGATAATGCAGGCCGCGCCACGCGCTCTCCAGCTTCTGGAATTCATCGGTGTGGAGAATCACGTTGATCTGTGCGCTGAGCTTTTCATCGATCTTCGCAATCAACGATCCGATGCTCGCAAGCGCATCGTCCGACACCCGATGCGTGTCGAGCAGGGCCTGCTCCGCCAGCGTGCGCACCGCGTTCTCGACGGCCTCGCGGGCCTTGTCGGTGCGCGGGCGAAACGCCTTTTGCAGCAGCTTCTGAAACTCGCCGGAGGAACTGGCGTCGTCGAGTTGCTGGTCGGCCGGCTGCTGCCCGTTAGTGGATTGCTCCAGGTTGGTATCTGCCATCACGGTTCCTTTATTCCGAATCGTCGGTTTCGCTCGTTTGCGGCTTGGGCGCGGCAGCGAGCGCGCTCAGCAGCGCCGGGTCTTCGAGCAGCTGGCCGACGAGCTTTTCGGCGTCGGTCTTGCCGTCCATGTAGGTGAGCAGGTTCTGGAGCTGGCTGCGCGCCTCCAGCAATTTCGCGAGCGGCTCGACCTTGCGGGCGATCGCAGCCGGCGAGAAGTCGTCCATGCTCTCGAAGGTCATGTCGACGCCGATCTTTCCTTCGCCCGTCAGCGTGTTGTCGACGTGCATCGCGACGCGCGGCTTCATCGAGCGGAGCCGTTCGTCGAAGTTGTCGATATCGATTTCGACGAACTTGCGCTCGGCAACCGGCGGCAGCGGCTCTTGCGCCTGACCCGACAAGTCCGAAAGCACGCCCATCACGAAAGGCAGATTGACCTTCTTTTCCGAGCCATAGACCTCGACGTCGTATTCGATCTGCACACGCGGCGCGCGATTGCGCGCGATGAACTTCTGACTGCTTTCCTTGGCCATTCTGTGATCCTCCTCGATGAAAACAATGCGATGCGGTGTAGCGCGACGCGATTCGATTCAGCTGGCCGGCAAATCGGCGGCCGCCGGTCCAATCACCTGAGTCAATTGCGCGAGCCCCTCCGGCGCGAGTTCCTTGAGCAGATCGACGAACGATTTGTCGATCAGGCCGCGCGCGCGTGCGAGAAGGAGCGGCACCGGACTCGCGGGCTCATGCCTTGCGTAATACGCGCACAGGCGGTCCAGCGTCGCGGCGACATCCGTGCGGCTCGATATCACGTCGCCTGCCGCCATGGGCCGCGCTTCGGTGGCGCGACCGTCCGTCGGCGTGGCGATGTCCAAGGCAACGCCCTGCTTCTTCAGACACCCGCCCAATAGCGCGCCCGCGCGGCGAAGCAAGGTCTTGAGCCCGTCCAGTTCGAGCGCCTGGGTCACGCCCACGCGCTCTGTCAACACGCTTTCGAGCCACTCGGCATTGGCGAGTGCCGTGTCGGCCGAGGTCTTCGTGCGCATCGCGTCATCCAGCGACGCGGCAGCGGCCACTTCGATCTCCGACAGGATCATGACCACACGCCCGTCGGGAGCAACGGACTCGCCGTTTGCATACAACCACTCGCGCAAGGTGACAGGCACGTCATGCGGCACGAGCCGGGAATCCATCAGCTCCGCGAGCAGACCGGTTGCATCCACGAATTCGGCGAGTGCGTTGATCCGCACCGTCGGATCGTTGCAGTCGCTCGCATCGAGTTGCGGATGCACGTGATCCCAGTTGTGATCGAGAAGCGTCGCGGCGAGCGCGAGACCATCTGCGAGCCCTGCCATACCCTCGCGAGCAAGCCGCGCTCGCGCAAGCCACGCGACCACACGCAGGTCTCGCGTGTGCGCCATCAACTCAGCGCTCAGGGCGTCCGCCGCGGCCCAGTCGGGCGGTACAGCGGCGACGAGCGTCGCACCGTATTCCGCTTCGGGACGTCCGCTAACGGCTTCCTCGAGTTCGCGGAATCGTGGGTCGTATTCGAGATCGGGTCCGCACGGCGCTTCATCCGATAGCGCGTCCAGCCATTTCGTCCAATCCTGATGAGCGATGAATTCAGTTTTCATGGTTTGCATGGCACATGGAACTCGGGTAGTCGCTTCGCCTGCTCGCTTGTTTCTCTTGCTTCAGACAACACGCGGAAGGCTTCATCTATTCCATCGCTCTATAAATGTAGTTATCCAAATTAATGCAACTGGTCGTGATTCACAAGATGTATCCTCCGCCGCCGCTTGCTACTTGAAAAAAGTATAGGTGGCGATATACGGCGAACTGCCCGTCGCATGTTCGACGGTGCACGGCGCGCTCGGCGCGGCGCCGCCTGCGGTCCTCGTGCGTTGCACGTAGCGCACCTCGCTCAACATGCCCTTCCCGCCCGTCGAGCGTGTTTCCAGCAGGAGTTGCGGCACGCCGTTCGGCGTTTCGCTCGGCATCTGTGCGAGGACATGGCCCACGATCCGGCTACCGTCACGGGCTTCCCATGAGGGTCCCGCCGAATGCTCGACCACCGCCGCCCCGGCCGCGTCAAACAACGTGGCGCGCGGACTGCTGAACACCCAGCCTAGCGTGTGGTTCGCATCGTATTCGCACGAGTAAATCTGGACGCCGGACGCGGTTGTGCTCAAGAGCGCTCGCGCATCGGGTGGGTCGATCGACGCGGCGCCGGCCGACGTGCTGACTACGGCCAACAGCCATCCGGCGCTGATCGAACGGCGCGTTCTGCGTGACAAGCGAATCATGGCGATGCTCCCTTTTGACCCGATACGATGAAAGCCTGCAACCTGCCCGCCCTTCCTCAGACGCGGTCGAGATTGGCCGAGGCGAACGCCCAGTTCAGGTGGCCCGACACCGTCGCGACCAGATAGTCCGGCCGGCGGTTCTGATAGTCCAGGTAGTACGCATGCTCCCATACGTCGACGGTGAGCAGCGGCACGAGTCCGCGAGTAAACGGCGTTTCCGCGTTGCTCGTCTTGACGATCGCGAGTTCGCCGCGATCGAGCACGAGCCATCCCCAGCCACTGCCGAACTGCGATGCCGAAGTCGCGACGAGCGTCTTCGCGAGTGCATCGACCGAACCGAACTTGCGGACGATTGCCGCCTGAAGCTTCTCGCTGGGCGCGCTCGGCGCCGGGCTCAGCGAGTTCCAGTAGAAGTTGTGGTTCCATGCCTGCGCGGCGTTGTTGAAGACGTCTGCAAGCGCGGGCTGGTCATGTGACTGCATGATGATCTGCTCGAGCGATGCCTGTTCGAGCGGCGTGCCGGCAAGAAGCTTGTGCAGATTGTCGAAATAGGCCTTGTGATGCTTGCCATGATGAATGCCGATGGTGCGCGCCGAAATAGCCGGTTCGAGCGCATTGTCGGCCCATGGCAGTGGCGGCAGCGTTTGCCGCGACGAGCCGAGAAATGCCGGAACGACGCTCGTCGCCATGCTTGCTGCGGGCTCGGCGTCGTGGGCGGTCGCGCCGTAGGCAATCTTCGAAAGCAGCACGCTGAACGAGGCCACGGACCCTGCCGCCATCAGGCGCCGCCGTGAAATGAGGGAATTGAGCATGTCTGAACCTGTTGTTGTGTGGGCGACCGGTTCATCCGGCCTGCTGACACAACAGTTCGTCATTGCGATCTATTCCATGTCGTTCAGAAATCTCTCCGCCGGGCCACCGATGGAATAAGCAGCGTTTCCCGGCTGTTCCTTGCACATGTAGAAACCGCCGGCCGGAGATGAAATGAAAGCGAAAATGACCATCGACAACCTGTCGATTCCCTACGAAAAAATTACAACGGTTGGAGGCCGCCTTTCGACCGAGCCTGCCGGCCATCACTTCGATCTGAGTTTTCGCGTCAACGTGAAGCCACGTCTGTTCGGCAAGTTGTCGGGCACAGACATCGACAGTCCGGTGCTGCAATGGAACGAGCGCATCGAATGGTTCCGCTACGATGATTCGACGCAGCAATGGGAGTTTGTCGACGAAGTCGCCAAAGACATGTATGCGTTCAAGCCGACCTCGAACACGTTCAGGATCTGGCATTCGTACCGGTATCTGATGGCAACGGACGACACCAACCATCCACCAGCCGCGCTCAAGGCGATGAAAAGCGATGACGAAGCGCGAAAGTGGATTGCGGAGAACGGTTTCTCGTGGAACCTGGCGATTCGCGACGTGCCGGCGATGGGAATCGCGGGCGGTTCGGGCGGCGGCGGTGGCGATAGTCTCGTGACTGGCGACACGCGGCGTCGCGTGATCTATTTCGATCTGGGATTTTCAGGCCACGCGGAGCGCGTGAGGCTCGTGCAAATACTGGAGACGTTCAAGGGAAAGCTCACGATCTGCCATCTGATTCGAGGCGACATCCAGAAAGCGACAGTGGACCATCCGGACAATCTCGACCGATGGCGGTTTCAATTGGCGACGTGCGCTCGCTGATCGAACTCAACCACGCATGGCGGGCCATTTGGGGACGACCTGCTGGGTACGACCTGCCACCGCGCGAAACGCCAGGCAACGCCCCAATGCGACCGATCGAAAAATACAATGTCGATCACCATCGACATTCATGAAGCGGACGCCCACAATCCACTGCGATGACAATGTCATTCACAATTGTTTTAAGTACGGCCTGCTTTACCTGAACGTTCAGGCAGCAGGGGCACAACGGCTATCTGACTCCTGAGCGCATCGACACCTGAACCTTCAACGAGGTCCGCGGCATGACGAATGATCTTTTGGAACTTGCTATCGAGGCCCATGGAGGCCTTGCGCGCTGGAATGCGTTCAGAACGCTCGACGCCGAAATGTCGATTACAGGCGGCATCTGGCATGTCATGCAGAAGCCGGATATTTTCAGGCACAGCGTCGTCGCAATGGATACGCACGCCCAGCGTGTCGGAATGCGGCCGTTCACAGCGCCCGATCGACACTCCATTTTTACCCCGGGCCGCGTCGCCGTCGAATCGACCGACGGGCGCGGGTTCTGGTGCAAATAGGCTCGGCGAATCGGTTAAAGTATCCAGCCTAACAATCTGGTGGTCGGTGATGAGCAAGCGCAAAGGCCTGGAGGCGTTGTTTGATGGGCGGCATTTTGATCGGGAGGTCATCATTCTCTGCGTGCGCTGGTACCTTCGCTACAAGCTCAGCCTGCGCGATATCGTCGAGATGATGGCCGAGCGCGGTTTGTCGCTGGTGCACACCACGATCATGCGCTGGGTGAAGCGCTTCACGCCGGAGTTCGTCAAGCGTTGGAATCGTTTTGGCATACCCACAGGGCGGTCATGGCGTGTTGACGAAACCTACCTGAAGGTTCGTGGCAAATGGGTTTATCTGTACCGTGCAGTAGATCGAGCCGGCCAGACGGTAGACTTCATGCTCAGAGCGAAGCGCGACGTGGCCGCGGCCAAAGCCTTTTTCAGCAAGGCAATCAAACATCAGGGCCAGCCGCCGCAGACGATCACGCTCGATGGGTATGTCGCCTCACACCGGGCGGTGCGCGAGATGAAGGCCGATGGCCTGCTGCCTGAGGACACGAATATCCGGTCCTCGAAGTACCTGAACAATCTGATCGAGCAGGACCATCGAAACATCAAGTCCAGAACGAACGTGATGCTCGGTTTCAAACGATTCAGGAATGCCGTGACCACGATTTCAGGCATCGAATTGATGCATCGCATTCGCAAGGGTCAGTTCAACTTCTCCATGCTCGGGCTTAAAGATACAGCTGCGCTCGCTGTCTGGAATGCTGTCCTGTTCAATCGATAAGGTATCCATATCTATTGGAAAAATCTCGGCCTGACCAGCCATTTGCACCAGAGCCCACAGGACCAGGCTTGACCCTTGGGCAGCCCGGCACTGCCGGGCGTCGGCGACCCGGCGCGCATTTTTATATCACAATGAAATATAATCGTGACGACGCGTTTTTTTGTTTCACGAGGATTTTGCCGTAAGGTGCGGCCTCGTCCCATGTTATACCGCCCCCTTACTTTCCTATTCAAATCTTGTCCCGCTACGCCCTCATCCGCTGGTTTTCCAGCTTTGCCCCCCACCCTATTGCCGTCCGGTGGCCGGAACGCTTCAGATCGTGTCTCGGTGCGTTGCTTGGCATCGCGTTCACCGGCGGGAGCATGCACGTCCTGCTCGGGCCGGCCGCAAACATTCCGCTGCTCGTGGCGCCCATGGGCGCGTCGGCCGTGCTGCTGTTCGCAGTGCCTGCCAGTCCTCTGGCGCAGCCGTGGTCGATCATCGGTGGCAATCTCGTTTCCGCGACGGTGGGTGTTGCCTGTGCAAGCTGGATCGCCGATCCGGTGGGCGCCGCCGCGCTGGCCGTCGCACTGGCAATCTGTGCGATGTTCGCGTTGCGGTGCGTGCACCCGCCGTCGGGCGCGGTTGCCCTCACCGCGGTGCTGGGCGGTCCCGTCGTCCACGCTCTGGGCTACCGCTACGTGCTCGAGCCGATCGCGATCCAATCGGTCGCCCTGTTGGGCGCGGCCATCGCCTACCACGCAGCCACCGGGCATCGATACCCGCACGTCGCCCAGAGTTCAGTGAAAGGCCCGGCATCCGCGGCGCCGGCGAGCGAAGGTTTCACGCGAGCCGACCTCGAGTCAGTGCTGAACCGGCGCGGAGAACTGCTCGATATCGACACGGACGATCTGGAATCCCTGCTGCGCGACGTTCAGTTGCAGGCCTACGCCCGCACGTTCAATGAACTGACGTGCGCTGACATCATGTCGCGTTCGCTGGTAGCCGTGTCGGCAACCACGAGGGCGTCGGCAGCATGGAGTCTGCTGAAACAGCGCCATATCAAAGCGCTCCCAGTCACTGACGAGAGACAGCACGTGATCGGTATCGTGACCCGCGTCGACCTTGTCGACAAACGGGCGTTCAGCAAAGGGGCCGGTTTGTCGTCCCCCGTGCAACGCTGGTTCCGGCGCAGCATCACGCCGGCGCCGCTTGTCGGTGCACTGATGAACGTCGACGTTCACACGGTCGACGCGACGACACCGATCGTCGAACTGGTGCCGGTGTTCGCGAACTACGGGCACCACCACATCCCGGTTCTGGACTCGAATCAGCGGCTTGCCGGGATGATCACGCAGGCCGACCTCATCGCGGGACTGTATCGTCAGGCTTACGCGAAGCAGCGAAGCGCGGCATAGCAGTATCAAAGCCACCTAGGCTCAATACGAACATAAATATCACGACGTGATATTATTTCGCTTTACCTATTTCTTCACGGTACTCCGATGAAAACACTCACCCGCGGCTTGACCAAGGCGAACTTCGAGCAACTGTCCGAGTTTCGCTACCAGATGCGTCGCTTCGAGCGTTTTTCTGAGCAGGCCGCGCAGGGCGAAGGCATCACACCGCTGCAGTATCTGTTGCTCCTGCATATCAGGGGTTATCCGGAGCGCGACTGGGCGACCGTCGGCGAGCTTGCGGAACGGCTTCAGGCACAGCATCACGGCGTGGTCGCGCTCGTGTCCCGCTGCGAGGCGCTCGAACTGGTCCGCAGAAAGGTCAGTGAGACGGACCGTCGCCAGGTCGAGGTTCATTTGTTGAAAGCAGGCGAGCAACTGCTGGCCCGTCTCGCCGAGATGCACCGTGCCGAACTGAAGTCGCTCAAAGGCACGTTCAATGTCCCCCAGATCGATGTTTGAGTCACCATGAGTCTCGATACCCATAAGCGCGACTTTTCCACCAACACGCGGCTTCCCGGTATTTCCGCACTCGCCGCGGCAATTGGTGCCCTCAGCACGCTTGCGGCGTTCGAGCTGCTGAGCCTGATCCATCTATTCACCAATCTGTTTTTCTTCCAGGAATTTTCGTTTGCGGAGCGCTCACCGGCCCTCAATACGTTGGGTATCTGGGTGGTGATCATCCCGGTTATCGGTGGACTCATCGTCGGGCTCATGGCCCGTTACGGTTCGGAAAAGATCCGTGGGCATGGCATTCCCGAAGCGATCGAAGCCATCCTGTTCGGCAAGAGCCGTATGTCGCCGAAAGTGGCGATTCTCAAACCGCTGTCGTCCGGCATTGTGATCGGCAGTGGCGGGCCGTTCGGCGCGGAAGGCCCGATCATCATGACAGGCGGCGCACTGGGCTCGCTGATCGCGCAGTGCGTGAAGGTCACGTCCGCGGAACGCAAGACGCTGCTGGTTGCCGGCGCAGCGGCGGGCATGACGGCGGTCTTCGGCACGCCGGTGGCGGCCGTGCTGTTGGCGGTCGAACTGCTGCTGTTCGAATGGCGTCCGCGCAGTTTTCTGCCGGTTGCCCTTGCGTGCGCGGTTGCGGGCTTTGCACGCGCGGCATTCTTCGGCACGGGGCCGCTGTTTCCGCTTGAAACGGCGCCTCCCGGCGCGCTGTCACTGTTGTCCTGCGTCATCGCAGGCCTGCTGTCCGGCGCGCTCGCGTCGGGTCTGTCAGCCGCGTTGTACAAGACCGAAGACCTGTTCGGCAAGCTGCCCATCCATTGGATGTGGTGGCCCGCGCTCGGCGGCCTTGTCGTCGGCATCGGCGGCTTTCTCGAGCCTCGCGCGCTGGGCGTCGGCTACGACGTGATTGGCGATCTGTTGCACCAGCACATTGCCATCCAGATCGCGCTGGCGATCTTGGTCGTGAAGGCGATCATCTGGGTCGTGGCGTTGGGCTCGGGCACTTCAGGCGGCGTCCTGGCGCCGTTGCTCATGCTGGGTGCGGGGCTCGGCGTCGTGCTCGGCCACGTGCTTCCGGGCGGCGAACCTGCCCTGTGGCCGCTCGTTTGCATGGCGGCCACGCTTGGCGCTACCTTGGGCGCGCCGTTGACCGCAATCGTGTTCGCATTCGGCCTCACACACGACAGCAACGCATTGCTGCCGCTGCTCGCCGCGACGCTGATCGCGCATGGGTTTGCAACGGTCGTCATGAAGCGATCGATCATGACCGAGAAAATTGCCCGGCGTGGATATCACATCTACCGGGAATACGGCGTCGATCCGCTTGAGCGCCACCACGTCGACGAGGTGATGTCGCGTACGGTCGAAACAATCGATGGGGATATATCCGTGGGTGAAGCGCTAGCAACGTTCTTCGGTGCGACGCAGACACATCGGGCTTACCCGGTCGTGCGCCAGGGTGTTCTGGCGGGTATGGTCGATCGCGCGCTACTGGAAAAAATACGCGATGACGGGGCGGCGGATGCGCTCGATTCGCGCCTCGCTGACGTATTGCGCCACCGTTCCTCGGCATTTGCATTGCCAAGTGAAACCTGCCGGCTCGTTGCAACGCGGCTTGCGGTGCACGGTCTCGAACGGTTGCCGGTGGTCACGGACTCCGAAACCTTGCAACTGGTCGGCATTGTGTCGCGCAGTGATCTGGTCAAGCCGTCTCTTGCCCACTTCGACGAAGAGCACAAGAAGGAACGCTTCCGGCGCTTGCGGATCAACCCCGGCAAACGGCACTTCCCACCGGCTCCTTAAGTCGGGGGCCGGTCGGCGACCGGAACAGAGACGCGCTTGTTCCGTGCCCTTTCGGGAACGCACGCAATTTCTGCCTTTCCCGCTGTTTCAGCACCCATTCCCTGGACAATATCGTACCCACGCTGCGAAGCCATGTCGCCCTCCTCATGGCTATTCCGCAACTGTGTCAAAGAAACACGCACCGCAGGACGCGCCCGGGAACGAAAACGGGAACGCGGTTCGCACACGTGACATCCAACTCCATATTCAGGATCGAATCGGCCGCAGATCGCGTGCGGACCGACTCGGACTTGCCATGATTATTCAGGAGACGCGACATGAAGATAATCAGCGCAGCACTATTCGGCGCACTCACCAGTGCACTCACATTTGCCAGCCTCCCGGCCTGAGCACAGAGCGCCGGCCCCACCGATCCTCAGATCGCAGCCATCGTCGTGACCGCCAACCAGGCGGATATCGATGCGGGCAAGCTCGCCGAGTCGAAAACGAAGTCGAAGGATGTCAAAGCGTTCGCGCAACGCATGGTCACCGATCACAGCGGCGTCAACAAGGCCGCCGCCGACCTTGTGCACAAACTCGGCGTGACGCCGGAAGACAATCCGACGAGCCAGAGCCTCAAGCAAGGCGGTGACGCGAACCTCGCCAACCTGAAAACGCTGAAGGGCCCACAGTTCGACCGGGCGTATATCGACCACGAGGTGACGTACCACGAAAGCGTTCTCGACGCGCTGGACAAGACGTTGATTCCGGATGCGCAGAACGCCGAACTGAAGGCGCTTCTCGTCAAGGTGCGTCCGGCCTTTGTCGCGCATCTCGAGCACGCGAAGCATCTGCAGGCCGAGCTGGGCAATAGCGGTGGGCAATCCGACACCTTGCGCAGCCGGGCAGCGCCGAGGCAAGCTACGCACCGGCGCTTTTATCCTTGCCTACGCTTTCGTAGCGATCGTGACGACGTCGCTGGCCAGCATTTCCGAAGCCGCAGGCTCAACGTACCAGGTCATCATCGAGCAGATGCGCTTCAATCCGCCGGTGCTCACTGTGCACCGCGGAGATCGTGTGGCTCTGGTGCAAATAGCGCGGGGGCGAATCGGTTAAGGTGTCGGGCTGAACAAATCGAGAACCGACGATGAGCAAGCTGAAGAGCCTGGCCCGTTCTTCTTTAAACTGGAATAGAAACGCTGCCCGAATGCCATGAGCTACGGTTCGTCCACTTGCGTGGAATGATCAGGTGAAAGTATATCGTGGGGATCCGCTCGGATCGATATGACCGAAGGAGCAGCCGTCATTTTTTACCGCGTTGTGGCTCGGACCGCGCTCGGACCGCGCCGGACGAAAACCCGGGTAGCAGCGACGCACTACTGCGCCGCCGCCCCCTGGAACTGTACGTGCGACTTTCGCCGCATACAGCTCGAGAGTTTGAAAGCCCATTTGCATGACCCGGTTTCACAACTGGGAGTCTTGAGGACGCGGATTCTGCGGTCCCCGTCATGGGACTTGCCTCCTTTCCAGATATTGCTCGACGAAGCTGAGGATTGCCTTGGACCGGTAATGCTTCGCTAGCTGGCAAAGGTGGTCGGCGAAAGGACGATAGCGCTCGTCAAGCTCGGTCAGGTGCGTGGCGTGTTGCAAGATGGCACGCATGTCGCCCAGTCGCGCCAGGTGGTGCAGCGCTTCGATTTCCCCCGGCGGCGGCACGATCAGGGTCCCCGCGGAGGGATCGGCGGTGCGTACAGCCGGTCGGCCCGCTCCGGTGGCTTGCGTCTGCGGAACTTCGTCGCTCCACTCGATATTCAGGAGGGCCGCGATCTGTGACAACAGTCCACTGAAGTCAACCGGTTTTGACAGAAAGGCGTTTGCACCGGCCGCCAGGCTTTTCGCCGCATCACTCCCCGAGGCGTCGGCGGAGACTGCAACGATGGGCAGACCCCCGAACTCCGGCATTTCGCGCAGGCGCCGCGTGGCTTCGAGCCCGTCCATCCCGGGCATGACGACATCCATCAGGATGAGCGCCGGCCGCAGCGCTTTGGCTTTCTCCAAAGCTTCCAGTCCGTTGCAGGCCTCCACCATGTCGAATCCGAGCTGGCCGAGCATATCGACCGCCACGGCACGGTTTGCCGCTACGTCATCCACGACGAGGACGGTCTTGCGCGGCCCCTTATAGCCGCTTACCGTCCATTCGGGCGGGACGACAGCTGCCTGAGGCGCCACCACCGGGACGTTCAGCTCGAACGAGAAGGCGCTCCCAGCACCGCGGCGGCTCTCGACGTGGATCTCGCCACCCATCAGGCGCACGAACTGCCGGCTGATGGCGAGTCCCAGCCCCGTGCCTCCAACCCGGTGCCGGGCATCGCTCACCTGCTCGAAAGGCCGGAAGATCGCCTCCAGACGCGCTTCGTCTATGCCGATGCCGGTGTCCTGCACTTCGAAACGCAGCCGCACGGGCGGCAGGAAATCGATGCGCAGGCGCACGCTCCCCTCCTCGGTAAATTTGATTGCGTTGGAGAGCAGGTTGAGCAGCACCTGGCGCAGCCGTTTTTCGTCGACCCGCACGCCCGCGGGCAGATCGGGTGCCATCTCGCAAGCGAAGGACAATCCCTTTTCCGTTGCCTTCACCTGAATCGTCTCGGCGATGAAGTAGATGAACCGGTCGAGCGGAATATCGGACACGCTGAGCTCCGCCCTTCCGGCCTCGATTTTGGCCATATCCAGGATGTCGTTGATGATCGCAAGCAGGTGTTCGCTGCTGCGCTGGATCACGGTGATCCCGTCGACCTGGCGTTGATCGAGGCTCTTGTCGCGGCTAAGGATCTGCGCGTAGCCCAGAATCCCGTTCAACGGCGTGCGCACCTCGTGGCTCATGTGCGCAAGAAAGTCACTCTTGGCCTGGTTGGCCGCGTCGGCGTGCTCCTTGGCGACGGCCAGTTCAGCGGTTCGCTCGCGGATCATGTCTTCAAGGTGCTCGCGATAGCGCCGCAGTTCCTCTTCGGCACGCTTCTGTTCCGTGATGTCGCGAGAGATGCCGAGCAGGAACTGCGGCTCGCCGTGCATGTCGAGGATCGGGATCTTCATCGTGTGCACTACGCGCTGCCCGTGACGCGTATGAACCGGCTCCTCCGGCACGTCGACCAGCTGCCGCGACTTCAGCACGTCACGATCCTTCAGCGCGAAGAAATCGGCCTCCTGCGCCGGAAACAGGTCGTGGACGGACTTGCCGATGAGTTCCTCGCGCTGGGCGCCGAGCAGTTGCTCGCCCGCCCTGTTAAAGCGCACGAAGCGCAGCGTCGCCGCATCCTTGACAAAGATCATGTCGGGGATGTTCTCGATGATGCTGTCCAGGAAGTGCTCGCTCGCTCGCGCCACCTCTTCGGCGTGCTGTCGTTCGATGATCTCGGCCGTCTGGCCCGCAAGCGCCGTGTTGAGTTCGGCCGTGCGCTGCGTGACGCGTGCCTCGAGTTCGGCGTTGAGTTCCTTCAGCGCATCCTCGGCCTGCCTGCGCTGGCGCCGGTCTTCGAAAAACTGCTCGACTGCGCGCGCCATATCGGCAATCTCATCGCGGCCGTGAACGGGGACGCCGGCTTGCACGGTGTCGACATCGCCGTGCCGCAGGAAGTGGCTGACCCGGCGCAGCCGTGCCACGACGTGGCGGCCAAGGAATGCGTGGGCGATCAGCCAAGCCAGCAGCAGGCTCACCGCGACTTCGCCGCCCACCCACCTGCGCGTGCGGCCTAGGTCTTCGGCCAGATCCTGAACCGCTGCACGGTAATCGCGCGTGAAATAATCCGACTGCTGGCGCGCCGCGGCGGCCAGAGCGTCGGCCTGGCGGCGCAGATCGTCGTCCAGCCTGGCCAATGACGCGCCGTGCCGCGGCGCGGCGCCAGCGCCCAGCGCGGTCTCGCGCACCTGCGCCTCGATGTTGACCGTGTTGCGGAATCGCTGGCTCGATCGATGCAGCTCCAGCGCGTCGACACCGACGCCTTCGCTCGTGGTCGCGGAGGCGAGGCGGTCCACGAGGCGGTCGAAAGACGCCAGCTGTTCGATGATATGCCGATGCGTCTCGCGCACAGCGTCCACCGTATCGTCACTGGACAACTGAAGTGCCAGGCGCTCGATCATCAGAGTGCGCTGCGCCAGGTCCTGGGCATCCTCCTGGCGCGCCAGCCGCTCTTCGGCCAGTTGGTGGATCGCATGGGCCGAACCGGCCAACGAGTAAATGGTCGTGGCACCGACCGCGACCACCAGGGCGGCCAGGCAAGAAACCACGAGCATGAACTGCGCGGCGAGCGACTGTGGGAGGGGAAGTTTCATGGGCGCTGCCAGATGCGGCGATAGATGTCTCGATAGCCGTTGGCCGGGTCGTAAAGCAGACGATCGCCGCCGTCCGCAGCGATATTGTCCGCCGTCACGAGATGCACCGGAAACACGTAACCGGTGACGTCTCCTCCGGCGAAGAGCCGATTCATCTCGTCGACCAACTGCCAGCCGTGCAGATTCAACGGTTCGGCCACGGTGCCTGTCTGGAAGGTGCCCGCCCGGATACGCAGGAAGGCGGACTCGCTGCCGTCGCCAGCCGACAACATGGCCATGGCGGCGTTTGGCATTCCGGCCTGGGTCAGCACCGGGGCGGCGTAGTCGAAGTAGATGTCGTTGACGGCCAGCGCATATGTCCAGCGCCTGCCATATCGCGCGAGCAAGGCGCGTGTCGCGATCGGGATCAGTTCCTGGCTGCGCGAGATCGCCACGTCGCGCACTTCGAGCAAGGTGCAGCCGCTGCACGCGCGCACGACGGCAGCCATTTCATCCGCCTTGCCTTGCGCAATCCGGAAATTGGAGTCGGTGAAGATGACGACTCCTGCATGCCCGCCAGACTGTGCGATGGCCGCTAGCGCGGTCACGCGCGCGACCTCAAGCGGATCCGTCGCCACGTTCATTGCCACGGGCGTGCCAGGCACCGGTCCCGCCTGGGCCGCGACATGCCAGCCGACGATCGGAATGCTGCGCTCGGCAAACGGTCGCAGCCCGGGCAGCAGGGCGCGCGCGTCGCCGCCGACGATGATCAGACCGTCTGAACGACTTGCCAGCGCATTCGCAAGCATCTTCAGCCGCAGGTCCGGCGTGCCGCCGGAGTCGAATATCTTGACGTTCCAACCGATGACCCTGGCCGCCTCCAGCACACCGTCGACCACGCCGACGATGCCGCCGTTGCGCAAATCCTCGGCGACGATGGCGACGCGTTTCCCAGCTTGGGCGCGCGGCCCGTTGCGCGGCCCGTTCCAGGGTGCAGCGGGTTGCGCCGCGGCATCGACGACGCGCTTCGCTTCGGCCAGGTAGTCCTTCGCGGCGGCCGTGGTCCGGGGCACGGGGGCAGTCGGCAGACCCTGCGCCGCGGCAACCGACAGCATGCACGCGCATGCCCATGCCAGAAGCAAGCCCCTCATGCTGTTCCCCAAGGGCCCCAGCGGGGTCGATTGACCGCCGTTGACGACGTACCCAGATGCCGTGCGCAGGGTGACCCTGCGAAGAGGATAGTACACCCCGATGGCCGCGTGTCATCGGTCATGCGCACCTGCTTTGCTTGCGGGCGCCCATCTGCGGCGCCAGTGCGCATCTTGCGCTGTCACGGAACCCGTCCGACGCGACTGTCTGGCTGTGCGTCAAGGCTTACGGCGCAACCAGTCGCGCATCGGATGGGTGTCCAGCCAACGGATTTGCCAGCCCCTGTGATGTTGGCTAACGGCGCCCAACGCCCGAAGTATGCAGTGCAGTAGCTATTTCGGGCGATGGGCAAAAATAGCCAGTGCGACATGAGGTCGCTTGAAAAATTGCTTTGCCCGCAAAGCACTGCGGTGACAAAGCCCGTTGTTCCGTCAACGGTAGCCTACCGGCCCAGGCGAGATGGGTAACTATCTGGTCTGAAGCGATCGGGACAAAGCAGCAAGGACTGCGAGTACCAACGCGGTTCGCGCGCCAGCGCTTGATGGTACGGTTAACGCATGTGAACTGCTAGTAAACGTCGTCAATTGCAAACAGCCAAAGGTACTGACAGGCTGTAGCCAAAAGGCATCGTAGCTGGATATTCCTCTTGGCTATGGGAATACGCGGACAACAGAGCTACCGGCGGATAAGGCAGAACCTAACCCATCGTGTTTTTCGAGCGGAACATGGTAAGTCCGTATTGCTGCCCACCGGGCAGGTAACCCGCGAGGGAAACCGTTGGCAGTGCGGATAGAGGAGAACGGAGAAAGCGAACGGCTGCCTGTAATGGGTGGCATAGCGGTTGCAACATCACCGCATGCGAAAGTAGGCCCACTTCCGTCTGGTCTTTCATCACGAGAGAGTTTGATCAACCTTCAAAGGAGGAGAAGCAGATGACAGTGCAGCAGCCCGGCACCGGTGCGTCCTCCGATCACGCGACGCATTGGCACGGCATTGACTGGGCCAGATGCTATCGTGAGATTCGACGGCTGCAGGCGCGTATCGTGAAGGCCGAACAGGGCGGCAAACACGGCAGGGTGAAAGCTTTGCAATGGTTGCTAACCCACTCGTTCAGCGGCAAGGCACTCGCCGTCAGACGGGTGACTGAGAACAAGGGCAGACGGACGCCGGGCGTGGACGGCATCACTTGGTCCACCCCGAAGTCCAGACTCGAAGCAGTGTCGTTGCTCAAACGACGTGGTTACCAGCCGCGTCCGCTGAGACGGATATACATCCCGAAGGCCAACGGGACAACCATGCGGCCCCTTGGAATTCCGACGGTGATTTCATAATGCACCTCTGCCAGTTGAGTGTTGGAATGTTACCGCTGAAGATGTCCTGAAGTGCGTATCCAACGCCGCAGTTGTTGTTCTTTGGTGCGATTGAGCGTGATCCACCAAGGACCGCGTCCATCGAGCTTGCGGGCCTGGACAACCTGGCGCTCGATCCAGTAATACACCATGTGTGTACTGATGCCCAGCCGGTCAGCGAGTTGCTGTACGGTAAGCTCGTCGGGGCGTTTGAAGCTGGTTGCCGCAATCTCGTATCGGTAGCGTATCCATTTGACCATGGAGAGCGTGAACGATTTGCCAGTCGCGCTGCGCAAGCCTTCCTGATTGAGGTGCGCAACGATTTGTGGGTCGGACAGACGTTGCGACAGTTTGCGGACCTGGTCGACGGTCTCCGCCGGATAGCGTATTGCTTCGGGGCGCGGCCTGGGCAGATCGACGGTGATGTCGGTGCACGGGCCACCCTGCCAGCGGATATGCAGCACGGCTTGTCGCGTGGCAGATAGTTTCTCGACCGTGATGTCCCGGATGAGTAGTCGCAACATGCGCTTGCGGTCCTTCGCTGACGTCGTCGGCGCACGCCACAGGCGCGGCAGATTGCGCGCCAGTGCGAGGACCTGGGCCTTCTGTTCGGATGTGGCGACGTGTGCCTTCTGGCTCTGGAATTCGGCGGCTTGCGTCTTGATCTCATCGAGCCGAAGCATCGCGTCGTTCCAGCGCCGCTCGAGGGTACCCGCGACCAGACGGTTGGCCGGATCGCATTCCTGGTAGCGGCGTTCGGCGAGTGCGACTTCATACTCGGCTCGCTCGATGCGCATGTGCCACTGACGCATGATGGCATGATCGCGCTGCTCGAGTTCGTTCAGGGCAGTGAGCGCGAGCTCGAGTTCGGCAGGTTGTAGCGCGGTGAGTACTGCCTCGCCAATCGCGTTGTCGAGCAGATTGCTGCGCATGCTCAAGCAATCGGTGGTCGCCAGACCCTCGCGGCGACGCCTGCTGCACAGGTACAGTGGATAAAGGCCACCGTGACTCTGGTACCGCACGGTCAGCGCCCGGCCACAGTGGCCGCATATCAGCATCCCTTGAAGCAGCGCCAGACCTTCGCGCGCCGCGCCGCTGAGCACGGTACCTTCGCCGTTGGTCCTGTTGCGCGCCAGGCGTACCTGGTTGCGTTCGAATTCCTCCGGGGTAATATACCCTCCGTGATGGTCGGGAAGATGGACCCGCCAGTCAGCCTTGGGTACCGGCTGTACGCGCTTCTGGATCTCTCCTTGTGCGGTTATGCGTTGACGATACTGATAGCGTCCAAAGACATAATCGCCCGCATAGGAAGGATTCCTGATCAGACCGAGTACGCGTTCGTGGCTCAGGCGCCCCCAGATGAGTCGGCCTGCCCAGGCACCGCCATAGGCACGCTTCGGAAAGCGCAGGCCCTCTTCGGCAAATCGCTTCACAACGGCATATGCGCTGCCGGTTTCCTGAAACAGACGAAACACCAGTTGCACGGCGCCGCGTACCTCGTCATCGGGATCCAGGACGATGCGACCGTCATCGTCATAGCACAAGCCGACGGGCAGTGGAAAGCGCAACTCACCTTTCTTCGCCTTGTTGAGTTTGCCGCCCTGGAGGCGCCCGCGCAAGAAATGTAGCTCCGCCTGTGCCATCGTACCTTTGAGACCCAGTATCAGGCCGTCGTTGAAGTCGCCTGCGTCGTAGCAACCATCGGCATCGATCACGAGGGTATGTGTGAGCGCACACAACTCGAGCAGGCGATGCCAGTCCAGATTCGAGCGTGCCAGACGGGAAACTTCCAGTGCGAATACAGCACCCACGTTCCCCATCGAGACGTCTGCCACGAGGGTCTTGAAGTCCTCGCGGCCCGTCATCTGTGCTCCCGATTGACCGAGGTCGCGGTCCAGGATCCGGATCGCCGTCTGCGGCCAACCCAGTGCCAGCGCTTTGTCGCGCAACGCATACTGACGCTCGGTGCTCTCCTGATGGTGCCGTACCTGGGCCAGCGTACTTTGGCGGATATAGATGTACGCCGGTTTGCTCTGATGTTGCGGGGTGATCTTGGTGTTCATCGAAGGCCTCCTCGGTCAGCTCCAGCGCGGGCTCGGCGGTGAGCCAGGCCTCGAGCATGTTGGCGATGAGTACGCCGGCCGATTGCGGATCGATGATGTGGGTGAGTGACAGCGGCGACTGGCTCACCGGCGCCCCTCAGAGCGCCTCGCGGCGGCGCAATAGTTCGCGGTTGATCTCGCAGATCTCCTCGATGATCTCGCGGACGCGGTGATAGTTCGCCAGGCGTTCGGTGACGTCGGCGTAGTCGGCCTGCGGCACGTAGTCCATTTGTGGTCGGCGCCCCGGGAAACTCACCGACAGGTAGTACTTGGGGCCATGGCCGGGACCGTCGGCGCACTTGCAGCCAGGTTTGCCGCAGCGCTTGTAACGCTCGATAAGCGAGCCCCGCAAGAGCGTCTCCAATGCCGGCATTTGCTTGAGCAATTGCGCGCGGCGTCTGCGTAAAGTGGATGACGGAATATCTTCCATTTTCGGACCACGTCAAAAACTGGTCTGATAGTAGGTCAAGGAATCGCATTGATCAAGCTCCTTTGTTTAAAGACTTCCTGGACGGGGCAAGCAGGTCGATCAACGCGACCAGTTCAAGCAGCATGTCGAGATCGAATCGGCATGCGGTGATGCTCGCGTCGTCGTGAGCGGATGGTGCCCCCCAGTCCGTCCATTCGCGCGCAATGCTAAAGCTGCCGCATTCCTCATGGCCGAGGAGCAGCGTGTCGGTGCCGGCGACGCGACGGGTCTTTAGGACCGGAAAGCGTTGGCCTCTGAGGGGATGAAAGGGATGGCGGATCTCAGCCCAACCCAAATGCTCGCTGAGCCCCTGTGCAGTTCGCGTTGACCGTCCCCTGCATGGTCGACAGGGCTCAGCAGGCGCTGCATCTGCTGGCTCTCGAACCCATCGCGGAGACAACGGCGGACCCGAACTCGTATGGGTTCAGGTCTGCCCGGTCAACTGCGGACGCCATCGAACAGTGCTTCAAGGTTCTTGTACGTTCGAATAGTGCGCCGTGGATTCTTGAGGCCGACATCCGAAGCTGCTTCGATGAAATTTCGCACGACTGGCTGGTCGCCCACATCCCTACGGACAAGGCGATCCTTCAAAGATGGTTGAAGGCTGGCTACCTTCATAACCGTGTCCTTCACTCAACGCAGGCTGGTACACCGCAAGGCGGTATCGTTTCGCCCACGTTGATGAACATGACTCTCGACGGGCTGGAAAAAATGCTACGTGCAAAGTATCGCAAAGGCAATAACAATCCGTCAAAGGTCAACATCGTTCGTTATGCGGATGACCTTATCATTACCGGTGCAACGCGTGAAGTGTTGGCTGATGAAGTTCGTCCGATGGTCGGGCAGTTTCTGGCGGAACGCGGCTTATCGCTGTCGCCAGAAAAGACCCGGATAACGCATATCGACGACGGGTTCGATTTCCTCGGCATGAACGTGCGCAAGTACGGCGGCAAGCTGTTGATCAAGCCTGCCCGAGCAAGCGTTCAGCGCTTCCTGCGCAAGCTGCGGGAGACCGTGAAAGACGGTGCGACGATGCGACATGATCAGTTGATACACAAGCTCAATCCATTGCTTCGCGGATGGGCGAACTACTATCGACATGTCGTGGCGAAGCACACCTTTGGCAAAGTCGGTCACGAAATCTGGCGATGTCTGTGGCGCTGGGCGAAGCGCCGACATCCGAACAAAGGCGCACGCTGGATCCGGCGGAAGTATTTCCGTACCGCTGGTGCACGGCACTGGGCCTTTGGCACGGAGACTAGAAAAACGCTCAGCACAGGAAAGCCTGCACTCCTGACGCTATACGACATCGCAGGCACGCCGATCCGGCGGCACCGGAAAATCAACGGTGCCGCCAATCCTTTCGACCCGCAGTGGGAAACCTATTTCGAAGACCGGTTGGGCTTCGCGATGCTGGACTCGTTCAAAGGTCGGGTGCGGCTGATCCGGCTGTGGCTTGATCAGGCCCGGTCGTGTCCGGTCTGTCAGCAGATGATCACGAAATCCAGTGGCTGACGTCTTTACCACGTGGTTCGGAAAATCGATGGCGGTAAGGACACGACAGGCAATCTGATGATGTTGCATCCGGAATGTCACCGCGTCGCGCGTGCTCCCGGACTCTCAGTTGTGAAACCGGCTCATTCACATGGGCTTTGAAAGGCTCGAGCTGTATGCGGCGAAAGTCGCACGTACAGTTCCAAGGGGGCGGCGGCGCAGTAATGCGTCGCTGCTACCCGACACTGCGGCGCGTGCCGAAGTCGCTGACGGTGCAGTACGACCGCGTGATGTACCTGCTGGCGGACACGCCGGCGAACCGCAGGCTGATTCACCGGTATATCGACGTGTGGGAGTATCCGGACGGCCGGATTGAGGTGAGGGCGAACGGCACTGCCCTTCCCTGCATCCCCTATGACCGGCTCTCCGCGATCGATCAGGGCGCGGTGATCGAACACAAGCGGCACGGTCATGCACTGCAGGTCGCGCAGGCGTTGCAGGCGCAGCGTGATGACCGGCGCGCATCGGGTTCGCCGTCACGCACGAATCGTGGGTTGGCGGCCGAACGTGACCGGCGCAAACCGGGCACGAAGAAGCAGCGCGAGTTCACAAAGGCCGACGTCGATGAAGTGATCGTGCAGCTGGCGCAACGCAATCAGCCGAAGCAACTGCGCAAACCTGGCCGTCGGTCTGCAGGATCTGGCTGAACGGACTGACACGCCCTGCCCGTTCACGCGCTGTCCTTCAACGCTGCGTGAGATTAAAACCGTTAAAGACAGAGTCAAACTCAACGTCAAAAACCGACATCTCTATCTGGCCAGCGCTACGACACTTCAGAATGGTCTCGACAACACAACGGTCGTGCGTTTATCGAAGCCGCTGCACGTCCGGCCGCGCAAGGTGCGTTCTCTGCGCGAGCGCCACGATGCGATTCCGACCGTAGCCGAATGTCCTGAGCGTGGGCGCCGCGTCGGCGTCACGCGTCAGCCAGAAATGCTGTTCGAGCGCGTCACGCGCAACGGCGCCTTCGACCACGCGGCCGCGGACCGACAGCGTGAAAACCACGGCGCGCCCATCCGGCGAGACGGCGGCTGCGCAATCGTCAACCGAAAAACCGTTCGGTTTCCGCCGCTGGGTCACGATCGACGGAGATAAATTAGTCCCAGACCAGGATTCAGGTCATCCACCCTTGCAGACGGTTTTGGGTTGGACGTTTGCATCGTTGGCCTAGACAGTTAGTTGCGTATTGATGGATGACAATCGTCGTTATGGTGAGATTTTTCAGGAACGCCATGTGGGCCGATCGCTTCTACGGATACAGGAGCCGCCATCGGTATCGTCGGCCACGAGCCTGGTCTGGCGGCGACACCAACCTGCCCTTCATCCGGCAAAACCTGCGGCACCGGTTGATCGCAACGACCGGCATCCATCTGCACGTCGAGCACGACCGCCGTCATGCACTCGCCGTGGGAGAGCAGCGGGCACCGCAGCCCGGACAGTCTCTGTCACGATGGTCGAGCATCCTCATTCCATCGGTCGCCGTGAAGCATTCGACGTCCATATTCGTCTCGAACTTCCCGGCCCCGCCGGCTTCCGCTGCCGCGGCACCGGCACGCGCGCGGTCATCGCCATCCAGCATGAGGGAGAAAACCCGAATGACCCGCATTTCTCTGGACGCAGTGGCACGGGCCATGAGAGCCGTCGAGGCTATGAACCTCCAACAGAAAGAGGCCTTGACCGACGAAATATTCCTTGCCCAGCCTCATATGCTCGGCTCCGTTTTCGTCCTTCCGAAGCTCGGTGTCTTGATGGAAAAGACGGGGTTCGCCATCGAGCTTCTGCTTCTCTGCTTTCAGGCGATGAAAGAATCGGCCTGGACGTGGCCGCTGATCACAGAAGACGATCAGGAATTGCAGCAGCGGATCCACGTGACCACCATCAGGCCGGGCGAAGACCTGAGCCCGCCGCAGCAGGATCGCCTGATGCAGCAATACCTGCGAAATCATCCTGAGCAGAATCTGCTGGCATGCATAGGGGCACGGACGGCGGACTGGCTCGAACGTATAGACCCGGAAGACAGTGACAGGTACGTGATGCTGGCCGCAACCAACCTCCTGAACTGCATCGCTTTCGTCCCCTTGCCGGAAAGCCGACCCGCCGGCCACGGAGCGTCAAATGAAAAAAGACCGATGCGAACAGTGTGCGCAGCCTACTGCTTCGTATGATGCAATCCACTACGGCTCTGTCGAGGGAGGTTATCGCCTGCTTTGCACCCAGTGTTTCAATGCCGAAGTCGCAAAGCGCAGCGGCGTGACCGACTTCGAAAACGTGCGGCTGGAACCCATCCGGATGATCGATTGTAGCGGCGCCGCGCATCAGTTCCATTTCCAGATGCGTTTGCTGGCCACCATGCTCGTCCTTGATGCCTTCGAGATTCAGGACGGATTCCGCGCCGGGGTTATGAATTCCGGATCATCGGCAAACCGGAAGATGACGTGCTGGCCCTGCTTGGCCGCCTCGTTGAAAAAATGAGGCGCGCATTGGCAGTCAAGTATCTGGCAATCAACGGCAGCCAGTTTCAGATCCGTGACCAAACCGAGCGGGGACTTATTTCATCCGATCCGGCAGGGCCCGGCGAAGTTCCGGTCGTGGTCGTGGATGGCAGGGAAATCGGCTGGGACGACTTCGGGCGAATGCTCGCTGCCTTTGAAGGCTGGCAATTCAGGCTCGAGATCAGGGACCTCGCCGATGACGTTTGATCCCCGGAATTTCTCGCGGCGGTAGAACTGAAAAATTATGCTGCTATCAATGGCCCGAGCCGATTTTCGCAGGAATTTTGCTTTCATTGGCCGAACCTGCGTCGGTGCACGCGCGAGATCTGTGACACGAGCGGTTGCAGCGCCAAGGACCGGCGCCTACATGTAGTGAACCGCTCCGGGATCATCGAGGCTATTTCGGTCGAGTTGATGCCGGCGCGCGCTCTGCGGTCGGTATATCGCGGTTCAACATAGACATGAAGCTGACCATCACGTCGTGACCTGCTCACCGCCAGACCGCGAGTGATCGATTCGCCTGGCGTGCTCTGATCCCTCGCCACTTTTGTGCTATTATTGTGCACAAATTGTGCATGGAGCCTCCGTGATGAGCCCCGAGACCGTCCTACGGCCGAACGTCGGCGTTAGCTTTGAACAGTTTATGGCGTCGCTGCGCGATCCAGACAGCGCTGCGCCAATCGTGTCTGCCCGTCGCTTTGGCGAGGCTCTTCATATTGACCTGCAAACGCTCGCCCTGCAGGCGCACGTGCATCGCAATACGCTGAGCCGTCAGCCTGCCTCGGAGAGCGTCCAGCGGTTTTTGCGGGAAGCACTTCGCGTTATCCGGGCGGCGACCGATATCTCGGGTGACGTCAACCAGGCGCTTTTCTGGTATCGAAACGAGCCATTGGCTGTTTTTGATTACAAGACAGCAGAACAGCTGGTATCCGCCGGCCGCACCGACGACCTGCTTCGCTACGTTTCATCGTTCGAGGCAGGCGCGGCAGGATGATTCTGAAAAGCTTCTCCGAAGTGACGGCATATCGTATGCACGTGCCGAAGTGGGCGGTTGCACCGACAAGCGGCGCCGGCGCCGGACGGCATGGCGGTCGCGCTAACCGCATTGGGCTTAACGCCTTGTATCTCGCGCTCGACGTCAACACCGCCGTGCTGGAGTATCAGCAGGTTTCTCCGTTAATGCCTCCTGGCACGCTCGTCAGTTATCGAATGACGCTTGATCCGGTCGTGGATTTCACCAGCGGGTATCAAAGTGGCATCTGGTCTGAGATGTGGGAGGATTTTTATTGTGACTGGCGCGCTTGCTGGTTTAACCAGCGCATCGAACCGCCGAGCTGGATAATCGGTGACGAAGTAATTGCAGCTGGCGGAAAGGGAATCCTGTTTCGGTCACGCCTGTCACCGGATGGCGTAAATCTTGTCCTGTACGTGGATGAGCTCGGACCCGACGATCAGCTCGCAGTATATGACCCGCAGACCATGCTTCCGCGAGACCAATCGTCCTGGAGACAGAAATGAGGTGCAGCGCAAGCTGGCGAGCCTACATGTTGCCGCCAAAAACAGGCGATTTAATAGCAAGGATTACAAATCAATATCGATCTTCCCCCTCCGCGAGGCATTGCGCAACGAAGGAATTGGCCAATGTGGGCGCTCATCGGGGTTCTGTCGCGGTAAGGCGATTTGGGCGAACGATATCGATATGATAAGGATTGCTTACATCGCCAACGAGTAGAATTGCCGGGCGGCCGATGGCTTGAGTTTGCGTGCGTCTTTCATCTGCCCTTTGGCGATCATATGCATGAGTTCGATGCCACTCAACAAGATGCGGGCACAACGAAAATCATGGAATCCCAACATGGGCCGGGTACGGCGCTTGATCGCCCGATGGTCTTGTTCCACGATATTGTTCAGATACTTGGCCTGGCGGATCTTGATGGGCGTCTCACGCTCAGTATTCACGGCATGTAGCCCGGCCAGATTGGCACCGCTCCTGTCGATGGTTACGGTTTCAGGGGCGCCATTCTGATCGATGGCCTTCTCGAAGTACCGTCGGCCCGCCTGCTTGTCCCGCTTGGCTCGCAGCAGGAAGTCAACTGTGTTGCCGGCCTTGTCGACGGCGCGGTAGAGATACTTCCATGTGCCACGGACCTTCACATAGGTTTCGTCCATCCGCCAGCTCTTGCCGACCGGGCGCTTGCAGCGACGGAACGCCTTTTCAAGCACCGGCAGAAGCTTGATGGACCAGCGGTGCACGGTCGAATGATCGACCGCGATCCCCCGTTCGGCCATCATTTCCTCAAGATTGCGCAAGCTGAGCGGGTAGGCCACGTACCAACGCACGCACACCAACATTATCTCGAGCGGATAGTGCAACCGCTTCAGCACTTTGGCTACCGTCGGACTCAGCGCTTTCATTGTCGTTCACGTCATTCCGTAAGGTCCCGCAGCATACCAGCCTCCGCTATTGCAACAGAACCGAGGCGCAAGCCCTCGTCGACGCAACACAGCGACAGGTTGATAAAGCTCAGGCTCAAATGATGCAGGCCGAGGTGGACCTGAATCAGGTGCAACGTGCGCTGTCCGCCTCGCAGATTCCTGGTGACAAGATGCAGCAATGGGATCTGTCGAAGCTGGAACGCGAGACGTTGCATCGCGCCGCCCCCTACGATTTTCCGGAGCTGTTCGAGGCGCGGCGCGACGTTTTCATCGCGGCAATGAAGCTCCATCAGGCTTTCGTCGTGGCGGCCTGGAAACCGCTTTCCGGCAGCCTCAGCGCGTTCGTAAACCTACTGCAGGGCAACCTCAACGTCACTCAGATCACGAAAGGACCGATTCATCTCTGGGACGCGTTTTTTCTGGTGGTGCCTGTAGTCTCCACGACCTTCGCACTGTGCGCGAAACGCGGCTTTGAACCGCAAGTCGTGCAGGAAGCGCAGCAAGCTTCCACGCTCATCGGACTGACTGCAACCGGCCTCGGTATTGCCCTCGTGCCGGCGACTTTACAAGCCATCGCCGTTCCGGGTGTTGTCTTCCGGACACTCGACGAACCCGACACCACCACCACGCTGTATATCGCGCATCGTTACGGCGACGCCAATGCACGAGCGACCCAATTCGTGAGCCTGGCATTAGGCAGTGCGAAGACTACGCAAGCAGATTGAACAACTGGCAGGCCGTCCGTTAATCCGTGGAAATTCGCACGTGCACAGAAGACATGCGCGAACCGGACATGTTGTCCGCACTGTCGGGAATCGCATCCCTCTTAGTACTGCAGCCGTAGATCTTTTACCATACCAATAAATATTTAGTATAACTATTTAATCAAGTTATGCTTTCGACTGCAAAGGCGTGGGAGCACGAACTAGAGGCGCTGCACCAGCGGCTCGGAGAACTGTTCGGGTGTCCCGAGCCCCGACAGCGCTCGCTCGCGTACCTGAAGGGCCTGTTGGGCACGGTCGAACGTAAGAACGGCTGGCAGGTTGCCGAATGGATCGGCGAAGCGACACCCGACAGCGTGCAGCACCTGTTGGAGCGGGCACAGTGGGATGCCGATGCCGCCCGCGATGTACTACGGGAGTTATGTTGTTGAACAACTGGGCGAACGTGACGCGGTGCTCATCGTGGACGATGACCGGTCGTGCCCTACACAAATTTCGCGGCATCAGCGGCACTGCTCGGCCGGGTCGATCTCACCGGGGAAGACTTTCTATGATCCGCTGGCGAACGCATTCGTCGACGCCATGCAGCGTGCGTTGCCCGAATGCTCGCGCGACCAGATCATCTGGGAATACGAATACGCGCTAGGCGCGCTGCTCATGACGATTGCCGATAGACGGGTCGAACGATTGTCCAGGCACGGCGCAAAGTCGGGAGACCCATCGCAGGGCGGACCACTCATCGACTTTCTGAGTGCGGGATTTGTCGCCATGAATCGACGTCGCGCAGCTTCCGACCGCCGCGCGTCTGCCACCCGATCATGAAGATAGGACTGCGCCACTCGCCGATGTCCAACAGACGTCACGGATAGAATGACATTGTCTATTCCATTGGACTACCAGGGGCGCATATGCTAGATCTCAATGACTTCCGTTATTTCGTCCGCATCGTGGAATGTGGAGGCCTCACCGCCGCAAGCCGCAATCTTGACGTTCCGAAGTCCACGGTAAGTCATCGTCTGCAGCAGCTCGAGGCCTCGCTAGGGGTCCGTTTGTTGAACCGGACATCAAGAAGTCTGAGCATGACGGATGCGGGCGACCTGTTCTATCGTCACGCGGTCGCCACGCTGGAACGGGCGGAACTTGCCGAAAGTGCCGTCCGCGAACGGCTCGCCGAACCGAGCGGAACGATTCGCTTCACCACCGCAGTGGCGACCTCCCTGTTTGCCATGCGGCACATACTGCCCGACTTCATCAGACGTTATCCGAAGATCAATGTCATCCAGCACGTCAGTGACGACCAGGTCGATATTGTCGGCGGCAGCTATGATCTTGCGCTACGTGCTCACACCGGGCCGCTATCGGACTCGACGCTGGTGCAGCGTAGTCTGGCGCCTGCTCCATGGCACCTTTTCGCCGCGCCGGGGTATCTCCAGCGCCGTGGCGTGCCGCTTACGACTGACGACCTCGCAGGACACGAAACGCTGGTGATGCTCAGACACGGCAATCCGCTCGCGTGGAAGCTGAAGCATGCAACGCAGGGAGAAGTCGTCGTGCCGCTCAAGCCCCGTCTGGCTGGCAACGACATCGTCACGCTCAAACAGGCTGCGGAGGACGCCCTCGGTATCGTCGCGCTGCCCAACTACGTTTGCAGCGACGCCGTGCGCTCGGGGGCCCTCGAACGGATCCTCCCCGACTGGCTCGCCGGTGAGGCCACGATCACAGCGGTCATTCCGTTTCGCAACGGCATGCTGCCATCGGTGCGCGCATTCCTCGATTTCCTGGCCGAGCGAATTCCAAAAGTCGTTTGCTGACCGGGGTTGTCCACTGAGTTGGACATAGCTTCCAATCTATCCGGCTTGTTGAACCTTCGATCCGGGGCCATCCTGCATGCACAGCCGGTCGATAACGCCCGGCTAACTTTCCGGGCGCCATCGTGCGTCGGAAATATGTCCAGGAGAACGACAATGAAGATGTCCAGACGTGAGGTTCTCGTCGCCGGAGCCGCTGCGGCGATGACGGCAATCACAGGTCTCAAGGCTGCGGCAAGCGTACAGACCGGGAAGACCGGAAAAGCATTCGACGTGGTGATCGTAGGTGGCGGATCAGCCGGTGCGGTGCTGGCCGCCCGCTTGAGCGCCGACCGCAAGCGCAACGTACTGCTGCTGGAAGCGGGGCCGAATTTTGCCCCCGACAGCTATCCGCCGGTGCTCAGGAACGCGAACATCGTCGCCGGTTCGCCCGCCTACGACTGGCACTACCACACCGAGGATGCCGCACGGCTTGGCCACGATATTCCAGTACCGCGTGGCCGCGTGGTCGGCGGCAGTTCGGCGGTGAACGCCGCCGTTGCGATGCGCGCCCGGCCCGCTGATTTTGCGCGCTGGACCCAACGCGGCATCGAAGGGTGGACGTGGAACGACGTGTTACCTGCCTTCAAGGCGATGGAAAACACCCCTTCCGGCGAGGACGCGTGGCACGGACGCAACGGGCCGTTCCCGATTCGTCAGCAGACAGGCGCGGAAGACACGCCCTCGATGCGCGCCTTCGTCGAAGGCGCGCAGGCACAGGGACTGAAGCACGTATCGGATCTCAATGGCCCGGATCCGCGCGGCGTTGGCTTCTATACGCTGAATGTCATCGACGGCGTGCGGATCAACACGGGCATGGCCTATCTGACCGCCGCCGTGCGGGCTCGCCCGAATCTGACGATCCGCGGCGAAGCCGAAGTCAACAATGTCGTGATTCAGCGCAAGCGCGCCGTCGGCGTGAACCTGGTCGATGGCGAGTTCATTGCTGCAGGTGAAGTCATTCTTGCCTCAGGCGCGTTCGGCAGTCCCGCGATCCTGATGCGCTCCGGCATCGGTCCTGCCCGGCACCTGGCGGACCTGGGCATCACAACCGTTGCTGACCTCCCCGTCGGCAACCGGCTTCAGGACCATCCGTTCTTCTACAATGTCTATGCGCTCAAGCGCGAAGCCAATGCGATGACGCCCGCTTCGGGCGCGATCGTCTGGACAGGTTCGCAGAGCGCCGGCCCCAACGAGCTCGACCTGCAGATTTCGGGGACGCACCTGATCGATCCGAAGGTCAGTCCAACCGGTGGCGCAATTGTCCTCGCGTGCGCGGTGACACTGCCAAAGTCGCTAGGGCAGTTGCGCCTCGCAAGCCGGGATCCGCGCGCGGCACCACAGATTCACTACAATTTCTTCGACGACCCAAACGATCTCGACCGGCTGGTGGAGGCGGTAAAACTATCAAGGAACATCGGTCGCACCGCGCCGTTCTCGGATCTGATCGATCATGAAATGGCGCCCGGTGCTGCCGTTGACGATGCCACGCTACGTGCAAACATCGTTGCGAACGTCGCGGCGTACCTCCATCCGACCTCTACTGTACCCATGGGAAGCGCCTCCGATCCGACTGCGGTGGTGGATGCATGGGGCAAGGTACGCGATATCGACTCGCTTCGCGTGGTCGATGCGTCGATCATGCCGGAGATCCCCTCCGCCCCGACCAACGTGACAACCATCATGATGGCAGAGCGTATCGCGGCAAAACTCTCCGCCTGAACTCGCACTGCCGCGACAGGCGGGATCGCGACAGTGGACGACATGAAAAGCCGACAAGAGTGAGGATTCGTTTTTCAAACCATTCTATTAGCACTTCGCTAGTTAATTAGCATTCCAAATCACTTTGAAATTAACTATCGCTCTCTGGAGAATATTCAATGAACAGCACGACATTACTTACGCCTGCAGACACATGGGATGGCAGGATCTACAGCAACGGATGGAAGCATCCGGGCCTCGGTAGCGAAGAGGTGACCGAAAAAGCCACCGGCGCGAAGCTCGGCACGATCGGCATCGCCTCCGCTGAGGACATCGTTGCCGCCGCAGCTTCGGCACGCGAAGCGCAGAAGGCCTGGGCCAAACTGGCCGGGCCTCAGCGCGGGGACGTCCTTCGGGAAGCGGCACGTCTGGTGTTGGCGCACGCCGACGAACTGACGGAACAGTTGATCCGCGAAACCGGCTCGATTCGCGCCAAGGCGCACTGGGAAGTGAAGGTCACGGCTCGCGAGCTTCTCGAAGCGGCCGCGCTGGGCAGCCAGCCTCTGGGCATCCTGACCCAGACCATGGAGCCCGGGTTTCAGAGCATCGCGCGTCGCATTCCGCTCGGCGTGGTCGGCATCATCACCCCCTGGAATTCGCCGTTCATCCTGGGCGTGCGGGCAATCGGCCCGGCGCTGGCAATGGGTAACGCCGTGCTGCTCAAGCCAGACGTGCAGTCCGCGATTATCGGTGGCGTGGCCTTTGCCCGTGTGCTCGAGGAGGCGGGACTGCCCAAAGGCCTGTTCCACGTCCTGCCGGGTGCGGCAGAGACTGGCGCCGCACTGGTGAAGGAACCGCTCATCAACATGATCAGCTTTACCGGCTCCAGCCGCGTCGGCCGCGAGGTCGGCTCGGTCGCCAGCGGACAGCTCAAGCGCGTTTCGCTGGAACTGGGTGGCAACAATCCCTTCATCGTGTTGAACGATGCCGACATCGAGACCGCAGCGAGCGCCGGCGCCTGGGGTTCCTTCTTCCACCAGGGCCAGATCTGTCTCACCACCGGCCGCCATCTCGTCCACGAGGACATCGCCGAAGCCTACGTGGAGGCCCTCGTGAGAAAGGCCAAGGCTCTCGTCGTCGGCAATCCCGTCGACGACAAGGTCCAGGTCGGGCCGATCATCAGCGAACGCCAGGCCGCCAATGTCGAGCGGATCATTTCGCAGACCGTCGCCAAGGGTGCAAAGCTGCTCACCGGCGGTTCGCGCAAGGGGCTGTTCGTGGAGCCGACCGTTATCGCTGGCGTGACGCCCGGCATGACGGCCTTCGAAGAGGAAATCTTCGGGCCAGTAGCGGCGATCACAACCTTCCGCACCGACGAGGAGGCTATCTCCCTGGCCAATGCAACCGAATATGGGCTGTCGGCGGCTGTGGTGTCACCTAACCTCGCCCGCGCGCAACGCATCGCCGATGCGCTGCACTCCGGCGTGATTCACATCAACGACCAGACCGTCGTGCATGGCATCTACGGTCCCATTGGCGGTGTTGGCATTTCCGGCAACGGTTTCGGTCACGGCGCGTCGAGCAACGCGGACCAGTTCACCGAGTGGCAATGGATCACGGTGCACGCTCAACTTCCCGCCTATCCGTTCTGAACCACGGCAGCGGAGCAGCCACCTCCCCGGTTGCTCCGCGAGCCACCTGATCACTATCTACGCATACGGAGCATAAGATGACTACTGCTCATCGCATTGATGTTCACCAGCACGTCGTACCACCCTTCTGGGCAGCCGGGCTTCCCTCGCATGGTGGCGACCGCTCGGGTACCGTCGTTCCCCATTGGTCGCCACAAAGCGCGCTCGACATGATGGACACCCAGCAGATCGCCACCGGCATCCTTTCACTGACGGCGCCCAGCGTCGCGGGCTGGAAGGCAGTCGAGCGCTGGACCATGGCCAGACGCGTCAACGAATACACGGCGGATCTGGTCGCGAAGCATCCGGATCGCTTCGGCAATTTCGCCACGCTACCGCTCCCCGACATCGATAACGCGCTTCTCGAGTTGGACTACGCGCTTGACACGCTCCACGCCGATGGCGTGATTCTGCTCTCGAACTACGACGGCAACTATCTCGCCGAGCCGGTTTTCGACCGACTGTGGGCGGAACTCGATCGCCGCCGCGCCGTGGTCTTTATCCATCCGGGGCTCCCGCAGATTCAGGGGCTGGCGGGAGTCGCCGCGCCGATGGTCGACTATCCCTTCGATACCACACGTGCAGCCGTCCAACTGGTCGTGAACGGGGTCGTGGACCGGTATCCGCGCGTGCGAATTATCCTCGCGCATGCGGGTGGCTTTCTGCCTTACGCATCTCACCGCTTCGCCCAGCTCGCGCGCGTATTCCGCCCAGAAGCCGACAGTCCAGCCGATATTCTGGCGAAATTCAAGCGCTTCTATTTCGACACGGCGCTGTCGGCCAGCCCGGCTGCGATACCGGCACTCAAGGCATTTGCAGGAAGCGGGCGCATTCTGTTCGGAAGCGACTTTCCTTACGTCTCAGCAGATATCGCCGACACCTTCACCAGTCAACTGGACGCATATAACGACCTCACGGCTGAAGAGCGCTCCGGGGTCAATCATGCCAATGCCTGGACACTCTTTCCCCGCCTCGCGCCAAAGGACAAGCCGTCGTTCTGAGACGCCCTCCAGGTAGCCCGGCGACGCGGGCGGGCGGCCATCGCAGGTCCTCGCCGCCGTCTACCGGGTCCGATATCGCAACACGGCCTGCGTGGCCGTCCAACAGGACCTGACATGAACAAGACAATTCTCGGCACTTACACCAATGCTCAATCGCATTGGGTTGGCGACGGTTTCCCTGTGCGCACGCTGTTCTCGCCGGAGACACTGGGACAACAGCTGAGCCCGTTCCTGATGCTGGATTTCGCCGGCCCCGAGTACTTCCCACCAATCGGGCGGCGCCTCGGTGTTGGCCAGCATCCCCATCGCGGCTTCGAAACGGTGACGATCCTCTACGAGGGCGAACTGGAGCATCGCGACACCTCGGGCGGCGGTGGCCGAATCGGCCCCGGCGACGTGCAGTGGATGACCGCGGGCTCCGGGGTCCTGCACTCGGAATTCCATTCGCGCGACTTCGCAAAGACGGGCGGGACGCTCGATATGGTCCAGTTGTGGGTCAACCTGCCCGCACGACACAAGATGACCGACCCGCGTTATCAATCGGTACTCACGCACGAGATTCCGTCGGTCGCATTGCCCGATGGCATCGGCGTTGTACGGGTGATCGCCGGAGAGTATGCCGGCAGGCGCGGACCGGCGCGCACCTTCACGCCGATGGACGTATGGGACCTGCGGCTTGCCGCCGGGCATACGACGCACTTCACGCTGCCCGAAGGCCGAACCCTCGCGCTGGTCGCGCTGCGTGGCCGGATCCGCGTCAACGGTGACCAGCAGGTTGACGTAGCGCACCTGATCCTGCTTGGGCGCGGCGGCACTGACATCGAAGTCGAAGCGCTTGATGATGCAACGGTACTTCTGCTCAGCGGCGAACCGATCGACGAACCCATCGCCGCATATGGACCGTTTGTGATGAATACAACGGCGGAAATCCGGCAGGCTGTGGCGGATTTCAACAGCGGTCAATTTGCCCGCGTGGTAGCGAAGGATCACGGCACGACTCCGTCACGTTAATCGCCAGGCAAGCCATGGCGAAATCGTCGATACGCCGGGTGTACACCGACTCCACACCGCGATGTACTCGCCGGCCACGTCTTTGTGTTGCGCTGGTACATCGCCTCACGGAAACGCTATAGCCGTTTTGTCCAGATTATCAGGAGCATTGCCCCACTTTATTCAGATCCAGGAGCCGATTATCTTAACTCCTGAGGGTTACCCGGATTAAGCCGTGATACAGCAGTCGTCATCAAGTTTTACCCAAGCCTGGTACCTGCACAGCAAAGCAGTTTGTTCCCATTCACTCTCAAAGAGCTGAGCGATGAAACCTCTCTCGCGGTCCACTCCGCGCATGTCGCGCTGCCGTGCGCTCGCCGTTGCGGTAGCCGTTATGGCGCTCGCCGGCTGTGCGCGTTCTCGGTCGACGCGGCTGCCGCTCAGGCTACGCTCACGAGTTTCATGTTCGGCTTCTCAATTGGCATGTTTCTGTATGGCCCGTTGTCGGACTCTATCGGGCCGCGTCCGGTGTTGTTCGGCGGGGTCGTGGCCTACGCACTGGCGAGCATCGCATGCGTGCTGTCGTTCTCGATCGGCTCGCTGGTGACCTTTCGCTTCCTCCAGGCACTTGGCGCGGGCGCCGCCTCGGTGCTGGCAAGCACGATTGCCCGCGATATCTATGAGCCGGCAGATGCAGCACGCGTGCTGTCCCTGCTGGCAATCGTGACGGGGGTGGGACCCTCGAGTCTGACTGTGGGGCTCTGGAAAAGTGGGGCGCCTCAAGGCATGGAAATCACCATCGGCGTGGCCGGGTTGCTGTGCTACGCCGGGCGAATGCTTGTCACTACCCGCCGCACCGCGGCTCACAAAGGAACCGAATCATGAGTACGACCACTCCACCCACCCACCCGCAGCGCGCTGGCTTGCATCGGATTCTGATCGTAGGCGGCGGCGCAGGCGGTCTGGAGCTCGCCACCCGGCTCGCCAACACGGTTGGCCGGCGCGGATTGTCCGAAGTGACACTCGTAGACCGCTATCCGACCCACTTCTGGAAACCCCTCTTGCATGAAGCAGCGTCGGGCCACCGGGATCCCGCGAGCCACCACATCGAATATGCTGCGCTGGCAAGGCGACACGGTTTTCACTTCGTTCAGGGCGAACTCGAAGCGCTCGACCGCTCCGAATGTCTGGCGACGGTCGGTCCTATCCTGGACCTGAATGGCAATGATGTCCTTCCCCGACGCCTGCTGCGCTACGACAGCCTGGTGCTCGCAGTCGGCAGCGTGACGAATTTCTTCAACGTTCCCGGTGCTGAACGGTATGCGTTGCCGCTGGAGAACGTCAAGCATGCCGAGGAATTCCGGCAAAAACTTCTTACTGCCTGCATAAGGGCCAATCATTTGCGAGAAGCCGGTGCAGCCTTGCCGGAGCCAACGGTCAACATCAATGTGATCGGCGCCGGCGCAACCGGCGTGGAACTTTCCGCGGCGCTGCGCAATGCAATCAATCTGCTTTCCACCTACCGGCTGAATTCGCTAGAACCTGAGCGAGACGTTCGCGTGCGCCTGATCGAAGGTGGACCACGCATTCTGCCAGCCCTCGATCAGCGCGTGTCCGCGCAAACGCATGCGCGCCTCGCGGGCCTTCACGTTGACGTGCTCACTGCAACCCCGGTCTCCGAGGTCCGGGCCGATTCGATCGTAACGGTTACGGGCACGGAGCTGGCGAGCGACATTACCGTCTGGGCCGCCGGCGTTGCTGGCCCACCTCTGCTCAAGGCACTGGACGGCGTTGAGTTGAACCGCCAGGGCCAGGTGCTGGTCGATAAAACGCTGCAGACGCTGAGCGATCCACGCATTTTTGCGTTTGGCGATTGTGCCGCCTGTCCCTCATCGATCGTTGGCGTGTTCCTGCCTCCCAGGGCTCAGGTCGCGCATCAACAAGCGGTTTACCTCAGCCAGTCTTTTCTTCGCCGTCTGACCGGCAAGCGCGTCGACCGGTTCACCTTCCGCGATGCGGGAACAGTCGTTTCGCTGGGTCGCGCTGGCGCTCTCTATCAAGGCGATTTTGGTCTTGGATTGCGCTCGCTCATCGTGGGTGGCCGCGCCGCCAGTGGTCTATACGCTTTCGTGTACCGCAGACATCTGTTCGCGCTCGCCGGTCTGACACGCATGGCAATCGAAACCGTGAGCCAGTGGTTACGCGCCCGCATCCGGCCGTCGATCAAACTGCACTGACGCTGTCCTGATTCGATAAAGCCGGGCTTCCAGGTGCTCCAGTCAGGACGTCCTGTCCGTTCTTAAAGGAAGTCCAGCCTGTTTTTCCCGGCTGACCGCGGTAGTAGTCTGTCAATCAGACAGAGCGATCTTCACAGGTTTATCGCAACGCCCTCTTTTTTGAAAATTGCCGACGAGTCGAACATGACAGCACTTAGCAGAACAGATCTTGAAACCCTGGCGAACAAACTGGAGCGTCAGCATTGGGCTGCGACGCTGGAGAACGACTCAACGGCGTTGACGCCTCTCCTTTCTGATGAATTCGTGTTCGTGCACTCAAGCGGAGTCGTCGACAACAAGGCCAGCTACCTCAACAAGTTTGGCAAGGGCGTGTTTGCCTATCACAGTGTGCAAAGACGGATAGAACGTGTCACCTCATCGGGCGACGATGCTTTCACGACATATGGCTACGGTGATATCGACGCGACTGTCGCAGGCGTGCGCAAGCAGATTCGTTGCGTCCTCTCCACCGCCTGGCGCCGCGAAGGTGGTGTCTGGCGATTGCTCGCGCATCACACAATCCTTTCTCCGGAAACCTGGTAATCCACCGCTCGTCACATAGCCACGGAGTTTCACAATGAACAATCTTTTCCGCCTTGACGGTCAGCGGATCCTGATTACAGGTGCAGCAGGAGGTATCGGTTCGGCCGTTGCAAGAGCATGTGCCACGCTAGGCGCGCAGCCCATCCTCGTGGATCGGCAACCGATGGACGCACTCGTCCGGGAGTTGTCCGACGCGGGCGTATCCACCAGCAGTTATGTTTGCGACGTTAGCGACCGCGCCGCTGTCGAACAGGTGTGCCGAAGCATCGGGCCAGTCGACGCGGCGGTTCTGAACGCCGGCGCCAATCCGTACGACGACTGGGAATCGGCCAGCTGGAACGACTCGTTCCGCAACATCATGGATATCAACGTGCTCGGACCGGTGAATTTCGTTCGTGCACTGCTACCTGGCATGCAGGAACGACAGCATGGCGCTTTCGTATTGACCGGTTCGATTGCCGCGCTTGACGGCGGGTTCTTTGCTTCCACGCCACCGCAGTACGCCCTCTCGAAAGGCGCCATCCATACGCTCGTGCGCTGGCTAGCCAAACGGGGCGGCGAGCATATCCGCGTCAATGCGGTCGCTCCGGGCGTGATCGACACACCGATGGTGGCAGCCGTGAAATACCAGCCTGCCGAGGGGCAGCCTATCCCGCGAAAGGGGACGTGCGATGAGGTGGCATGGCCCTTTGCATTCCTCTGCTCTCCGGCCGCGGGCTACATCACCGGCGCCATACTGGATATCAATGGTGGCGCTTTTTTTCGTTAAACATCTTTTTTTTATGAGGAATATCGATATGACTATTTTTATCACTGGGGCGAGCGGCTTTGTCGGTGGAACCGTTGCGCGCCGTCTTGTGGAGGCGGGATACGAGGTACGCGGACTGGTACGTGACCGCGAAAAGGCAGAAGGTCTTCGTGCCATGCAAATCCAGCCGGTCCTGGGTAATCTCGACGACTACGAGTTGCTGGTGCAGGAGGCGTCGCGCTCCGAAGGCGTGATCAACGCCGCCGACAGCGACCACGAAGGTGCAATCGACGCATTGCTGGAGGGCTTGAAGGATTCGAACAAGCCCTTCATCCATACGAGCGGGTCGAGTGTCATTGCAGACGATGCGCGCGGCAACGCCGTTTCCGCGAAGGTCTACGACGAAGATACGCCCTTCGTCGTGTTGCCCTTCAAGCAGCCACGCCGCGACAACGAACTGCGTATTCTCGCTGCGAAGGAGCATGGCATTCGCGCCATCGTCATGTGCCCGAGCAACATCTACGGCACCGGCTCCGGCCTGACGAAAGGCAGTTTCCAGATTCCCTTTCTGGTCGAGCACGCCCGCAAGTCCGGGGCTGTGCGAATCGTCGGTGAAGGTGTGAACCGTTGGTCCAACGTGCACGTCGACGATCTCGCTGAACTCTATCTCCTCGCCTTGCGTAACTCGCCCGCCGGAGCCTATTACTTCATCGAGAACGGCGAGGCTTCATTCGCGGAAATCGGGGCATCGATCGCGAAGCGGATGGGGATGGGCCCCGTTCAGTCGTGGAGCGCGGAAGAAGCCGTTCCGCACTGGGGCGAAATGCATACCCATTACACCTTTGGAACGAACAGCCGCGTGCGGGCGAAACGTGCACGCAGGGACCTCGGCTGGAGTCCTGTGCATACCTCGGCGCAGTCATGGATCGAGCAGGAGATGACAGCATGAGCAAGGTCTGGTTTGTTACCGGCAGTGGCAGCGGTCTTGGAGCAGCAATCGCGAAAGCCGCGCTTGCTGCCGGTCATCAGGTCGTTGCAAGCGATCTCGACGCGGAACGGCTCAGCGAGCTGTATGGCCCGTATGGCGATCAGGTTCTGACGGCGCGCCTCGATATCCGCGAAAGCCACGAAGCCGAAGCCGGCGTCGCGTCCGCGCTCACCCGTTTTGGACGGATCGACGTACTGGTCAACAACGCGGGTTACGGACAGTTCGGTCCCTTCGAGACCATCGGGCCCGAAGCTGTCGAGCGCCAATTCGCGACGAATGTTTTCGGCACGCTGAACGTCACGCGTGCGGTGTTACCTGTCATGCGTCGTCAGCGCGAGGGCCATGTAATCAATATGTCGTCCAATGGGGGCTTCAAAGGCGTTTCGGGTGCGTCGATGTACTCGGCGTCCAAGTTCGCCATCGAAGGCTTCTCCGAATCGCTCGCGCTGGAGGTTGCCCCGTTCAACATCAAGGTGAGCGTTGTCGAACCCGGTGCGTTCCGCACAAACTTTCTCGACAATCAGACGCTCAGGTACGGCGGCAAGGAACTGGAGGACTACGCGGACTTCTGGGTCAAAGCCAAAGCCGTCTTCGAATCCCGCAACCATCAGCAGGTCGGTGACCCCGACAAGCTCGGCAGCGCGCTGGTCAAGCTGGCCGACAATCCAGCGCCCCCCTTCCGCTTCGTCGCCGGCGCGGATGCGCTGAAAGTGGTCGAAGAGAAACTGGCGGCCGTCGCCGCGGAAACCGCCGCATGGCGCGACCTGACCTTGTCCACTGACTTCTGATCTTTCAAGGAAAACCACCATGAACACGCAAAATATCGTCGAACGGCTCGACGCATTGGAAAGCCGCTTCGCCCTGGAACGTCTCAGCGCTGCCTATAACCAGGCATTCGACAATCGGGACGAAGCGCTACTACGCAGCATATGGCATAGCGATGCAAGTCTGTTGCTGGGTGATGCATTTGGCAACTACACCGGGATCGAGGCCATCATTGAATCGGCTCACAAGAACTGGCAACAGATGCCATATATGCACCACTGGATGGCCAACCCCCTGATCGACATTGACGGCGATGGCGCCACGGGTCAGGTGGCACTCCACGCGCTGGTGACTCACGTGGAGCTCGGCCCGGTTCAGATCAGTGGCCTCTATCACGACCGGTTCGAGCGTCGCGACGGGCGCTGGGCTTTCACCGAGCGCAGGTTCGAACTGCACTATCTGACTCCGCTCGCGAACTGGAAGCCTGTGGCTGGAACCGAGGCGGCTCCCCAGACCTGATCCGGATAGCTGGGCAGGTCGCGGATTCCATACGGACCTTCGCATCGATCGCAACGAAGGATCGTCGCAGCCGTTTCAACGCTCAGCACCAGCAATCCTCGCCATATGCGAAGCACTGCTGCTGAAATCGGCGACGCCATCCGTGCGCGACCCCGATCCAGACAGAGAAACGCATGACAGGCCATTCGTCCACGCCTGCCCAGTTGACTGGCCATCGGGCTTTCTCCCGTACCTTTTCGCAAGGTCGCCTGACATTGGGCTTCGTCGCGCCGCTCGAGGGGTATCCCCATGGCCCAGCCCCCACGCTCGCCAATCATGCTGCGATGGTTCGCCTCGTCGACGACGTTGGTATTTCAGCACTATGGCTTCGGGACGTTCCGTTTTACGATCCCCAGTCTGGCGATGTTGCGCAAATCCTGGACCACATGGTCTACGCGGGTTGGCTCGCCGCAGTGACGCGCAATATTGCTATCGGTACTGCCCGCATCGTTGCACCGCTTCGTGATCCGCTTATCGTCGCCAAGCAGACGGCAAGCGCGGATCAGCTGTTCGGCGGAAGGTTTCTGCTGGGTCTTGCCTCAGGAGATCGCAGTGCCGAATATCCGGCATTTGGCATTGGGTTTCATACACGGGCTGAGCGCTATCGGGAGGCGCTCGACATTATCCGCACGGTGACCGAGCAGCCGTTCCCGCTGCACGAGTCCAGGCGTTACGGCCGTCTCGACGGCTCTCTCGATCTCGTTCCCAAACCGGCAGCGTCGCGTCTTCCAACCATCGCGATCGGCCGTGCGGGGCAGGAATTGCCATGGCTCGGCGCGAACATGGACGCCTGGATATGGCATGGCTCGGACGCCAGGCGCATGACTGACATCATTCCGCAATGGCGTGACGTCACTGCGACCCACGGCTTCAAACCTTACGGGTACGGCACCTGGTTCGATCTCGACCGTGACCCTGACGCCCCAATCCAGCACGGCCGGGTGTTGCGCGGCGGCCGGCATGCGCTGATCGAGTTCTGGCAAAGCCAGCAACTGGCCGGCATCTCCCATATCGTGCTCAACCTGAAGCCCACGCTTCGGCCTGCTGAGGATATTCTCGATGAGATCGGCTCTCACGTGATACCGCATTTTCCCTCGCATCGACCCGAGGAGGTTGAGGTGGTCCAGTAGGATCAACCCGTCGACGGCCGGCTCGGAGCGGTCACGGCCGTGTCCTGTCGAGCGGCACATGTTCGCTGACGAAATCGATGAACGCGCGCAGCTTTGGCGTCACGTGCCGGCCAGATGGCCACAACAGCTGAAAGGTGTTTTGCTCGGTCGTGTATTCGTCCAGCACCGTAACCAGCTGCCCGGTAGCGAGTGCGTTGCGTACCAGGAATTCCGAAACATACGCGATGCCGAGCCCTTCGAGCGCGAAGCGCAGGCGCGCCTCATTGGTATTGCACGTGATCGTCGGCGGCAACTGCAGTTCCTGTTCGGGTGGCTCGACATCGCGTCGAAGTTGCCAGACCTGCAATTTCCCCGTGTTATACATGCGGAACTGGATGCAATCGTGCTGGGAGAGTTCCCTCGGATGCTGCGGCTTTCCGCGACGTGAAAGGTAAGCCGGCGAACCGACCAGCAGCATCCGGAAGCGGCCAAGCCAGCGTGCGGTCAAACGGGAATCTTCGACGCCACCGCTACGCACGACGGCGTCATAGCCCTCCTCGATGACGTCGGCTTTGCGATTGTCGAACTCGAGATCGAGCTGGACATCCGGATAGCGCCGGCGAAATTCAGCCAGCACCGAAAGAAAAGGCTCGCCGACCATCGGCAAGCCGATTCGCAATCGCCCTTTCGGAACCTCGCTGACCGCCGACAATTCTGCCTGCGCGGCATCGACCTCAGCGAGTATCCGCCGTGCGCGCTCGAGCAGCATCTCGCCCTCCGCAGTCAGGGTGACGCTACGCGTGCTGCGATGGAACAGCCTGACACCAAGACTTTGTTCGAGCCGCGTTACGCTTTTGCCAATGCCCGAAGCGGAGATACCCAGAATCCGGCCGGCGGCGACGAAGCTGCGCGTATCGGCGGCCTGAACGAAGATGTTGAGAGCAAGGCTGTCCATATTTGTCGACCCATTTTTCCGGACGGTTTGTCCGCTCTGCCGGGAACTGTAACCTACTTAATTCCCGCCTGAAAAGCCGGTACCGTTGAACCCGTCACAAGCATTGAGCGAAGACGCGTGAAAGACCCCCTGGGCCCGTATTGCAATCGATCAGGCCCAGACCGGCGCCTTGCGTGCACTTGTCGCTCACGCCTTCTATCACGTCAGCCGACTGGCCGACGCAACCTGGAACAGGAATTCATCATGGTCACCGGACAACCTCTTTTCGAACTTGCTTCCGAACACGAAGCGAAACGCTGGGAACTGATGCTGAATGCAGATACGGAAGCGCTGGCCGGCCTGCTTTCCGACGATTTGCAGTTCATTCATTCGAGCGGCCTCAAAGACAGCAAGGAACCGTACCTCGACACGATCCGCACGGGTACCGTGATCTATCGTAGCGCCTCCAGCCGCATTGAAACCGTCACATCACTGAATGACCGGGCATTCATCGCAACCGGCGACGTCACTATGAAAGCGACGGTTCGAGGTATCGAACGTGATCTGCATTCGCTCTTCACGGTGGTCTGGCGTCTTGAGGACGGCACATGGCGACTGGTCGCGCACCAGACTACCTCGGTGCCCGCATGAGCCACCGTTCGGAAGCATCAGCCATGAGACCCGCACGCGCAATGCCCTTTGTCGTTCTCGGACTGTTTGGGCTGTACACGCTCGAGTTCGGCGTAATCGGCATCCTGCCGGCGCTCATCGAGAGTTTCCACGTGACGGTCGCCCGGGCCGGTCAGCTCACCGGATTGTTCGCGCTGACAGTGGCGATTTTCGGGCCAGCTCTTGTGCTCTTCTCTTCGCGGCTCTCGCGCAAGAAGGTACTGGTCGTCTCCCTCGCGGTGTTCGCCGGATGCAGCCTTCTGTCGGCCCTCGTTCACGTGTTCAACTGGATCCTCGCGCTGCGGATGTTTGCCGCGCTCTTTCACCCGATGTTTTATGCGGCCGCGCTTGAAACGGCGACCTCGCTATATCCACCGGAGCAGACCGGTCACGCAGTGTCGCGAGCCGTGATCGGCACGACGCTAGGGCTGGTCGTGGGCGTACCGATGATGAGCGGCATTGCTTCCGCGACGAACTACCAGAATGCCTTTCTGTTCTGCGCCGCGGTATGCGCCGTCGCGGGACTCGGCCTGCTCGTCATGTTGCCGCCAACGCCAAAAGTCACGCCGCCGGGCTACGGCGAGCAGTTGTCGATTCTGCGCAAGCCTGCGCTATGGATGAATATCGCGGCCGTCGTGCTCATCTTCACGGCGCTCTTCTCCGTCTACGGCTATGCGGCCGAGTATCTGAAGCATCAGGTCGGCCTGAGTGACCCGCATGTCAGCCTCGCGCTCCTCATCCTGGGGATCGGCGGCGTGTCCGCGAACCTGCTGATCGGCAAACTGCTCGATTCCCATCTGGTTAAGGTCGTCCTTCTGCAACCGCTTGCGCTGGGCACTATCTACCTGATCCTCTTCGGGCTCGCTCGCAACTGGATGCCCGCGATGGCACCGATCGCGCTGATGTGGGGTGGTATCCACGCGTGTGGCCTGGTCGCCAGCCAGATGTGGCTGCGCTCGGTCTCACGCGACGCCCACAGTTTCGCCACCAGCCTGTATCTGACCGCCGCCAACCTTGGCGTCGTGGGCGGCTCCTTCGCGGGAGGCGTTGCGATCAGACATCTCGGCATGCCGGGAGCGATCGGATGCGGAATCGCGTTCGCCGCTCTGGCGCTTGCCGCAATGCTGCTCAAGCTGGCGATTTACGGTGTCTATTCCAGCCGCGCGGAATTCCTTGCAGCACGCAACACGAAAGCATCTTCAGGATACCTGAGTCAACAGGAGCAATTTCGATGACTACAACGCACACCCATATCCACGGCTTCACGGGTCCCGAGGACATCGTGTTGACGCCAGACGGCACGCATCTGCTGGTCAGCGCACTGCCACCCGATTTCGTCAATCCGACGGGCCCGGCACTGATGCTGGTCGACCTGGCGAACGATCGCACGAGGCCCGTGAAGATCCACCGGCAACCGGAGGCGGGCTGGGGTGACCCCGCCTGCGAACCGCCAACCGAGTTCGGGACCCAGGGCCTGCACGTGTCGAAGCGTCCGGACGGGCGCACCCAGCTTCTGGCGGTGAACCATGCTGGGCGTGAATCCGTCGAGATGTTCGAACTGTTGCGCGAAGGTAACGGTTACGAGGCGGTGTGGCGAGGCGCGGTGGTATTCAAGGGCGGCCTGCTCAACGATGTCGTTGCCACCCCCGAGGGCGGCTTCATCACGACGGTGATGCTGGACCACGAACTGGTCGGCGAACGCGATCCGATGGCCTACATGTTCAGCGGAGCCAAATGCGGCTATGTCGCCGAATGGCAGACTCAAACTGGCTGGAAACGTCTGCCCGGCAGCGAAGCCGCACTCAATAACGGCGTACAGCTCAGCGCAGACGGTCGTTTCGTCTGGTTCGCCGCCTGGATCAGCGGTGAAGTGCTCGAATACGACCGCCGCGCGCTGCGCATCACCCGCATCGCCAACCTGCCGTTTCAGGCGGACAACCTGACGGTGGACAGCCACGGTGACCTGATCGTAGCCGGCATCGACGATCTGGATGACTGGCGCGAACGTACCGAAGCAGCAGGCGGTCCTTGCCAGGACGAGCTGGCATTCTCGGTCGCGAGGCTCGATCCGGCAACCTTCCGCACAACGCCGCTATTTCACGGTGATGCCGGACTGTTACAGGGTGGTGCTTCGGTAGCACTGGCGGTCGGCGACGCGCTTTATATCGGCAGCTATACGGGTTCGCGCCTGCTCAAGGTCGCCGCTCGCAACGTCTCCTGAGCCTGAACGCAAACCGCCGATCCGGCGTCGGTTGCGCGCACCAACGATATCCAAAGTGCCCTACCCGATGAAGCATGGGAATGTCCGGCAAAGTGCGTGCAGCGTCAGGAGGTCGCCTGGCACAAGGCGTCGCTCAAGCCGGCTTCAGCGTAATCGGCAGAGATCGCCTGCGCGACGTAGTCGCGCAGGAATGCGACCCACGTCCTGATCTTTGCATCGAGATACTCGCGAGACGCATAGACTGCGTAAATCGTGACGCTCGGCAATGTGTATTCGGGCAATACACGGACCAGTGCGCCGCTGCGCAGCAGCGGCAACGCGGTAATCAGCGGCAACGATCCAATGCCCGCCCCTTCGGTCAACGCCACCGCCAGCGCGCCGGCCGAATTGACTCTCAGGTTCGCGGGCGGCAACCCAATCTCGTTGCCCTGTTCCGGGCCTGCGAGTTTCCAGAGACTCGACGATGAATAGGGTGTGACGAGTTGCGCACATGCATGCCGGCGCAAATCCGATATTTGCCCGGGAAGCCCTCTTCGCTCAAGGTACCGTGGCGACGCGCAAAGCACATTCGGCATCTGGCAGATTTTCATCGACACCAGCGCGGAATCCGGCAACTGTGTGTCTGTCACTCGCAGGGAGACGTCGAATCCGTCCTCCAGCAGATCAGGCACGCTTTGCGACAGAGTGAGTTCACCCCGTACGAAAGGATTCGACTCCAGGTACTGCGCGAGTGCCGGAACGACAAAGATTTCGCCGAAACTCGACGGCGCATGAATTCTCAGAACGCCACTAGGTGAAGTTTTCGCCGCGCCGGCTTCGGCTTCGGATACATCGACCAGTGCCAGAATCTCGCGACACCGCTGCACATAGCGACCACCCGCGTCCGTGAGCACGACCCGGCGAGTCGTGCGGTTGAACAGCCGCGTGCGCAGGTGAGTCTCGAGTTCGGCGACGGCGCGAGACGCCTGCCCCGTGTTAAGACCCAACTGATGCGCGGCCGTCGTGAAACTTTCGGTTTCGGCCACACGCACGAATATTTTCATGTTCCGCAGGATGTTCATGACGCAACCTCATGCGGCGCGAACATACACCCGCATCGCAGGGCGCTGCACATCCGGTGGGAAAACGCGCCACGCCCCATCATCGTGCCTGAAGAAGAGCAATGCGACTGCGCCTTCTCTGCGCAACGCGTCGACACGCACGCACCGTGTTCCGCCGGGACCTGCCCTGAGCCGGGTGACCCGGACCGGCGTCGCCGGGACCGGGGTTAGCCGCTTATCGATCTGAACACGCAGGGGTCTGGCTAGCTTGTTCATCTGACTTCCTCATGAAGAGTCCCCGTTTGCTCGTACGCTCTGTGCAGTTCGTCCTGCCGCTTGCCAGGCACCCGGCTTGGCCCGACGGGAATCCGGTGACAGGCTGCATCGTCATACGCGCGCCGGAACCCGCTGCTTACGTGCCGCTAACCATGCATCCAGACTCGCGGAGCCGGCGCCCAGCACCATCACTTGCAAAAATCCGCCGATAATCGCGATGTTTTTCATGAAACTGATCAATTGCTTCGGGTCGGCATAGTTGTCGTGGAAGGTCAACGCCGTGGCCAATGTGAACACAGCCATGACGAGTGCCACGATACGGGTGCGATAACCAAGCGCGAGCGCTGTACCGAAGCCAATCTCGATGATGACAGCCACGACAAAGGCGCCATCCGGCCACGGCAACGCCCTGGACGCAATATAGGCCTTGGTGCCGACTGGATCGACCAGCTTGCCGAACCCGCTCATCAGGAATAGCGAACTCATCAGGATCCGGCCGAGCGTCGCAGCGAAAGAAGTGCCTGTATTCAAAGCAATACCTCACATGTCAAATAGGGGCGGATAGAAACGCGTACACGTTCGGTGATTCAGGAACGCGCCTTTGTGAATTTTTATTACGCTGCCCCGTCAGGCAGTCCAGATTGATCCTGCTGATCGCCGGTGCAGGGAACGCATACCGACCGCGCCTCGATACGCCGGCGAAAGAGCAAGCCCAGCGCGCCGATCGCCGCTGCTGCACACGCAGCGGGAATCGCGGACACGAGCAGCGTCTGGTCCGCCGTCCAGGCGATTGCCATCAAATGGCCGCCGGCAAGCGGGCCCAGCACCGCACCCAGACGGCCGACCCCAAGTGCCCAGCCGGCGCCGGTGGCACGCGACTGAGTCGGATACAGCGTTACGGCCAGCGCGTTCAGGCCGGACTGGCCACCCAGCACGCAAAATCCAGCGAGCGCGACAAACAGCATGGCTGCATGGGGCGCGGCATGGAACAGGCTGATGCCGGCAATCGCCAGGCCGCCGACGACGAAGTTGATCAGCAATACCGCCGCAAAGCCCCACCTGTCGATCAGTGTGCCGAGCAACGCATTGCCGGCCAGGCCGCCGATCCACAAGATCGTGCCAGCCATCACTGCGCCTTCAGCTGAACCGACGGATTTGCTCATCAGGACGGGGATCCACGCCGCGAGAAAATAGGCGCACAGCATGTTGCCAAAATTGGCGGCCCACAGCAGCGGCGTAACCATCGTGCGGCCGTCGCCAAACAGCGCAGTCCGTGTCCGTTGTTCGTGCCTTGTGCGTCGCTCGTCGATGTGCGACGCAACCGCCTCGCCCGGCATCGCTGCACCCGGTGCGAGGCGCTGAAGCAACTGCCATGTCCTCGGCTTGCCAGGCTGATGGAGTAAATAGTATTGAAGCGACTCCGGCAGCACGAACACCATCGTGAAGCCAAGCAGCGCAGTCAGCAAGGCTCCGGCGTAGAACACACCCCCCCACCCGTAGGGTCCGATGACGAGCCCGGCCACCGCGCCGCCAACCACGCCTCCCACGACATAGCCCGATGAGACGATCATCATCAACGTCATCCTGACGCGTGCCTGGCTATATTCACTGGCAAGTGCCATCGCGTTCGGGATGATCACGCCCATACCCACGCCAGCTCCAAAGCGGATGCCAATCAGTTGATTGATCGTTGCCGAAAACGGCGTCAACACCATCCAGAGTGCTACCCACAGGGTCGCCGCAATCAGCATCGGACGACGTCCGAAACGGTCCGCCAGGCCTGCCAGCGCGAGCGAACCGACGAACATGCCAAGCAGGCCCGCGCTAAACACAGGACCGAGTACGGAGCGGTCCACGCCCCACGCCCTGATCAGCGCCGGCGCCGCATAGGCCATGGCCTGCACGTCGAATCCGTCGATAACCATGCACATCCCGCAAATCGCTAACGCAACCCACTGGAGGAATCCGATTGGTCGCGAGTCGAATACCGAAGCGACGGGTTCTCCTGCCGGCAGTGCCATGATTTTCTCCAGATCCGAACGTTGCGCGCTTATGCTTGTTCTGCTGGTAACTGATTGAGCCATCAGCGCATGCCTACCAGAGAAACATTCGTAATTGACTCTAATTTGACTATTTCGTCAAACTTGGAGCAAATTTTTACGGTGCGAAGATCCGCTTCAGCTTACCGGCTCGCCATGAATCAGCTCATACTGCCGTGCGAACCCGGGAGCGCGCTGGCGCAAATCATCGTGCGTCACCCGGCCAGTTCGGCGCATATAACTGTACGCAAAGTCGATCGGCTCGAGATGCATCTGGTCCGCCACGTTCTCGTACCAGTCGAGACTTTTCGCAGCAGCGTCCTGAAAGCGATCGGACACGGGCCGGCGCGTTGTCTCAAAGTAGTCAAATACAGCGCCGAGATCCTTCTGGTGCAGGACGAGTCCGTTACAGAGCGCGATCGCGTCCTCCATCGCCATCCGCGTTCCGGAACCTAGCGAGAAGTGCACGGACCGGAGCGCATCGCCGAGCAATACAATGTTTCCGTCATGCCACTTCTCATTCTTCACGGTCACTGCTTCAAACCAGCTCGATTTGTTGGACAACAACGGATGTCCGCCCAGATCATCCGCGAAGATGCGCCCGCACAATGCCCGGCTTTGCTCATCGCTCATCTGGTCGAATCCCGCGCGCTGCCAGGTTTGCGGATCCGTTTCGATCAGGAACGTGCTCTTCCCTGCACTGTACTGATAGCTGTGCGCGATGAAAACGCCATGCTGCGTTGCGCGGAAAATCAGTGAAACAGCGGAGATCAGCTGGGCCGTGCCGTACCATGCGAACTTATTGCGGCGTTGCACGAACGACGGCTTGAAGACGTCGGCAAGCTGGCTGCGACTCCGGCTGTTGACACCGTCCGACACCACCACGAGGTCCGCGCCGTGCAGCGCGGTTACATCGTCGACGCGGGTGTTGAACAGCAACTCGACGTCCGCCGCACGGCATTCCGCATGCAGGAACTTCAGCAGGGCGATGCGTGAAACCCTCGAAAACGAGTGGCCGTCGATCGGCACATGTACGCCGCGATGCACGACCTCCATGTGATCGGAACGCACGTGTTCGGCGGTAAACCGTTTGAAGAATGCGCGATCCGCCTCTTCGAGAAACTTGAGCGCGACATCCGAAAAGACGACACCCCATCCATAAGTCGCATCAGCGTCGTTCTGCTCGAACACGCGGACCGTCCATGCCGGGAAGCGCTTCTTGACGAGGTAGGACAGAAACAATCCTCCAGGGCCGCCACCTACAATGTCGATTTTCATGTCTCTCTCCTCTACGACGCCTGTTCTGCCGCGACGGCGGCTACTTCCTGCAACTTCGCCCTGAACACCGGCGGAATCGGTATGGAGCGCCGCTCGGAACGTGCAATGCAGATCGGGCTGAGCTTCGCCGAAAATACGCTCGCGCCTGACATGTCGGTCGCTTCGACCGACAGATCGAACGAGCGCTCGCGCACTCCGGTCACGGTGACGCACATGTCAAAGAACTCATCCGGGCGCAAGCTCCTGTTGAACACAAAGCTCAATGCCTTTATCGGCGTACCGAAACCGTTATCGTCCTTCGCGGCCTCAACCGGGCCGCCCAGCAGGTACGCATAAAACCGGTTAGCGACCGCCACCGCGTACTCGCTGAAATTAACCGTGTAGACGACGCCGGCCGGATCGCACTCTCCCCACCTGACCTGGCGTCGCACGACAAATGGCCGCCCGCTGACCAACCATTCCGACGGACCGGTATCGAACCCCTGGAGCGCGCTCATCTCAGGCCGCCGCGCTGGAAAGACTGCTGGCGAACTGCGCGGTCAGAAGCGCTCCGCCGCCGGGAATCCTGGCGTCGAGCCCGAGTTTGTCGAGCATGCGGCGCGTCGTACATACCGCTGTCGAGGTCACGGGAATGCCGATGGCCGACTGAATCGCTTCAATTGCCGGAAGCGATTGCATCTGCACACACGCGGACGCCACGACAACATCGACGTTCGAGATGTTCAGCTTCCTGACGTCTTCGATCAATTGCATCGGATCGCGCCGACCCACGTCGAGGTTATCCGGAATCTCGAACGACAGCGCGTCGACGACCTCAATGCCTTCACTTTCGATGTACTCCACCACCAGCCTGGTCAACGGCTTCATATAGGGCGCCATTAACGAAATCCTGCGCGCACCCATGATATGCAAACCTTCGATCAGCGCGCCGGCCGAGGTCATCACTGCGGCGTCGCAATGGTTCTCGCGGACCACCCCTTCGAGTTCCTTTTCGACGGTCCGGTGGTAGCCCGGCCCCATTGCCATGATCGCCACGAGGCAGGCCGTGCTCATGACATCCATGCGCGCGTCCGCCAGTTCCGCAGCGCAACGCAACCCTTCTCTGTTCATCGCGACAAGTTCTTCCTTCGTCACCTTGTGCATCCGCATACGGCTGGAGTGAAAGGTGAAGCGCTCGGGCGCGACGGCTTCGCGGCTGCGCAGCAGCGCGGGTACTTCCGTTTCCATCGTTGTGTTCGAACTCGGCACAATCTGGCCGATCCGGTAAAAGGTCTTGCTCATCTCAGTGCTCCTGCCTGGAAGGTGCTGCGCTCGCGGTGGACTCCGCTTCGAGCATGCTCGCGATCACCCGCCGCATTGCCGGTTTGTCGACCTTGCCGACGCGCGTCACCGGAAACTCGTCCACCACCTCGATGCGTTCCGGACATTTGAATTTTGCGAGCCCTTTCGAACTCAGGAAATCGATCATCTCCGGAATCGTCGGTACCGGTTGGCCCGGCCGCAGAATCAGGAATGCGCAACCCTTTTCGCCGTAGAGCGGATCGGGCATGGCGACCAGCTTGGCGTCCAGCACAGCCGGGTGGTGACTCAAAAAGGCCTCGACTTCTTCTGCACCGATCTTTTCGCCACCGCGATTGATGTTGTCGCGCAAGCGGCCTTCGAACGAGAAGTACGTCGCGCCGTCAACCACGTGCGCTCGCATCATGTCGCCCGTGCGAAAGAAGCCGCCGCTCGTGAACGCCGATGCGTTCGCCTCGGGAGCGTTGTAATATCCGCGAAGGCTGGACGGGCCGCGAAAACACAGCTCGCCAGTCTGACCCGCTGGAACCGGTGTTTCGCTTTCCGGGTCGAGCAGGACCAGTTCGTCGTGTTCGCAACCGGACCGTCCGTGGGTATGATGACGGGCGTACTCGTTCACAGATGCGCCGGAGCCGATCAACAGGCCCTCTGTGGTGCCAAACATGTTCGAGCAAGGCACCCCGATATACGACTGCAGGTTGTCCGCGCGGGTCAGGCAGAAAAACAGCTTCAGCGAAGAAAAGTCGTGCTTGAGCACCTGCGGATTCGCCATGATTTGCGGCGCGACCGGGCCGATCGAAACCGCATGGGTCACCCGATGTTGTTCGATCAACTCGGCCATGCGGACCACGTCCACGTTTGGCATCAGCACCGTGGTCTGTCCCATCGCGATCGTCGGGACCAGTGCATACAGATGCGCCGCGTTGTGCAACAAAGGTAATGACCAGATCAGCGTGGCGTGCTCGCCGGCGTCCACGTGCTTCGACCATGCGATCGAATGCCCGAGATACTCCGCGTGAAAGCGCGGAATGATCTTCGGCACGCCTGTCGTACCGCCGGAAAGCTGAAAGCTCAACACATCTTCGGAACCGATCCGCACATCGGCCAGAACCGCTTTTGCTTCGCTCAGAGAAATCGAATCGGCGAGCCTGGACATCGACTGCGCGCCGGCCGGCGCTTCCCCACGCGCGACGATCAGATGCCTGAACGACGGATGCTCACGGCACATCGTCTGCGCGAATTCGACCAGGTCGAACCGCCCCAGATCGGCTTGCACAAAATACGCCTGCGGCTGCGCCAGGTCGGCCAGTTTTCCGATCTCGACTTCACGGTACTGCGGAAGCGAGCACACCGGCACAACGCCGCTCTTGTAGCAGGCGCACAGCGCGAGCGCCGTGTCGATCGTCGTGCCCATCTGGAACATCGCGCGAGCGCCGCGTTCAAGACCGAGACGAACCAACGCCGCCGCAAGCCTGTCGCTCAGTTCATCCAGCTCGCGAAATGTGATGCTTCGTTCGTCACTGATCAAAGCGAGCTTGTCCGGCAGACGCCGCGCGGTTTCCGCCAGGGCTTCGCCAAACGTCCTGTCGATCCACGCGCCGGCACTGAGGTACAGCTGCGCACCGGACGGGTCGCAGTACGCGACGCCGTCCATACGAAAATGGATTCCAGCCATTTCTGTCTTCTCCAGTCAGCCTTCCGTTATGCCGCAACGACGCGCACACGATCCTTGTCGAATGCGTCGATTCGTCCGCGCAGCCCGCCCGTGAACAGCCCGTACCATACGGCGGGTTTCAGCCCCAGTTCCTTACGCCGGAACTCGAGCGCCGTCTTGCCTTCGATCAGGAAATATCCCGGCGACGGTTGCGACACCTTGTATTCCGCGCTTTGCTGCGCTGCCTCCACGACGCTCGCGAATTCATCCAGCGCGGGGATGAAGATCCCTGGGCTGTCGCCTGTAATACCGAACTCCCCACACAGCAGTTTTCCCTTTTCGCGCCAGACAGTATCGATCTTGTGCACCGCGTGCGCCTGCTGGCTCGTTGCCGCCTCGGCATCCATGGCCGCCTGCAACGTCCAGGCCGCGTCTTGTGCATCCAGCAATTGCAACGGGCGCAGCTTGACCGTGATCTCGATGAAGTAGCCATTAGGGTCGCGGAAGTAAATCGATTCGATCACTTCGTGCTGGGTGGTCGACGATACTTCGACACCTTTCGACTCCAGCATGTCCTTCCACGCCTGCAATTGCTCCGCGCTGTCCGCGAGCCACGCGGTGTGCGTCGCGTCAAATACGTGGTCGTCCGGCGTCGGCGGCATCAGCGGCCGCTCTGCTGGCTTGGCGTCGCCCAGATAGTAGAAAAACGCGATCGTGCTGCCGTTCCCGCTATCGAAGAAGAAGTGCAGGAAGTCCGGATGAGTTTCCGGCCCCCAGCCGCGCGCCGAAATGGTATGAACGAGCGGCAAACCCAGTGTGTCGCGATAGAACTCGACGGTCTCGCGCAACTTCCACGTGGGCCGTGCCGTGTGGTCGACGCCGCTGAAGCGGAGCGCTGGTGATTCAGTCATGATTTAACTCCTTGCCTAGATGAAAGAGCGATCCCTTAGCCATTCTCCGATCAGACGTCCGGCGACGTAGCGGCCAGCCTCTTCATCCGGCGTGAGCGGCCTGCCATGGTGGTCGCCGCGAACCCGCAGATGCGTTTTATCGACCGCGCCGATGTGCGCGAAGATCTCCTCGATCGCTAGCGGAAACGTGGTCTGGTCGCCGGTGTATTCGACGAGCAGCGTCGGCACGTCGAGCGCCGGCGCGGTGAGCTCGAGGGCTGCATTCGAGGAGAGGCCCGACCATGTCGATAGCCACGACTCCGGCGAACACAGCCGTCCAAATCCAACCGATCCATAGTTCGATATGACCGGGTTCTGCGACCACAGCGAGCCGGCATGGCGGTCCGAAGGATCGAGCGTCTGGTCGAGGCAACGCAAATCGGCGTCGGTACGCCATACGGTGATGATCGGCGTGTGGTTCGCCTCGATCTTCTGGCGAGGCGTCGCACGTTTTTCCTTCACCGCCTGACGCGCCTCCTGGCGCGCAGCGATCTGTGCGCGGGCAATCTGGTCCAGCCGGGCCACCCGGTCACGCTGTGCCTGCCGGTAACGCGTCGCAAATTCCGCGCTGTAACGCGTTGCCCCCGCCTCACGCGAATAGCCGTTCGCTGGGTTGAACGGATTCAGACTCTCATCGACCGACAGCGGATCTGTCTCATCCGTCACGGACGGATCGATACACCCCAGTAACAGACGCCCCTGGCCCTGGTGCGGCGCCAGGTAGATCATTCCGTCGGCCTCGGGCATGGTGGCCGTTGCAAGGTGCGTTGGCCGCCCGCCCGGAGTACGGGAAGTCCGATCCGCCCCCGGTAGCGTTGCCTGCTGGTGATAGAGGCTGTATAAGCCCGAGCCGCCTGAATTGCCAAGCAGGACGATACGTTCGAACCCAGAATCGCGCAGATACCGCAGCCCCGCGGCGACGTCGTGCAGCGCCAGTTCGTGTTCGAGCCGCAGATCGTTGCCTACCGAGCGCGCCGCCTGTGCCCAAACCGACACACCGGCTCGCAGCAGACTCGGAATCATGTAATGAAACGTGAAATTCTCGCGGGGATGCATCAGACACACGACCGTGCGGGCCGACGCTCCGCGGTACAGGATGCCCGACGTCGCCGCACCATCTTCGGTACGCAGGCTGACGCTGGTCTGCTGGGTAGCCGCTGGCAGCGGCTCGGGGAACCAGTCGATCGTCAGGGCGTGAGTACGCTCGCTGACGGCACCGGTTGACATATTGTTCATGGGGTTGCCTCCGTCATTTGACGTCATTATATGTTTTTTGACGTCAATGTCAAATACGCGGCAAAAAAATTCTAGCCGGACTTCGGCGATTTTTCGATCATCAGGGACAGATGGCCCAGATCTTCGCGCAGCAAGGCCAAGGCTTCGGATACGTCGCCCGCGCCCTTCAACTGGCGTTTGGTTGGACGGATCACCGATTGCACTGCAAGTTCGGCGGTCGTATCCGCGATCTCCGCTGCGCTTTTCGCGCCGTCAGGTTTGTACCAGAAGGCCGGCCAGCTGCACATGCCGATCATGGTGAACGCTGTGACTTTTGCGTCGACCACACGGAACACACCGGCCTGCACACCCGCCTTGATCGCCGCAGTGAAGTTGTTCAGCACGGTCCGCTTGGCGTCTTCATTGGCACGGTAAGCCCGGTCGGGCAACTGCTGCTCGGTCCGGTCGATGATCCGGAATTCGTTGTGATGAGTCAGAATCAGCATCGTATGCTGATGGACCAATGCGCGCAGCCGCTCCCTCGGATCGGCATCGGCTTCGCCAGCGACCCGGCTCGATAGCCGCTTCGCCCGCAGCGTCACTTCTTCCACCAGCGCAGTGAGAATCTCGTCCTTGTTCTTGAAGTAGTAGTAGACCGCAGTGCGCGTCACCCCCAGGGCTTCCGCAATCTCCTGCATCGACGCGCCGCCAAAACCCTTTTCGATAAAGAGTTTGGCCGCAGCGTTCAAGATCTGCTCCTTTTGCGCATCTGCATTGACCCTTGCCACAAAAATACTCCCGTTGACGGGCGGGCCAGGCATCCGCCTCACCGCATTGTTGTTACCCCAATTGTACCTGGAGCGCCGAGGTTGCCGCCAGCGGCCGTCGCCTCGAGGCGCCCAGCACATATTTACATGTTCGTCAAATATTCTACACAAATGAACGGTACGTGTCGCTTCCGCGAAACCTGGAAGCGACGGATCGGCTCGACCTGCCGGCCATTGTTCCGGCCATTCCACGTAATTTTCCTCTTCTATCGGATGCCGGTCGAAGTGGCTCAAGCAGTTCGCCGCGACATTACGGGTTCAGACCGCGCGGTACCGCCATCAGTCCATCCGTGCGCGCCATGCCCCGAGTCGTGATGTTGCCAGGGAGCAGGAGGCCATCGTGCGGGCCGTTCTTGCGCGCGATGCCGATCAGGCTTGCACGCTCCCGAAAGAGCACTTCGCGCGAACCGCGCAGCTGGTGCTGGAAGGGGCGAACGAAAAGGATGCCACGACGGCTGGCAAGGTCAAGGCGAGAACCCGGGCCGCCGCACGCTAGCCCTGACCTGTCGCGATCACCAGACGGAGTCACCGCGGATCATCACGTCCGCGCCGCCATCGATAAAGATGGTTTGGCCAGTCATATGCCCGTTTTTTTCGCTGGCGAGCCACGCCAGCAGTTCCGCCGCCGCGACCGGTTCATACGGACCGCTGAGCGGCATCGGCGTACCCGCGCTGATCCTCTTTTTGGTCTCCGGATCGTCGAAAAGCCGCTTGAGCAGTTCCGTCCTGACGAGGCCGGGTGCGATGGCGTTCAGTGGAATGTTCGAGCCGGCCCATTCAGCCTTCAGCGCGTTGCGTCGGATCCACCGCGATAAGGCACGCTTGGTCGTGGCATACACGAACGGCACCTCCTGCGCCTTTTCGAGCGCGATGGCCTCCGTGCCGTCCAGCAACGCATTCAGCAACTGGTCGTTGAACGGATGAACCGACGTAATCGACGAGACAGCGACGGCGCGCGGCGCATTGGAGCGCAACAGTAAAGGCCGCAGTCCTTCCAAGGTCGCAATCGCGCCGTAGTAGTTGACCGCCACGGTGGGGGGGCCGCCCAGATCCACGCCCGCAATGGCCAGCACGGCGTCGATCGCACCGCCGCTGATTTGCGTCACCTGCTCGACCAGGGCGGCGCGTCCTTCCGGCGTGCCCAGATCGGCGATTACCTCCGCATCGCGAATATCGGCGCAGATGACGCGGTCGCCTTGCGATTCCAGAAGCCGCTTCGTTTCCCGTCCGATCCCTGAAGCAGCACCCGTAACGACATAGGTTCTGGGAGTATTCGACATCGTGTTCTCCTGAGTAGAGAGTTTGATCAAGGGTGGGCCTGCCACAGGTCTTCAACCTGTTAGTGACAAGCCAGTTCATGCGGGATCAAATCTATTCGCTCAGGTTACCTGAATCAATCGGGTCGGCGCTCCATTCAGAATGGACGTTCTGTTGATATTCGATGCGTTGTAACCAGATCCGCAGGCCGTGTATCAATGGACCAACCAGAGCGACAACCTGTAGATCAGCCGCGACACAACGAAACTGATGGCGGTATAGTCCATTACGCGCTGCATACGAATAGAACTGCTTGCGAATCACCGGATGTCGCATTCAAGCTCTACCGACAATGTCGGTGATCACCGTTCGTCGCAGCCATTCCTGCTCAAGGCGAAAGAGCCGAGGTGCGTACGCTTGAATGCCCCGTCGGGCAAGCTGCCAACAATCACTGATATCAGCGCAAGCGCGAGCAGGTAATCACTGCCGTCATTACCCGACTCATAATTGATTCTGACTATTTCGTCAAATTATTTACGCATATGATTGACTGTATCCACGACGGAGCGCATGATCGCGTCATGTCACCAGTGCTAGCAACCGTCGGACGTGCTTTTCTTGTCGTGCGGCATGACCAGAAACAGGAGGCGGGACATGAGCAATGCACAACCTGCGTCGCCAGCGCCTTGGGACAGGAAGATATATAGCGGTGGATGGCGCGAAGCCATGACGGGTACGGTCGTTGTCACAGAGAAAGCCACCGGAGAGATGCTCGGCGAGGTCAGAAGTGCATCAGCCGACAACGTTGCAGCAGCGGCAGCGCTGGCTCAAGTAGCGCAGCGCGAATGGGCGGCACTGCCTGACCGACAACGCGGCGACATCTTGCGCGAAGCGTCGCGACTGATTCTGAAACATGGTGAAGAGATCTCGCAGCAAATCGTGTGCGAAACCGGCTCCATCCGGCCTAAAGGGCAGTGGGAGGTTCACATGACTTCCCGTGAGATTCTTGAGGCCGCCGCGCTAGGCAGCCAGCCTCAAGGCATCGTGACTGCGAGCGCCGAGGTTGGACGTCACAGCATTGCACGCAGGCTTCCGATCGGCGTGATCGGGGTCATCACACCCTGGAACTCACCGTTTCTGCTTGCGGCAAGAGCCATCGCGCCCGCATTGGCCATGGGTAACGCGGTGATTCTGAAACCCGATCCGCAAACGCCGATTTGTGGTGGCGCCATGTTCGCGCAATTGTTCGAGGCGGCCGGGCTGCCTGAGAATCTTCTGCATGTGCTACCAGGCGGTGCAGATACAGGGCAAGCGCTGGTCAAAGATCCGCTCGTGCACATGATCAGCTTTACGGGGGGCCACCCGCGTCGGGCGCGAAATCGGCTCGATTGCTGGTGGTCTGCTCAAGCGTGTCTCGCTCGAACTGGGCGGCAACAGTCCCTACATCGTGCTCGACGATGTCGACGTCGAGGCCGCCGCCAGTGCCGGCGCCTAGGAATCGCTCTTCCACCCGGGGCAGATCTGCCTGACTGTGCAGGTCGGCATCTGGTGCACGATCGGGTCGCAGAGGCTTACACCGCGGCGCTGCTGCGACGTGCGGAAGCACTGCGCGTCGGCGACCCGTTCAGGGACGACGTGAGCCCCGGACCCATCGTGAATGAACGTCAGGCTGCTAATGCGCAGCGGATCGTCGCCGATTCGCGATCGCAAGGCGCGAACGTTCTAACCGGCGGATCGCGGACCGGTCTCTTTTTCGAACCGACCGTCATGACTGGTGTCGCACCAGGCATGCCTGTTTTCGATGAAGAGATATTCGGCCCCGTCGCTCCCATCACCACCTTTCGCAACGACGACGAAGCGGTCCGCCTCGCTAATCAAACGAGTTTCGGACTTGTCGCCGCTATTGCCTGCGCAGATCTTTCGCGCGCGCAACGCATCGCCGACCGACTGCGTATTGGCATGGTTCACATCGACGATCAAACCGTACTGCACGAGGTCCATGGACCAATCGGGGGCATTGGCGCATCTGGAAACGGATACAACCGCAATACGCTGACCAATGCCGATCAGTTTTACGAGTGGCAATGGCTCACGATCCGCGCGCAAATCCCCCTACCCGTTTTGATTTATCGCGCCTGAGGGCGCCATGAAGTCTCGCAGGACCAATACGAAAATGGAGGAAGACATGGCCTATCAACTCTTTAGCCCGGAGATATGCCGGGAAACCGACGTCCAGTTCGATATGCAGGCTGATGTCGTTGTGGTCGGTTCCGGCGCTGGCGCCTTCTCCGCGGCCATAAGCGCCAGAAGAAACGGTGCCTCCGTCATTCAGTTGGAGAAAGCTGCGGAGATAGGCGGCACCACGGGGAAAGCTGCCGCAGCCTATTGGGCACCCAATAATCATTTCATGCGCCGCGATGGACGGACCGACCCCAAACCCGACGCGATGCGTCACATGGCACGCCTGACACGCCCTGCCAGCTATGCCCCGGACAAGCCGCATCTGGGACTCAGCGAATGGGAGTTCTCGATGATCGAAACGTTCTTCGATCACGCAGGCGACGCAATCGAGCAGCTTACCTCGTGGGGCGCACTCGAGCCCGTGCCATGGGACGTCCAGCCGGATTACTACGCTGAGATGCCGGAGAACAAGGCACCGTTCGGGCGCATTATCTATCCCCACCTGTACGGCGGTGCGCCCGGCGAAGTTGGTGATGGTGCGGACATGATCAAGGTTTTCGCCGCTGCAGCCAAGGCACTCGGCGTCGAACTTCACACCGGTCATGCCGTCACCCGGGCAGTCATTAGTGAAGACGACGAAGTGGTCGGTGTCATCGCGCGCACGGGAACGCGAGAGGTCGCGGTCCGCGCTCACAAAGCGGTGGTTTTCGCGAGCGGCGGCTTCACACACAACGTCGAATTGCGCACGAACTCACTGCCAGGACCGGTATTTGGGGGCTGCGCAGCGAAGACGAATACTGGCGATTTCATTCCGATCGCCCAGGCGCTGGGAGCGGACCTGGTCAACATGAATGGTTCGTGGCTCGCACCGATGGTGCTCGATCGCGCCATCGCGAATCGGCCAGACGCGACCTGCTCCTTCAGCATCCCGGGCGACAGCATGATCTTCGTTAACCGGTTTGGACGCCGGGTAGTCAACGAGAAATCACCGTACCAGGACCTGGTCACGGCATTCTGGACGTGGGAGTCGCAACGTGCCGAATATCCGAACCTGATTCTCGTGATGCTCTGGGATGCCGCCACAAAGCACCATCACTCAGGGGTCAAGTACGGCAATCCGATTGTGCCTGATGGCGGTGACCAGTCGCATATTGTGAGCGGCAACACACTCGAAGAGTTGACTGAAGCGCTACGCGTGCGTCTCGCCGGTTATGCCGAACACACGGGCGGATGGAATCTGGACGCGCATTTCGCAGAGACGCTGCCCGGCAGCATTGCGCGCTTTAACCGCTTCGCCGAAGCTGGTACTGATGGGGACTTCCATCGCGGTGAGGCGGCCATCGAGCGTTACTTCAATATGGGTGGCCGCCCGGGCAACGATAAAAACGAGACCATGTGGCCCATTGCAAGCCAGGGCCCCTATTTCGCCACCCTGCTTTGCCCAGCCACGCTCGACACCAAGGGCGGCCCGAGAACCAATCCCCGTGGCCAGGTGCTGGCGCGCAACGGCGCAGCAATCCCTGGACTTTACGCTGCAGGCAATTGCGCGGGTGCGATGTCAGCGGGCAGCTATTGGGCCGGTGGTGCGACCCTCGGTCCGATTATCACGATGGGGTATCTCGCCGGCTGCGACGCGGCAAAGCAACCGTCGCGTACCGTCAGGCAGGCAACCGCCGCCTAGCTCTGTTCCCGAGGTCCCACGATGCGTGGGGCCTGCTCTCCTCTTTTCAGTGCCAACAGGCAAAGGAACATTCATGACTACAACCCGAAAAGTGGCCGTTATAACAGGCGCCGCACAGGGATTCGGCCAATCGATCAGCATTGGTCTGGCGAAGCGAGGGGTCGATATCGTTGCGGTCGATCTGGCCGCCTCGGACGAGACGATCCGGGCCGTGGAAGATGCGGGCACTCGCGGCGTCGGCCTGATTGCCGACGTGTCGGATCCGGACACGACCGGCCGACTCGAGGCCCTGCTCAGGAAAGACTTCGGACGGTGTGACATTCTCGTCAACAACGCCGGCATCTATCCGAACGTGCCGATCACCCAGGTCGACTATGCGCTGTGGCAACGCGTACAACGCATCAATCTCGACTCGCAATTCCTGATGGTCAAGGCAGTCCTGCCGTTGATGATGGACCGCAAGTGGGGACGAATTGTCAACATCACGTCCAATTCGGTCGCGCTCGTTGTCCCCGGCTTGTCGCATTACATAGCGAGCAAAGCCGGTGTGATCGGCTTCACTCGAGGCCTCGCAACCGACGTCGCCGAATACGGCATCACGGTGAATGCAGTCGGTCCAACCGCATCGCTAACGACAGGCGGGAAAGCGCATATCAAGCCGGAGCACATCGAGGAACTGGCGCGAACCCAGGTGATCAAACGTCCCGGCACGGCAGAAGACATCGTCGGCACGGTGCTCTTTCTCGCCGGAGACGATAGCGCTTTTGTGACCGGTCAAACGATTATGGCCGACGGTGGCCTCGTTCGGCTTTGAGCATGAGAACACGCAAATCAAGCAAGGAGACAGACTCATGAGAGCACGTGAAAAGGTCGCCATCCTGACCGGAGGCAGTCGTGGGATCGGGCGGGCAATTGCCGACCACTCGCGGCCGAAGGCCGCCGATGTCTGAATTCTTGACCGTGATGAACCCGCCAGCGCACTTCACGAGCATCAGCAATTCAAGCAACGGGACGCATCCGATTCCTTGTTCTGGGAGCAGACGGTCGCGGACACCATCGCCGCACACGGCCGCATCGACATTCTCGTCAACAACGCGGGCATTATCGACCATGCGGTCGTGCACGAAATCGAACTCGCCAACTGGGAACGCCCAATCGCGGTCAATCAGACGGCAGTCATGCTCGGCATGCGCGCTGTCATTCCGACGATGCTGTCACGGGGCGCCGGATCGATCGTCAACATCTCCTCGATCTGGCGCAGTGTCGCTGCCGGCGCCGCCGCCAGTTACCACGCAACCAAAGCGGCCGTGCGTACGCCGCGATGACCTATGCGAAACAGGGAATTCGGGGCAACTCGATTCATCCGGGCCTGATCCGGACACCGATCCGATCGTCGATCTGCAGGATGAGGAAAAGATCGCGTGGGTTATTGCACAACCGCCAATGGGTCGCATGGGTAATCCCAACGACATCGCCAAAGGCGTCCTGTACCTCGCTAGCGACCAAGCGACGGTCGCTGGGCGTTCGTTGAACGTGGTTTCGACCTTCATTTCCTCACACCGCCTGCTAACTGGACACCGGTTGCGGACAACGGGAGCGTAAAACCGTAGGCGGATAAATAACTAGCCCGCCTTCGGTGTTTTTTCGATCATCAGAGACAGATGATCCAGATCCTCGCGCAGCAGCGCCAACGTTTCGCTTACGGCGCTGGTGCCTTTCAGTTGCCGTTTGGCCGGTCGTACGACAGATTGCACGGCAAGCTCCGCGATCGTGTCAGCAATCTCGATCGCGCTGCTCGCTCCTTCCGGCTTGTACCAGAACGCAGGCCAACTGCACATGCCGATCAGCGTGAACGCCGTGACCTTGGCGTCAACGACACGGAAAACCCCGGCCCTCACCCCTGCTTCGATTGCCGCGGTAAAGTTATTCAACACAGCTCGCTTGGCATCTTCGTTCGCGCGATACGCTCTTTCGGGTAACTGCTGTTCAGTCCGATGGATTACGCGAAATTCGTTGTAGTGGCTCAGAATCAGCATCGTATGCTGATGAACCAGCAGACGCAGGCGCTCTTTCGGATCTGCATGAGGCTCGGCAACCGCCTGGCTTGACAGCCGCCTCGCTCTTAAGGTGACCTCCTCGACCAGAGCCGTGAGTATCTCGTCCTTGTTCTTGAAGTAGTAGTAGACCGCGGTGCGCGTCACGCCGAGCGCCTCAGCGATTTCCTGCATCGACGCCCCGCCGAAACCCTTCTCGATGAAGAGCGCGGCCGCGGCGTTCAGGATCTGTTCTTTTTGTCCCTCAGCGTTCACCTTTGCCACGAAACCACTCCTGATAGCGGTCGACGGCCAGATTGCCGCCCTACCGTAGTGTTGTGTTTGCGTGATTGTAACGCTCAGGCCATTCCGTTCAACCCCTCGCGGCCAGTCCCAACTCGCGCGTCCTCGTCATGCGTCGCTGCACGAGTGTCCGGCATGACGGGCAGAAAGCGCCGCTGTCACAAACTCGCGTAGAAAAGCAATCCATGTTTTGATTTTCGCGTCCATGTATTCTCGCGACAAGTAAGTGGCGTACACGGTTGTGCCCTGCATCTCATACTCCGGCAGCACTGGCACCAGTGCGCCACTTTGCAGCGCGGACAGCGCCGAAAGCATTGGCAACGGCCCGATGCCAAATCCCTCGATCAAGGCAACCGCCAATGCTTTCGGCCGAGTTCACACGCAATTTTCCAAGGCGCAGTTCGATTTCCGCCGCACCGTCCCTTCCTTCAAACTTCCAGCGATCGACCGGAAAATGCGGTGTGACCAACTGGAGGCACGCATGCTGATGCAGCTCTGACACCGACCTCGGTGCGCCGTGGCTCCCAATGTACTTCGACGACGCGCAAAGCACGTTGGCATCGTGCAGATTCTGGCAGAGACGAGGCGGAGTCGGGCAAATGAGCCGTGGCGACCTGGGGGCGCAACGTCGAAGCCCTCGTCGAGAAGGTCGGGACTTCGCTGCGAAAGCGTGACTTCAGCACGGACTAACGGATGCTCTTCCAGATACCGCGTGAGTGCAGGCACGGCATAAATCTGCCCGAAGCTCAGCGGAGCGTGTATAAGAAGCATCCCGGCCTCTCCGGCTTCAGCTTCGGATGCATCGATCGGCGCGAGGATCTCCTTGCAGCGACGTAAATATCGGTTGCCCACGTCGGTCAAGGCGATACGCCGGGTCGTCCGATTGAACAGCCGAGTATGCAGATGGACTTTCAGATCGGAGACAAAGCGGGAAGCCTGCGCCGTGGTCACGTCCGACTGCTCCGCGCCCGCGGCGAAGCTGCCCGCCTCCGCCACGCGCACGAAGACTCTCATGTTTCGCATAGGTTCATCGTGCGCTGCCCGGCTGCTCCTCCACCGCTAGAATTTGTGTCGCAATGCAACGCGGACACCAACCTGCCTGCTGGTGGTCGACGGGCTAAAACCGCTGATGGAGGCGACCGCCGCCTGATTGAGCGAGTCACGGCCGCTTGCGCGCTGCAGGACGGTGAGCGCGTAAAGATCCGTTCTCTTGGAGAGGTTGTAATCGGCGCCGAAGTCGAGTTGAAAATACCGGGCGCCACCATCACCTTTGACCGAATTTCGTCGCATATAGTCGAATGCGGTACCAATCAATAACGCCGGGGTCAGCCGGGATCTCACACTGAATTCAACGTTTGTAAACTGGGCTGTTCCGGAATAGCCAAACGGATTGGGACCCGAGGCAGAGCCGAGAGACTCGAAACGCGTATCGGTAGCGACGAATCCGAGCGTAGTGGAACTGATTGTGTACGCCGCACCGGCACCAAAAATCTCGGTCGTTTTAGCCGACGCGTAGCCGGCAAACACGGGATTCAATTGGGCCGACGTCGCTGAACCCAGCGCCCCCATGTTGTTTGCCGTCACACCGCCTTTGTTCGGCGTATTGCCATAGAACGAAATATTCGGATCGCGCGCATTCAGGTAACCGGCAGCCAGCGACAGGGCACCGCCAGCATAACCGGCGCCGAGTGACCAGATCTGGTTCTGAGTGATGCTCCCGGCCGTGCCGCTGAAGCTATAGGCTGCACCAGCGCTAAAGCCGTGGTATGAAGCGCTCGTGAACTTGACTGCATTGTTGATACGATTCGAATTGGCCAGATTGTCCACGTCGTCTGGATGGGTTCCCATGTATCCCGCCCACTGCCCCACGACAGCCAGCGGCTGCAAGAAGTCGACCAGCGCGTCATATTGTCTGCCGAGCGTCACGGTTCCCGGTCCGCCACCGATACCCACGTATGCCTGGCGGCCGAACTCCGTTCCACCCTGCGCCAATACGCCGGTATTCGCGTTGAAACCATTCTCGATGACAAACAGGGATTTCAGTCCTCCGCCAAGATCCTCCGTTCCTCGCAGGCCCCAGCGACTCCCGCTGACGCCCGTCGCCGTTCCATCCGTAAGAGCAAACTGGTGTGCCCCCGAAAACGCACCGCCGGCCTTGCTGGTTTGTGCATTGTTCACGTAAGTGACGCCGAGATCCACAATGCCGTAGAGGGTGATTGTGCTTTGCGCATGTGCCGTACAAACGAACCCACCGAGGAAACAGCCAATATAAACCTTTTTCACGAATTGTCTCCAATATTACTTAGTATTACTATTTATTATTGACCCGTTTATAAATGGATCCTTTCGTGCCATAGCCAATTGAGAGATCTCAAGTCATAGAGAACTACCGGCTGCTACGTTTGCGCACGTCGCCGGTTTGCCGCAATGAATGCGTCGAGGCTCAGAGAACCGGCACCCCATACGATCACCTGTAGAAATCCACCCGTAATCGCAATGTTCTTCATGAGACTAATCAGTTGCTTGGGATCGGCAAAGTTATCGTGAAAGGTCAGCCCCGTCGCCAACGTAAAGATCGCCATTACTGCGGCCACGACACGGGTGCGATAGCCGAGAACGAGTGCCGTTCCGAACCCGATCTCAATTACAACAGCGATGACGTAGGCGGCCTCGGGCCATGGCAGCGCCTTCGAGGCAATGTAGGCCTGGGTGCCAATGGGGTCGGCCAGCTTGCCAACACCGCTCATCAGGAAGAGCGAGCTCATGAGAATGCGGCCGAGGGTTGCAGCCGAAGAAGTGCTTGTATTCAACATTGCCTCACATTTTGGTTAAACATCGGATAACAACCCTGACGGATCTCTCAGGTTCGGCGAGCCGGCCGTATTCTTCGAAGCCCGTCGTGCTGTTCCGGCACTGTCCGGCGGGACAGCGGCCGTACCTGTTAAGTGTTGCTGGTAAACGCGTTTGAATTTTGTTAACTTCGGCGAACCCATTGCGCCGGAGTCCAGATGAAGTGTGTTGTAGAGCTGAGCGAAGCCGAGGAAAAGACCTTGCAACAGATGTCGTTGAACCACCAGCATCGCGACATGCGCATCCGGGCCGCGGGCGTGATGATGCTCGGCCGCAAGATCAAACTGACTGAAGTGGCTGCGCAGCTCAGCGTGAGCGGGCAGTCGGTCTACAACTGGGCGCGCGCGTGGCGGGAATCCGGCATATGTGGGCTGCTGGTCGGTCATAAAGGCGGACGTCCCCGTTCGTTGTCTGAAGCCATGATCGCCACCGCCATCGAGGCGGCCAGCGCCGAATTGATGACGCTCAGACAGATTGCGCAGCGCGTTGAAGAAGCTCATGGTGTGCCGTTTCCCTGCCGCCTGGATACCTTGTCGACTGCGCTCAAACGAGCGGGGTTTTCCTACAAGCGTGGTCGCTATTCGCTCAAAAAAAGCGTAACCCCGAGGAGTTCGCCGTGAAGGCCTCCACCCTCGCGAAGCTACAGCAGGCCGCACTCGACGGTGCGTGCCAGCTGTTCTACTTCGATCAATCGGGGTTCAGTGCTTCGCCCCCGGTGCAGCGCGGCTGGTCGCCCATCGGCGAACCGCATCGTGTGTTCCCGCAACCGCACTGCAAACGCTCCGTCCTTGGTGCACTGGATTTCGGCGCCAACCTGCTGACGTATCACACCAGCAAGACCACGATCAAACGCCCCGATGTCGTGCAATTCCTTGAGCAGATCGCGCGGAAAAGCACGCCCGGTCTGACGACCGTAGTGGTGCTCGACAACGCCTCGATCCATCACAACATCGATCAGGAAACAATCGACCGATGGTTTCTCGAACATCGCATGGTGCTGTTCTATCTGCCGCCCTACAGCCTCCGAGTAGACGGGGACGTTACCGCCCCCATCCCTCACAGATCCGGACGAGCCCAATTAAGGCATCCGGTTCTTCATTGCACAGATTCGCTCACTTATTTATGGGTATAGCAGTGCACAATTCGAGCGGGTGGCAAGGGAAACCTCGTGAGTATCTCTTTGAATGCGGCCCATGGAATGGTGCTTTTGGACGATCTGCTCGATAGCCACTTGCGCCAACAGTGGGCGGCGAAATATCTTAGCCTCCCGATGCGCTTGGCGTTACCGCTGATGCCAAAGTAGGCGTAATGCCCCTTGAGCATCCTGCCGAGCTTCTGATGCTGATCCCTGATCGGCCAGTGCCGCATGGCGCGACACTGCTGGTTGATCTCCTTCAGGGCGCGAGCCAAGCGATCCTTGGCCGTCAGTTGCCCTGGCATCGGCCCTCCCTTCCTCGATTTCACCCAGACATGCGTGAACCCGAGGAAGTTAAAACTCGTCGCTAGCGCCTTATCGTCCTCTTCCTTCGCAGACTTCGGCCTGTAGCGGAAATCGACCATGGCGGTCTTGTCCGGGTGAAGCTCCAGCCCGTATTTCCCAAGCCGCTTACCCAGCACCTCCAGCACTCGCTGCGCGTCATCCTTATATGCAAATAGCATGACAAAGTCATCCGCGAAACGCACCAGCGTGCTCGGCCCTCTCAAGCGTGGCTGCACCTCATTGCTGAACCATTCGTCGAGCACATAGTGCAGGAATACATTGGATAACAATGGGGAAGCAACACCGCCTTGAGGCGCGCCCGTTTCGGAAAAGGACAACTGTCCACCTTCCATTACACCCGCCTTCAACCACTTATCGATCAGCCTTCTGACTATCCCGTCAGTGACCCGTCGGGCTAAAAACTCCCTCAGTTTTGCGTGCGAGATGCTGTCGAAGAATTTCCGAACATCCACATCTAACACCCATCGCCCACCATTCTTGGTGATCCCGCTTCTGATCGCTTGCAGCGCGTCGTGCGCGCTGCGTCCACGGCGGTAGCCGAAGGAACTGTCGCTAAAGTCGATCTCATAGACCGGCTCCATCAGCAGAACGATGGCACGCTGTGCCACCTTGTCCTCAAAAGAAGGAATTCCAAGACCGCGTTGACCGCTGCCATCTGCCTTGTCGATGTAATGACGGCGAACCGGCGGCGCACGGTAGCTGCCCGATTTGAGCCGGTCGATCAGGCTGGTCAGATTCTGCTCCAGATTGGCAGCGTAATCTTCTCCGGTCTGACCGTCGACTCCCACCGCGCCATCCTTGCGCGTGCAGTCGTATGCATACCTGACCCATTCATAGTCGATGTGATGGGCCAAGGTGGTCAATGTCATCGCCGGGTTGTTTCTCGCCAGCTCGGCTATTCGTTCCTGTTTCGTTGACACGCTTTCAGGCTTCAATGTTCCTCCGTGTTTCTCATGAACGATTCTGTACAACGACGCCTCCCTTTCCTCGACCGGGTCCGCCCGAGCGGCGTTCCCCGGCGTCATCAGTACTATGAAGGCGCTAAGACTTCCTGTGCCGAATACGAGGTCGCTTATGGATTCGCTTGCTCGCTCCAATCCTTCCTCTCCTCGTTTTGCTCCTTGCGGCGGAGAGCCCCGCAAGGTGTGGCCCGGTTTATATCGCCCCGTGCCTCAGGGCCCTACAAGATCGGTCGAACACAGGACCTCCCAGGTTCCTGGGGAATCCATCCTCGCACCTTTGCCCTGCTCTCGGACCCCGGTCGGTCTGGCGAGCCTCACCATTACGGCTCGCACAGTGCTGTCCCCAGTGTTCGGAAAGTGAAGACACCAACAGTTGATTATCTCGAGGCTCAATCACATGGCTTCGGTACCTGCTGCCTACGCTTCAAGTAGTGCGTCACCGCACTCGCATGCAAGGCTCGCTTCCGGCTGGTGGCTAGCCTTTACCGGGAGGGAGTCGAACCCTCTGGATTCCAATGACTGGTTTCCGCAATACACACTTCCTCCAATCCCAGGCTTCGCCTGGCGCTACCGAACTGAATCTCATCGAAATCCTCTGGAAGCACGCCAAGTATCACTGGCGCGGCTTCGTCACCTGGACCAAGGAAACCATCGATGCCGAGGTCAAAAAACTGCTCGACGGATTCGGCTCAGATTTTCAAATCAGATTTTCGTGAACACTTATCACATCCGACCCGGTTTAGAAAAACGACTGTCCGCCATCAACGGTTACAACCTGTCCGGTGATGTGGCGGCCGGTTTCGCCGAGCAGAAACGTGATGGCCGCCGCCTGATCGGCCGCCTGCGCCATGCGTCCGAGTGGAATACCAAGGCGCCACTGTGCAAGGTTGCCGTTGATCGCGATCTCGTGCCGCACCGGGTCTGTTCCCATCATCGCAGTGGCAGTCGAGCCTGGACACACGATGTTGACCGTGATGTTCTTGCGGGCCAGTTCAAGCGCCATATAGCGACCCAACTGGATCACCGCGGCTTTCGACGCACCGTAGGCCGCCGCGGTCAGTTGCGGCTGGCGCGCGCCGATCGAAGCGACCAGAACGATGCGGCCGTTGCCCCGCTCCAGCATGTGATTCGCGACGGTCTGCGAGACCAGAAACGCACCGGTGGTGTTGACCGCAAACATGCGATCCCAGGTGGCGCGCGAAGTCGTCGTGAAAGACTCCGGCGAATACAGGCCGGCCGCAACGACGAGACCGTCGATCGCGCCGTGGTTCTGTACGACCGCCTCGACGACGTGCGCAATCGAGGCCTCGTTCGTGACATCGAGCGCATGGGCCGAATGCCGCTCGCGCCCCGGCAGATCGGCCGCGAGTTCGTGCACCCGTGCGCCATCGAGATCAGCCAGCGCAACGCGGGCGCCTTGCTCCGCCAGCATCTGCGCGGTTGCAAACCCAATGCCCTCGCGCGCACCGCCGCCAACGACAAACATCGACTTGCCTTCGAAAGTGGATAGACTCACAACGAACCCCTTGTGTTGATTGAAATGGTGGGATGCGTACCGCGCTCATCTTGGTACCTGATACAGGCCGGCCTGGCTAGCCACCTTCCAATAGGCCGCACCTGCTGTAAAGCCACCGTCCACGACGATTTCCTCACCTGTGATGCCGCCGGACGCCGGGCTCGCGAGGAACGCGACGACTGACGCGATTTCATCGGCTTCGACCGCCCGGCCGACCGGTGTCATATCGATCATCGGCTGCAGGTGCGGTGCATGGCGATTGATGTCCGTCACGACAAGTCCAGGGCAAACGCAGTTGACGCGCACGTTGAAGGCCGCGAATTCGAGCGCGGCCGACTTCGTCAAACCGCGCACGCCCCATTTGCTCGCCGTATAGGCGGGATCCGCATGCCCGGACAACGCCGCATTGGACGCGATATTGACGATCGCACCGCTGCGTTGCGCGCACATAGTCGGTGCGACCTGGCTCACGCCGAGAAAGGTGCCTGTGAGATTGACGTCGAGGACCTGGCGCCACTCGGCTTGCGGATAGTTCGAGATCGTCTTGCGATAGAGAATGCCAGCGTTGTTGACCAGCACGTCGATGCGCCCGCGCCACTGCAGCACCGCTGCGATCACCTGGCTCCAGTTTTCCTGCGATGTCACGTCGAGCTTGAAAAACCGCGCTTGCAGCCCTCGCTCCCGCAACTCGTAGGCGCTCTGCTCGCCTTCCTCGGGCGCGACGTCACAGATCGCAACATAAGCGCCACCCTCGGCGAACAAGGTCGACTCGACGCGGCCCATGCCGCGGGCGCCGCCGGTGACGATGACAACCTTTTCCTGAAATGTCTGCATGCTGGTTCCTGTGATGAATTCGATGACACTGCGATGCGTTGCGTAGTGGGGTAATGGGTGTAACGGCTATGGGTTCGGCATGATCGTCCTGCCGATGAGCGGCCAACCGATTGGCGCAACCGAAGCATCGCCGGCTGCAGTGGCCGCCTCGGGTGTCCAGGTGGCGGCCAGCACCCGCTTGCCGTTTGGCGCCGCGTTGCCTTCCGACACTAGCCACGCGAGCGGCGCGATCAGCGCTTGCGGCGGCACCAGCTTCGATCGGTCGAAACCCGCCTCCGGGGGAATCATCGGCGTATCCGCAGGACCGCCCGGCACGAGTACATTGACGGTAACGCCGGTGCCGGCAAGGTCCTGGGCCATGATGGCCGAATGCGATTCGAGCGCTGCCTTCGAGCCGCCGTATGGTGCGAAGCCGCGTCGCATCATCGATTCATGGCTAGTTGTGACATTCACAACACGCCCCCAGTTTTGCGCGCGCATGCGCCGCGCGGCGTGAATCGCGAGCAGAAACGGCGCGACAGCATTGATCTCGAAGAACAACCGCACCATGTCATCGGATAGATCGACAAACGAAGGTGGATTGTCGAAGTAATTAGGGGTGACAAGCGACGGCCCCACACCCGCGTTGTTGACCAGGATGTCGATGCCGCCAAGCGTTTCGTCTGCCCTGAACATTACGTCGGCGACTGCACCGGGTTGCGTCAGGTCACACTCGAAGCTGAAGGCATTGGCCGCGCCGCGCTGCCCATTTGCCTGAGCGACCGCTTCCGCGACCTGCTGGGCATCACGGTCGATAAACAGCACGGTGTGGCCAGCGTCGAGCAGCCCATTCGCCATCGCACGGCCAAGCCCACGCGCCGCCCCCGTGACGACTGCGCGACGGCGCATCCCGGAGGAGATGTCGTCGATCGTGCTATTTCCCACACTTGTCATCTCATCGACTCCATAAAAGGCCAAGGAAACATCAGCCACATCACGAAAGACACAGCGCGCGTCTACAACGTTTTGGCGACGAGTTCTTCACTCGCCTTCGGCGGTACCGGCGCGCGCCGATTAAACAACCGGGCAGCTTCGCCCACGATCCCGCGCCGGAACACCAGCACACAAACCATAAAGATCGCGCCCTGAATAACCGTCACCCACGCGCCCAGCGCCGCCAGGTAGTTCTCCATCGCCGCCGCGATCATCGCGCCCACGATCGGCCCAGAGAACGTACCCACGCCGCCTAGAATCGCCATCAGGATCGCGAGTCCTGACATCGACCAGTGAACGTTGTTGAGCGACGCCAACTGGAACACCAACGAATCGAGCGAACCGGCCACTCCGGCCATCGTCGCTGACAGCACGAACGTGAGCAGCTTGAAGTAATGCGTCTCGTAGCCCAGTGAGATTGCACGCTGCTCGTTCTCCCGGATGCCTTTCAGCACGTTACCGAACGGCGAATGAATTGCGCGATAGATGACCCACAGCCCACCCACGCAGGTGACGAACACGAAGTAGTACAGAGCCGTGGTGTTGCTGAGGTCAATCCTCCCGAACAGCATGCCGCGCGGCACATCCTGGATGCCCTCGTCGGCATGCGTGAACGGCGCCTGCAACGAAAAGAAGTAGACAAGCTGTGCGAGCGCAAGCGTCACCATCGAGAAATAGATGCCCTGCCGGCGAATCGAGACGAAGCCGAACGCCAGTCCCATCATCGCCGCGACGGCTGCACCGGCCAGCACGCCGAGCAACGGGTCGAAGCCGTACTCCTTCACGCAATGCGCGGTCACATAGCCGGCGAAGCCGTAGAAAGCCGCATGACCGAACGACAACAGGCCGCCGTAGCCAAGCAACAGATTGAATGCGCTGGCAAACAGTGCAAAGCACAGCACCTTCATCAGGAACACCGGATAGATGAGCGCAGGCGCCACGAGGCCGAGTGCGAGCAGAAGCAGGATCAGCACGCGCGTTGTGGCCGGCGAGAAAAAACGGCCGCGGCGGTTCGCAGTGCACCGCCTGCCCCTGGCTGGTCAGCAACGCATTGCCGAAGAGTCCTGCCGGTCGCACCAGCAGCACGACGACCATGATGAGGAACACGACCGTCGTTGAGGCCTGGGGGTAGAAGACCCGCGTCAGGCCTTCGGCCACACCGAGTGCGAATCCCGAGATGATGGCCCCCATGATCGATCCCATGCCACCTATCACGACGATCGCGAATACGACGATGATGACGTCCGAGCCCATCTGCGCGTTGGCCTGGTAAATCGGCGCGGCCATCACGCCTGCGAGTGCCGCGAGGCCCACGCCGAACCCATAAGTCAGCGTGACCAGGCGCGGCACGTTGATGCCGAACGCGCGGGTCAGCCTGGGATTCTCGGTCGCCGCCCGCAGGTGCGCGCCGAGCGATGTACGCTCGATCATGTACCAAGTCGCGAGGCAGACCGACAGCGCCGCACCGATCACCCACACGCGGTAAGCGGGAAGAAAGATGAAGCCCAGATCCCACGCCGCGCCAAGCGAAGGCGGTATCGGATAAGGCACACCCGTCGAGCCGAACCTGTAGCGCACGAGTCCCTCGATCACGAGCGACATGCCGAACGTGAGCAACATGCCGTACAGGTGATTCAGCCGATACATGCGCTTGAGGAGTGTGCGTTCGAGCACGATGCCGAATGCGCCGACCAGAACGGGAGCGATGATTAGCGTGGGCCAGTAACCGAGGCCGAATGTATCGAGCAATACATAAGCGCCTAGCGCCCCGAGCATGTACTGCGCGCCATGCGCAAAGTTCACGATCCCGAGCAATCCGAAGATCACCGCGAGGCCGAGACTAAGCATTGCGTAAAAACCACCGTTGATGAGACCAATCAGCAACTGTCCGAAAAACGCCGCGGGCGGCGGCAAAGCCTGGAGTAACGAGTCCATCTTCTGCTCCTAGTCCGTATCAAATGTCTTGCGATGCCGGGGCTCGCCGCCCTCAAACCGACAGGTATTGATTGACACGCTGGCTACTGCTGTCGAAAGCGGCACGCGAGATCATGTCGACCACGCGGCCATGCTCGACGATGTAGTGGCGATCGGCGACGCCCGCTGCGAAGTGAGCGTTCTGCTCGACCAGCAGGATGGTGATACCGCGTTGTTTGAGGGTGCCGATAAGCGTCCCGATCTGCTCGACAATCACGGGTGCGAGACCCTCGGTTGGCTCGTCGAGCAACAACAACCGCGCGCCGGTGCGCAGGATGCGGGCGATCGCGAGCATCTGCAGTTCGCCGCCGGACATGCAGGTCCCCTGGCTCTGACGGCGCTCGTACAGGTTCGGGAAAATCTGGTATATCTCGTCGACGGACATGCCCCCGCCGGCCACCACCGGCGGCAGCAGCAGGTTTTCTCCGACTGTCAGGCTGGCATAGATCCCCCGCTCCTCCGGACAATAGGCAATGCCCAGCTTCGCAATCCGTTCAGAAGGCAGCAGCGTGCATTCGCGGCCGTCGAACCGGATTTCACCGTCACGACGGTCGATGATCCCCATGATGGTCTTGAGCGTCGTCGATTTGCCTGCGCCGTTGCGGCCGAGCAGCGTGACAACCTCGCCACGTCCGATCTCAAAGTTAATGCCATGCAGCACCTGTGATTCGCCATACCAGGCACGCAGGTTCCGTATTGTCAGCAGAACGTCGTCAGCCTTGATGCGCGTCGTATCGTCAGTCATGGGCATACCCCATATAAGCGGCTCGAACGTCGGGATCTTTCGATACCTCAGCGTATGCTCCTTCGGCCAACACCTTGCCACGCGCCATCACGGTGATACGGTTCGACAATGCCTGGACTACGGACAGGTTGTGCTCGACCATCAGCACCGTATAGCGTTCACCGACTTTGGCGATCAGGTTCGAGACGGTGCCGATGTCTTCCCGGCCGAGGCCGGCCATCGGCTCGTCGAGCAATAGCAACTCCGGCTCGATCGACAGCGTTGTGGCGATTTCGAGCGCGCGCCGGCGGCCATACGACAGGTCGGCCGCTACCGCGTGCATGTAATCGGCAAGGCCCACTGCAGCGATCAATTCTTCGGCGCGTTCGTTGAGTACGTCGAGGCTGCGTTCGTTGCGCCAGAAATGAAACGCCGTGCCGAGCTTGCGTTGTAGGGCAAGACGCAGGTTGTCAAGCACCGTCAGGTGCGGAAAGATCGCCGAGATCTGGAACGAACGCACCATACCCATACGGGCAACCTCGGCAGACCGCGCATGCGTAATGTCGTTGTCGCGATAGCTGATGGTGCCCGCGGTCGGTTGGAGGAACTTTGTCAGCAGGTTGAATACTGTCGTCTTTCCGGCCCCATTGGGTCCGATCAGCGCATGAATGTGGCCGCGTTCAATACGCAGATCCACGCCTCCCACCGCAAGGTGGCCGCCGAATTGCTTGACGAGCCCCCGTGCTTCGAGAATGTACTGACTCATGAAATTACCTCTGTGTCGTAGCGTGCGCCGGATGCGCCAGGAGAAAGCGTTGACGTAAGCCCCGAGATCACTTTTTCACCAACGGGCATTCGCTACGCGCTAGCGGTGAGTACGCTTCGTCAGGCGGTACGACGGCGAGCAATTCGGCATAGTCGAATACCGATTTCGATTGCGATGGCGCCTTCACTCTCGCGAGGTACATCGGACGGATCAATTCGGTGTCGGCGCGGATATGACCGTTCTTGACGGCGAAGGAGTTGACCGGCATGGCTTTCATCTCCGGCACGACAACCGTGGCGTCGTCGCTTTTCGTCTGCTGAACTGCCTTGAGGTAATGAGTGACGGCCTCATACTCGGCGACGTGCGAAAACGCGGGCACGACGCCCGTTCTCGCCATGAAACGCTTCGACCAGGCAAGTGCATCGGCATTCATCTCCGGATAGAAAGGCGTGGCAAATACAATGCCTGCCGCCTGGTCGAGTCCCATCGCCTTGATGTCCGTCGCGAACAACCCCCCGTTTGCGACCAGCGTGACGCCGCCCTGTGTCATGCCGAACTGGTGCGCCGCCTTGACGACGTTGACCATGTCAGTGCCGCCGAAGCCGACCGCAAGACTGGTAGGTCGCAACGCCTGCGCCTGCAACACAAATGACGACACATCGCCGGCATTAACCGGCACACGCACTTCACCCGCGAGGCGCCCACCGCCGCTCTTGATGCCCTCGATCGCGGCGTTGTAGGCAGGCGTACCGGCGGCGGTGTCCTGCACCATGACATACCACGCCTTGCCAAGCTTCTGGCTCACATAGCGAGTGGACGGGACACCGAGCGCGTAGAAATCGGGCGACCAGTGAATGCTATTCGGCAGGCACACCTTGCCGTTCAGATCAGAGGTCTGGGCGATCGTGTAAACCACAGTGCGCGTTGGACGCGTCTTCGCAATCGCCGAGGCAGCCATCGCGACGGACGAACCCGCGAGACTGAATACGGCGGCAATGTTGTCGCGATCGAACCACTGCGTCAGGATTGCCGAGCCTACGGCAGGTTTCATTTGGTGGTCGGCCGTCACCAGTTCGATCTTGCGGCCGTTGACCGTGCCGCCGAAATCCTCGATCGCCATCTGGGCGGCTGCCACAGAGTACTTACCGGCCAGGTCGCTATAGGCCGACGACATGTCGGTCAGCACGCCGATCTTCAGCGGGCCATTCGACTGGGCGGCAGCGGGCCATGCCGCGGTCAAGGCTGCGGACACCATCAGCGGTATCGCACAAGACCTACCGATGCTCGCAAGGCAAGGGGGAAAGTTCATGACTGTGTCTCCAGTTGATTTTATGTTTGGTTGTCGTTTATGCAATTATTTCGACACTATTGTCAAACCGTCAAGCGAGCGATGGTCCGTTTTTACCCTGATACCGGAAGGGTTAACGTCAGGAGTCGGCGTTAAAGGCCAGCTTCAAGGGTTATCTTGTATGTCTGTTTTTTGACGACATCGTAGAATTCACGCAATGCTTACGTGGTCACCTATCTACAGGAGAAAAGTTTCATGCCCTATGCCATGCTCACTTTCGACAAACCCGACAGCGGCGCGCTGCGCACTGAACTTCGGCCACAACATGTCGCCTACCTGAGCGAGCGAAAACATCTGATGCTCGCGGGTGGCGCCATGCTCGATCCAGAGGGCGTGCCGCACGGTGGCATCATCATCATCGATACTGACGACAAGTCCGTTGCCGAGGCATTCGCCGCCGGTGATCCTTTCAACAAAGGCGGTCTGTTTCAGGAGGTGAAAGTCGTGCAGTGGCGCAAGTCGTTCTTCAATTTCGAGAACTGCATGTAAGCGCGGTTCGGAGCGGCCTGAAGGCCACTACTCCGGCGCCATCGGTGAAAAAGGCCGTTTGCGGGGGACGCAAACGGCCTTTTTCTCTGTCAGTCGTCGATCCCGGCAAGATGTCGACCGACGATATAGCCAAACGTCATCGCTGGCCCGAGGGTCGACCCGCCGCCCGGATAGCTGCCGCCGAAGATGCTAGCCATGTCGTTCCCGACGGCGTACAACCCCGCAATCGGCTCGCGCTGCTCGTCGAGTACACGCCCCTGGGTATCGGTGCGCAGGCCGCCAAACGTGCCGATATCGCCGGGCATCAGCCGGACGGCGTAATACGGCCCTTTGTCGAGCGGTCCAATGCATGGATTCGGCGTATGCAGTGGATCGCCCTGGAAGCGGTCGTAGGCAGCCTCCCCCTTGTGGAACGCCGGATCGCGACCGTCGCGCGCGTGCAGATTGAATTGCTGAATCGCCTGCGCGAGGCCACCGGCGTCGATCCCCGCACGTTTCGCCAAAGCCTCGATGGTCGCACCGCGCAACAGATAACCGGAGCGCAGGTAAGGACTGAGCGGTACAGGGAACGGTTTGGCAAACCCAAGGCCGTATTTGCGCACCGCCCGGTGAACGGCGACAAGAAAAACAGCCTGACGCTGCCCGGGTGCCTCGCCGATCATGGCGGCGCCGAAATCGTGATAGTTGGCGCCTTCATTGGTAAAGCGCCGGCCGTCTGCGCGCACCGCGATGATGCCGGGTTTGCCGCGATCAAGAATGTGCGTGATAGCGGTTTCCCGGCCATTGCCGAGTGGCACGCGCGACACCGGCATCCACGAGCCGAGGTGCGGATACGTCATGTTGGTGGCGGCGCCAATCGACTCCGCGAGACGCAGACCGTCGCCGGTGTTGGTTGCCGGCGCCATCGTGATGTGTTCGGCCGAACCGGGTGCGTGTGGAAACACAGCCTCGCGGCGTGCGAGGTCGCCCGGAAAACCGCCCGTCGCGAGGACGACGCCGCGGGTCGCCCGGACCCGCTTCACCTGCCCTTCGTGCGTGATCACGGCACCAAAGACACGGCCTCCCTCGTCGAGCAGATCTGTCACGGGCGTACTTAACCATATCGGGATGTCGAGTTGGACCGCCGACTTGTACAGGCGCGCGGCCAGTGCGGCACCGTTGAAGAGCTTCATGCTGCGCCCGTGAAGCAGCAGGTCCCGGCCATATTTGACAAGGCGTTTGGCCGTGTACCAGGCCGAATTCACCGAATAAAGCGCATTCAGAAAGTGCCGCATGTCCGGCCCGGAGCCAAAGGTGAGGCCGACAAAGGTCATGCCGCGAATCGGCGGGCTCAGCAATGCTGCGTGAGGGCCCAGTTCATTGGCGTCGTACGGTTCAGCGCAGATCGGTCGGCCGCCGTGCGAAGCGCCGGGCGTCTCCGCGTGGTAGTCGGGGAAGGCCGCGCCGAGCGTGAACCTGACCGCCGTCTCGCGCTCGAAAAATTCGACCATAGCGGGCGCATTCCTGAGGAACGCATCGACGCGCGGGCCGTCGAAGTGCTGGCCGGCTTCGCTCTCGACGTAGCCGCGTGCCGCCTCCACCGTGTCTTCAATGCCGGCTCTGCGTGCTAGCGGGTTGTTCGGCACCCATAGCCAGCCACCCGATAGCGCTGTGCTGCCACCGAATACGGGCTGTTTTTCGACCACTATGACGTTCAGCCCCTGCTTCTTTGCGGTGATGGCCGTCGCCAGGCCACCCGCACCGGTGCCGACCACCAGCACGTCGCATGTCACGTTCTCGTTGTCACTCATGTCTTCCTCCGTTTGTCTGAATGCGTTGTCGGCGCGCGCGGAGCATTCGCGGGATCATCCTGACTCAATGATCGCGTGGACTCGCGTGCTGCACTGCTTGTATTTGACATATTAGACAAACCATTGACATTTCAGTCAACACAAAGTTAAATGAATGTACGCTGGCCATCGCGACCGAACCATGCGTGACGCAGACACGGTTTGTCGCTCCGCTTTGAAAAGACAAGAAGCATGTCCGCTATAGAAACCACAGTGAAAGAGGCGCCCAGCGCTGCAGGCGAGGCGCTGCGTTCCACGGAAAGCGCATGGAATGCTGCAGCGCTGCATTGGGACGTCGACGGCCTGACCGCGCTGTATAGCGACGACGCCACGATGTTCGCGGGTCGGCCCGGCATGGCCACCGGCACGCAAGGTGTGCGCGGATACTTCGCGTCGTACATCGGCATGCTGAGTTCGACGCAGCTCGAACTCGTCGACCAGAGGATCACCGAGCTCGGCCCCGACGCGTTTCTCGCTCAGGGTTACGGCAACTTCCGCTTTACGCTCGCCAGTGGCAAACCGTCGGTTGCCACCTTACGCACCACGTGGCTTCTTGTGCGGCGCAGCGGACGATGGTTGATTGCTCATCATCATTTTTCCGCCACCCCTGCGGTGCCACCCGTACCGCAATGACGCTTGTTTGTATCCGCCACAGTTAGCGAGAAAAGAGGTTCTGACATGCTCCGGCTTAACGACAAGGTAGCGATCATCACGGGCGCCGCAAGCGGCATCGGGCGTAGCGCAGCGGAGTTGTTTGCCCGTGAAGGCGCAAGCGTCGTGGTGGCCGATATCGACGCCGCTGCGGCGGCGGCCGTCGCGACTAGCATTCGGGAGGACGGCGGCAAGGCGATCGCGATAACAACCGACGTCACGCAAAGCGATAGTATCGCTGCGACGATCGAGGCAACCGTGGCTGAGTTTGGCAAACTCGACGTCCTCTATAACAACGCGGGCGGCTCGACGCCGCGCGATAACACGGTAGTCGACGCGGATCTCGGCGAGTTCTGGCGCGTCGTCAAAGTCGACTTGTGGGGCACCTTCCTTGGCTGCCGCTTCGCGATACCGCATATGCGCAAAAATGGCGGCGGAGCGATCGTCAACATGGTATCGAATGTCGCGCTGATGGGCGTTCCCGGCGTGGACTGCTACACGTCGGCCAAGGGCGGTGTCGCCGCGCTGACGCGCTCCCTTGCCGTGACCTACGCGGCTGACCGGATTCGTGTCAACGCAATCGCGCCCTCCACCACGCTTTCGCCACGGGTTATCGAGCGCCTGCAGGGAAGTCAGGGCATGCGCGATCTTGCCGCGAAGAACCTGCTCGGCGCGGCAGAGCCCATTGATATCGCCTATGCCGCACTGTTTCTGGCCTCGGAAGAGGCGCGTGTCACCACCGGCTTGATCTTCCTCGCGGAAAGCGGCACGACCGTCTCGTAACCCACCGGCGCGACGGTCGGCAATGACCTACTTTGAAACTGACGACTGTGTCGGCGCAGCGCCCGCTTCCGCCCAGGCGCTCATTGATGTGCGATAGCTCAAGCCTGCGGCGGAAGCCTGGACGGCCGTGTTACGCGCCGCAACCGTGGCTTCAGCAATCTGCAGATCCGCAGGGTAACGGGCGTCGTGACTAGCGGCCGGTTCATAACCGGCCTGTTCTAGCTGACGCAATTCCGCGCGGACCTGATCGCGGGTCAAGGCCGGCGTCGTTTCGGCGAATAATATCGCTGGAACAAGCAGTACAGCGGCGAGGGCAACAGCAACAATTCGATTGGCGGACTTCGTTCTCACAACACTTACCTCCGGATAGCTTGGCGTTCTGCAGGGTCCACGACATGCGGGCGATGAATGACGCCAGTCTAGCTATCGTCCTGTGCCGTAAAAATCGTCATTTCGAACACACACACTTCCTGATTTGATAAAAGTCCGGCGGATCGGTAATCCCAACACCTGCGATATCCGGTTGGGCGAGAAGCTGATTCACGCGCCTGGCGAGCTTCAGGAGGATATCGTTGATGATGTTCTCGCTTCCGGATACATGGACAATCTTGCCCAGCGACGGTACCGATGTGAGGAGGGCGTCAGCCGTGAGTACGCCCGGCTTGTAGCCCGTCGTTTGCGTCTCACTCCCAGCGCTACCTGCAATCGTGCCACCGGTTGCAAGCACTGCAACGTGCGGTAATGACCCTGAAGTTTGGGACCGCGCGATGATAGGTGACACTGAGAGCACGCAAACCGTAAGAGCAGCAAAAAGCCGGGCTATCCCTACTTTCAGGAGCGCGTTTTCGCTGCACAGGACGTAGCCGACTCGAGCACGCTTACCCGGTTCTTCCGTTGCTTGGTCTCGGTGAAATTCTCGAATCGGGAGTAGTGCCGTATCGAAACACTGTGCGTGCGCTGACGGCGTTGCCTAGTCAAATCGTCGAAAGCCCGCATGCCATTCCGCTTTTGTCGGGGTCTGCTGCCAATCCATTACTGCACGAATCGGCTCATTTCGTTGCGGACAGGTACGGCTTGATGCTCGACGACAGTTTGCCGAGGATGAGCGATGATTGCCGACGTATCGCAGTTGGGCTGGCGTGCGAAGGATATGCGAATGTAGTCGAACTATTTGCAACGCGACATGTTCGCTCTCGTGTATCCGGCGTATTCCTTTGTATGAACTCCTACCTGCGCGACGATGAAGTTCAACGTGACGAAAATGCGCAGACTGGTGGCCCTGATCGGCCGTCGGCGCGCCTTTATAGTATGTGGCCTACTTTTCTTTTCAAGGAACGTCGGAGATTTCTGTCCTGTTCCCCGCACGTCGCCAGATTGATTGCGCGAAGTGCGCCTTTTCTGCCTATCGACGAAAAAACGGAGGTACAACGGCTGGCCGGTCGTCTCACTTGTATCGACCGGAACTTCACCGAGATGACAACACCAAACTACCTTGCAATATTTCACGGGCGCAACGCCGCGAGGCATGCACTCTTGACGCTGCGCAAAAGCACACATCTGCATGAACCTTACCTGCTAGCATGCTTCGGGCGAGCCGCTGCGCTGACCTTTCAGTAATTGCCGCGGTGCTTCATTAGGCCGGATATCCGCACGGCAAGCTCGCGCGAACACCTAGTCGCCAGTCGCGCCCTCGCGCGTTGGCTGCGGCATTTATCGCGCCGGACAGTGCGCGCTCTAGTCTTGCAGTCAGGGACCCGCCTCGAATGTAGGCTCAACTGACTGGTATTCGACGGGAACGGAAAGGACCCGATTGAAAAGACTACGCGAGAAACAGTGCTGGCGCTCATGGCAGCACAGGGCGACCTGACTATCGCGACCGGGCCGAGATACAGCGACGCAGAGTAGCGCTCGCGAAAGCGGAGGGCAAGTACACGGGCCGCGTAACCCGGCAACGCATGCAGTTCGGGAGCTTCGAGCAGGCACAGTGCCGGCGCTGGCTCGAGATGCTTGCGAACCAGATACGGACTTTTCAGACCCAGCGGCCGTACGCATTGCCAGATTTCCTGTGCCTCCCGAGCCACGGCTGCGTGCCGGGCCAGCTGCCGGGCTTCATCGCGCGCCCGGCGTTTCAGCGGGCCCGGCGGGAGTGCTGTTGCCATCAGTTCGGGGTAGTGCGTGGGCTTCTGATTAAAACCGTGCTGCCACGTGTAGGTGCTCCGAAACAACCAGAAATCGTCATGCCCTATCGGTAAGGGGTCCCCGTGGAAACAGAACGCGCACGAACGCTGCCGGCACGTCGCCCCGCCGAAAATTCCACTCTGTACCGGCGAGAGCCGTCCATCGTGTGCGGGCAAACGTGGGGGCAAAATCCGCTCCAAACGAAAAAGGCCTTATGGACATGCGTCCATAAGGCCTTGATTTCTTTGGTCGGGGCGAAAGGATTTGAACCTCCTATTACCTGCGCCCGATCCATGTGCCCCTCGTGAAGACTCAAGTCTCGCAAGCGAACGTCTCGTTTTCGCGACGGCCAAACGAGAATTTTCAAGCGTGCTACAACTGAGTACGTTAATGAGTACATTGGCTCGATAAAAACTTTATACTTTTTTATAAATCATATGGTTATGATTTTTCATTCGAGTCCTCTCCTGGGCACCAACAGTTGTTCCGGCGTAAGCCGGAGAAGTCCGAGAAACCCCGTAAGATCAATGTCTTACGGGGTTTTTTGTTCTCTACAGATCCCTTGCGTTCCACTGACATCGACGTTTTTTGCGTATACTGTTGCGTATACCAGATTCGGGGGGCAAACCCATGCCCAGACGCGTCGAACCAAAGTCAGAGTTAGTGTTCCGTGCCGCCAAAGCGCGCGTCCGTTCCTACCTTCTCGCGGATGGAAACGGACTCGCCCTGAGGGTTCAGCCGAACGGCACCAAAACCTGGCTGTTCCGCTATCGACGACCGGGCACAGGCAAGGAGAACTTCCACAGCCTGGGCCCCTACCCCGATATCACGCTCACGGATGCGCGCCGGTCAGCCGCTACCGCACGTAGTCTTGTACGTGAAGGCACAGATCCGGTCGAACATCGCCGGGCCGAATTCGCCGCCCGCAGACGTGTAGCCGAAGGCGCCTTCCATCTCGTGGCCCAGCGCTGGCTCGACTTCAAGCACAAGGAATGGGCAGACGAGACCTACCGGAAAGCGGAGTTCGTTGTACGCGAATATCTGACTCCCGCGCTACGCAACAAGCCCATCTCGACACTTGCCACGCCGGAGGTTAAGCCCGTACTCGAAGCGATTGCCACGCACGCGCCTAACCTCGCAACCAAAGCACGTCAGTTTCTCGGTGGCATCGTGACATACGCAGTCCAGAACGGACTACGCGAAGATGGCGCTGCCTTGACACTTCGTGGCGTTGCGCCGCGTCACAAGAAAGGCCACATACCAGCGATAACCAAACCGACAGACATCGCCCCGCTCGTTATTGCTATCGATGCGTACAAGTCACCCCTTACCCGTGCCGCCCTCAAACTCACCATGCTGACTGGCCTTCGGCCCGGCGTCGTTGCCTCAGTGCCGTGGGACGAAGTGAACTTGGAAACAGGCGAATGGCACGTCGCTGCCGAGCGGATGAAAATGCGGCATGATCACATCGTGCCATTGCCGAAGCAGGCGATCGCCGTCCTGAACGAGTTGCAGTTACTTACCGGTAAGGGGCACTACGTCTTTCCGTCCCCTGCCCGCCAGAAGACTCCTCATTTACATCGAGATGCATTGAGCAAAGCACTGCGAGAGATGGGCTTCCAAGGGAAACACGCGACGCACGGTTTCCGGGGCATGCTTCGTACTGTCGGACGAGAACGACTCGGTATGGATATCGATGTTCTGGAAGCGCAACTGGCACACGCCAAGCGTGGCGATGTGCAAAAGGCCTACGATAGAACAACGTTTGACGATGATCGTCGCAGGGTCATGCAGGAGTGGGCCGATTATATTGACCGCCTAAGCGTGCCAACGACAGAAGTGGGATCAAGCAAGCGAACCTGAGCACCATGCCCACTCGATCGTCAATTCAATGGCTGGAGCCTTGTGGGGACGGCGTTTCCACCTAGTACAACATCCCGAAAATAGATTGAATAATAAACTGCCCCGGTTATCATGACCGGATGAGCCGAGGCCGCCGTGCAACGCCAGTGAAGCTGGCGAATAAAGAACGACAGGAACTGCTATCGCTGATTGAGCGGAAGACGGCTATGCAGCGAGATGTGATGCGGGCGCGTATCGCGTTGTGGGCCCACGAGGGTCACTCCAATACGGTGATTGCGCGGGAACTGGGTGTCTCGGTGCAAACGGTCTGCCTGTGGCGCAAGCGCATTGCCCGGCAAGGTGTCCAGGGTATTCGTGAGGGCGAGCGCAGTGGCCGTCCGCCACGCATCACGCACGAAGCGCGACTGCAGTTGATTGCGCTGGCGTGTGAAGCGCAGGAGCCTGAGGGACGGGTCACGCCGACGCTCGACGAGATTGCGGCGCGTGCCGTGGAGCGCGGCGTCGTCGGGCAGATCAGCCGCAGTCACGTGCAGCGCATTCTGCAGGCCGGCGACGTACGCCCGCACCGGGTCCGGCAATGGCTGCACAGTCCAGACCCGGCCTTTCGCGAGAAGGTCAACGTGATTTGCAAGCTGTAGCGCAAGGCGCCGCGAAACGCGGTAGTGCTCAGCATCGACGAGAAGACTGGCATTCAGGCCATTGAGCGCAAGCACCCGGGACGGGCACCCGCGCCAGGACGGCTGCGTCGCCGTGAATTCGAATATATCCGTCACGGCACCCAGGCGTTGATTGCTGCGCTCGATGTGCATACCGGAAAGGTGTTGGCAGAGTGCCGCGAGCGGCGCACCCAGGACGATCTGGTAGCCTTCATGGAACGCGTGGCAGGCGCGTACCCAGATAAACAGGTGCACGTGGTTTGGGACAATCTGAACACGCATCGCGCGCAGGCCGTCTGGCAGGCGTTCAATGCGCGGCATGGCAAGCGGTTTCACTTCCACTTCACGCCGTTGCACGCAAGCTGGGTCAATCAGATCGAACTCTGGTTTGCCCGTTATACGCGCCGGGTGCTGCGCCATGCCAGCCACACCAGCACCGCGCACCTGCGCGAGCGCACCGGGCAGTTCGTCGGCGAGCACAATCAGGCCGCACGCCCCTTCAAATGGAGTTTCCGGGGCTATCCGCTGCAAAGCGGTGCATCGTAATCGAGGAACGCAGATGCCAGCTGTACCCGCCAAACACCACGCTGCTGAACTGCAGCGTCAACTGCGCAGCCTGCTCGGTCATGAGCAGATCGTCACGCAAGCCTACGGGCGCCACTTGCTGATCAAACGTCTGGATAATGACGAGCCAACCGTCGTGGCGCGCCTCACCGAGCTCGGCCGCAATCGATATGGCGCCGCCTTTCGCAGCCATAGTGGGCGTTGGGAACCGCTGCCGGGCACGGGTTCGCTCGACGAAATGGCCGATGTGGTCGTCACGCTCCTGCAGCCTTATTTGCAGCCTGATAATTATTAAACGTATTTACGGGATGTTGTACTAGTCAGCTTCAATCGGGACAGTATTGTTGGCTCGAGGCGGAGCCAAGGCCAACGGCAGGTTCAGGCTTATGGAGGTATTTCAGTAATCGAGCAATTTGCTCCTGTGTTACGGGAACCCCTGCCGCCTCTGGCGTCTGGACTCTCCCGTCAAGCAGAATAAAGCTAAATCCAGCCCCAGCTCCCTGGGCATTGCCGTGGCACCCCATACAGCCACCCATGTTTACCGTACTGCCGTTATAACGCACGTTAGCAAGTGCTTTATAGGGGGGCGATTTATCGAAGTCACTAATGGTTAATTTTTTTGGCGTGTCATTAAAACCATCAAACACACCACTAAATTTCTGGAGGTTGTAATCGGTTTCAATTACACTATTGGATTGATAATAGGTTGAAGCATCCGGTTTGCTATAATCAATACTAGACATCTTGCCTGGAAGAGGAGTAGCCTGCACATTTATGAGTTTGTAATATGACCACACCGAATTTGGAGCCCATTTCCCGAACTTCTCTTTTGTATATGCAGAAATTGCCTCATGAGCGAGCTTATTGACAGCAATGATATCGTCAGGTATTCGATTAATTCTCTGATTAACGAAAATTATGCCATCAGCAGGAAGTCCGGTATTCGGCGTGTTCTGGTAGTAAAGTCGTCCACCTGGATTAGTCAAGAACAGACCAAGAGGATAGAGGTATTGTGTCGCCCCAGGTTTGGCATTTACTGAATGAATGTCCGGCCTTAGCGACGCCTCAAGAGAATAATCATATTTGAATTTCCCGTTCTCGTCCTCCAAGGCATTCCCATTCGAATCCGTGATGTTATCTGCTTGCTCGAACGTCGCATAAATGAAGTATGGCGCCGAATGCGTCTTCTGAATGATATGCAATCCGACGAGGCCCAGTTCATCGTCAACGTAACGAATATTCTTACCCGTTCCCATGTAGTACCGCACACGGGTTGTGTAGAAACGTCCAGACCACTTCTCACCCGATGTCAATTTGCGCCAGGCTGCCTTGATCTCAACAGAACCGTATGGAAAGCTCACGCAGCTCTTGGATCCAGCCGGCGGATCTGCGGATTTTGAATTAATATAGTTTTTCGTGGCCTTGAACATTTTAATACGGTTAGCCTCATCCCAAAGGCGCTTGGATGCAATATATTTATATTCTACGCGATTCGCCTTCGCCATGAACAAGATCTGACTATCGCTTCCCTTCAATTTCCCCGATACAACGCCGGCATATATTTGGTCAAGGGATATCTGACTATTTTCATCGAGGTTGATCCATGGAGCCGGCCCAGCTGGTTTTATCAACCCATTTTCATAAATGTAGGCCGGGCGGACATCGTAGCCATAATCGGTCGCACTATTATTCTCATATCCTGGTGGATCAACCAAACCACCCGGGAAGATCTCAACCTTTCCGCGAAAGGTATGCCATACCAGCGGATTTGGAGCAGGATCCCCAAACAGCTTCGATGTATCGGGCGTATCTCTCGGAGAAAGATTATCGGTTTTGGCGACTGCCGGCCAGTTCAACGCGATGAATTCTTCCCACGCGAACTGCGCAGCCTGCTGCGGCGTTGCGTTCGATGCGCCACCAACTATATCGGAAGGAAAATTCGAACTTATTGAAATTTTAATATTCGGTTCGCCATTATTAGAACTCTCGCAAATTCCCGTTCGAGGGTGAGCCATGAGGAAAGTTACACTCGCCATCAACATAATGGTGCGCCTCCGGCGGGCGGAGGGCGCAATGGAAAAATCGAACATGGCCGTCTTTCCTTTTCAGATATTCGTGACAACTTGCCACTATGATATGAAGAATAAAATACTGTGTGCCTCGACTGTTGTCAAGGTAATCGACGTGTCACTTCATGCCGACCGTTTTGGCTGCAATATAAATATGCCTGATGAATCGATTTCGAATAAATCCCGGCTAAGTGTTATGAAAAGCATCCGATGTGACGCAACGTAATGCGTAGCTAGTTCGGTCGATTCGCGATATTGAAGATGCCAATTGCATGCAGAAGGTGGAAAAAGAAACAGATGAAAGGCAGCGTGTGTTGCTCAGAGCATCTGTACGTCACCGGTTCGCGCAATTTCCCCCTCAAACCGTTCTTTGGCGCGGTCTCCGGGAAGCATCATAAACTGCCGCCGACCATCCCATTCGGATGTGTGTCGCGGGATGCGGCTAGCATCCGTAGATTGCCGTAGATTGCCGTAGATCGCCGGGTTGCCGACCCTATCGACTTCGGCCTCGTCAAGCGCACGCTATCCGCTTGATAAATCGGTAGGACAATACGCCGATAGCTGAGTCGCCGCCAAGTTTAGGGCTCTCCAAGCAGAGATATTCCCTACTCCGCTGATTCACCTAAATGTGAATTCTCAGCCAAATCATGAAATTTCGCCACTCGAGCCGGAGAAGCGTAGAAAGCGGAGACCGCGCCAAAGCGGGGGGCTGCAATCGGGTTTGCGACTAAGTGTTCACGAAAAAACTACTTGCAATTTCGAACCATATCCGGTGAGTAGAATTTCCGGTTTTGATAATCATATAGCCGGCCTCCCTCCGTTGAGGTAGAACGGCGAGCGTAGAGTCGAGGTGCGAACAGCGACGTGACGCACAGGAGGCCGGCATGAACAAGTTTAGTGGAATTGACCTGCACTCGAACAACAGTGTGGTCGTAGTCTGCGATGAAGCGGACCGGGTTGTCTACCAGCGGCGGTTACCGAACGATCCGGTGCAGATCCGGGCAGCGCTGGCACCGCATCGCGAAGATCTGGTTGGAGTGGTTATCGAAGCAGGTTCTGTCGCGGCAAGGCGATTTGGGCGAACGATATCGATATGATAAGGATTGCTTACATCGCCAACGAGTAGAATTGCCGGGCGGCCGATGGCTTGAGTTTGCGTGCGTCTTTCATCTGCCCTTTGGCGATCATATGCATGAGTTCGATGCCACTCAACAAGATGCGGGCACAACGAAAATCATGGAATCCCAACATGGGCCGGGTACGGCGCTTGATCGCCCGATGGTCTTGTTCCACGATATTGTTCAGATACTTGGCCTGGCGGATCTTGATGGGCGTCTCACGCTCAGTATTCACGGCATGTAACCCGGCCAGATTGGCACCGCTCCTGTCGATGGTTACGGTTTCAGGGGCGCCATTCTGATCGATGGCCTTCTCGAAGTACCGTCGGGCCGCCTGCTTGTCCCGCTTGGCTCGCAGCAGGAAGTCAACTGTGTTGCCGGCCTTGTCGACGGCGCGGTAGAGATACTTCCATGTGCCACGGACCTTCACATAGGTTTCGTCCATCCGCCAGCTCTTACCGACCGGGCGCTTGCAGCGACGGAACGCCTTTTCAAGCACCGGCAGAAGCTTGATGGACCAGCGGTGCACGGTCGAATGATCGACCGCGATCCCCCGTTCGGCCATCATTTCCTCAAGAAGGTCCCGCAGCATACCAGCCTCCGCTATTGCAACAGAACCGCCTGCGGTGCCCATCGATGGCTGCACACCTGCCTCGCGGCAGCGGCGTCCGAAGGCAATCGACGCATATTGGCACCCCTGATCCGAATGATGAATCACGCTCACGGGCCGCCGCTGCGACAATGCCATGTCCAGTGCACGTAGCATCAGTTCGGTGTACAGATGGTTCGACATTGCCCAGCCCACGATACGGCGGCTGAATACATCAAGCACTACGGCCAGATACAGGAACCCTTCGCCTGTCGGAATGTAGGTGGCGTCAGCCACCCACAGCACGTTCGGCGCGGCGGCGCTGAAGTGGCGGCGCACCAGATCGGGCGCGCGCCGCGCTCCCGCACGCTGGTGTGTGGTGAGCTTCCAGCGCCGGCGACTGGCCCCGCACAGACCAGCCAGATGCATCAGACGCGCCACCCGTTTGCGTCCCACGTGCACTCCCTCACGCGCGAGCTGCGCGTGAATACGGGGTGCGCCGTATGTGCCGCGCGAGCTCGCATGCAGGGTGCGGATGCGCCCCAGCAGCTGCGCGTCACTGCATGCATGCGCCGATGGCTCCCTTGCCAGCCACCCGTAATAGCCGCTCGTGGAGACCCTGAGCAGCCGCGCCATCGTGGCGATGGGCCAGCGGGCCCGGTTCGCTCTCATGAATCCGTATCCTTCGGCGATACGGCTCCCGTCTCCCGGGCAAACCAGGCCGCTGCGTGAGAGAGGATGTCTCTTTCCATCTTCAGTTGCCGGTTCTCGCGACGCAGCCGCGAAAGCTCCTGCCGCTCGGCGGTGGTCAGCCCGTCATGGCGCGTGCCCGCGTCACGCCCGGCCTGCGCCACCCAGTTATAGATGCTCTGCGCGGTCGGCTCGAACTCCTTTTCCAGTTCCTCCGGCGTGCGCCCGGCCTTCACCAGCTCAACCATTTGCGCCCGGAATTCCGCCGGGTACGGGGTACGATGCTTGCCCATTTCGGCACCTCCTCTTCAAAAGGATAGGCGTCCGTTTTTGCGGGTCAACTTCAGTCTCTGGGCAAGGGAGATGTTTACGATACAGCATCTTCAGTCGAGGCTTCGTCCCTCGAACCCCGTCCACTCGCATCGAAATTCAACCGCCTGCCGAGCAAGGGTCTGGGATAAACAAGTCCTTGGCACCCGGCTTCAGTACGACATAGGCCCGTTTCCAGGGTTGATCGCCTATCATGCGCCACTCGTGACCGCTGCCGGCAGTATCCTCGGCGATAAGCACATCGCCGGTTTGCAACAGAAAAGTTTCACCATCTCGGGTTTTGAATTGCAGTGTCCCCGATAGGGTAATAACGAACTGTGCCTCGGGAGCGTTGTGCCAGGCGAATGATCCGTATGCGGGCGTCTCCTTGAAGTGCACGGCCACGACTTCGGTACGGAAATTCTCACTTACCGTTCCCTTAAGCACGTGCGATGCATTATCTCGACCCATATAGAGTTTGTATGCCCGAATCGCGGATCGCTGATTTGTAGCTGCATCCGACGCATCGTTCTCTGTTGCTTCGCTCATTTTTTACCTCCGGGAAAAAGAATGGTGGCCGGACGTCACTGAACGCCCGCGCGCGACAATGGTTTGTTCTTGTCGTTGTGTACCTGCTTGACTTGTGCCGCCGGCATCGACGTCGGGAAAATATTAGGGTGTGTCTGCAGGAAATTGACCAACCCCACTTCGAGCTGCAGCGAGTAGTCAAGCGGCTTACGGCCGGAATCGAACGGCTCCCCCGATGGAATGTTGCGGAACCATCGTGCGACATTGTCGCTGCCTGAAGGCACCATCTGGCCTTGCGGCAGCTCAGCCGTCGAGTGGCACGACATGCAGGACGAATTCGGGTTGTCGACGGGGCCGTTCAGTCGCCCCTGGTATCCGACGTGCGACATGTGGACGTCCGGGTTCAACCAGGTCTGCTTCAACTGACCGGTGTTCGGGTATTCAGGATCGTTGCCCCACATCACACCCACGGGAAAGACATTGCGCCAGCCAGTAACAGCCGGATCCGATGCGTGTCCCGGACCGCCGCCATAGATGAACGTGCCGAATATCCAGCCAGTTTCTTTCGCACGGCTGTCTTTCACGGCAATATCAATCTGAAGCAGACGCACCTTCTGGATCGAGCGTATGTTCAGCGGATGCAAGCGTGAGTCACCCACCCCGGTGTAGACGTAGGCCTGCCATTCAGGCGAACCTGCCAGATACGGAACCTGATCAACGGGTGCCGTCGTAAACAGCAGCTTGGCCGCCACCGTTCCCTCTGGCATATCGGCGAGATCGGGGTTGGGATCGCCATGCTTCGCCCAGACCTTGCCGATCGTTACACCGCCCGGCGCATTGTAAAAGCCGACGGCATAGTTGCTCCATTGCAGTGTCTGCTTCGGATCCAGCTCCTGGCTGAGCGACGTCCGCTCGCGCGTCAGTCCGTGGACGAATTCCCGGCCGTTCACGCCATGGTCCTGCCATGGCGCGTTATACCAGCCGCGCACGGAATTCAGCGCTGGATCGAAGCTGTCTTCGACGCTGGAGCGGATGTTCCCTTCATAGAAGTACCCGAGCACGGATTGAAGATATTGCCCGGGTTCAGTGTAGGGGTTGAGCTTCAGCCAGGGCTGCGCATCGGTCGGCGCAGTCGACGGATAGTTTTGCGCCAACCTGAAGATATGCCCGCTCCAGCCGGCGATGGGCTTCATGAGCGCATCGCAAAACGGGGTCGTCGGCGTATCGCAGTTTTTTTCCGTCGGCTGCGCAATGGTCTGCCCGTGCGCAGTCAGCACGATCGCGGCGGTCGCTGTCGCCACGCCGAGTGAAATCATCGTTTTCGATGCAGGCAAGATACGCACGGATGCAAATAACATAAAATCCCCCTATTTTTATAGCGTTTATCTTTTTTCAGAAGATCGAAAATGAACAACATTAACGGCTGCGAAGCCGCTTGCAATACCTGTCAACCTTGGCAGGTACCAATCTGCTCCTAGCCTCAATACATTATTGCAAGCAATGCTAATGAAAAAGAGAAAAAATGTTTTTTGCATAAAAATTAGCATCCGGCGAGAAATATCGGATTCGTTTTTCTAAAAAATCCAATGGAAACGTGAAGTGTTGGTTTCCGTTCCATTTCAATTCGTGGCGGGCAAAACATGGATTCCCACAATACCGACTCCGTCGATGAAAACGCGCAGCGCCTTTCGATATTTCTGAGAGGCAGCGCCAGAATTCTCGAGTTCTCGTCGATCACACTGCTGGGCACGGGCATCGGGTCGACGCTCTGCGACTTTTTCATCGAGCAGCTTGGGCAAGAGCGATTCGACGCATGGAGCGAGCGTCTCGCGGCGCTGCCGCCCGGCGGCCCGGACAAGGCGCAAAAAGTCGAAGCGCTGCTCGCCGACCCCGCGGACGGCCCGCCAACCAGGAACCTGATGTACGCGTGGTACACCGGCACATGGAACGCGATCCCCGGCGTGCCCAACGACGCGACCCGCGTGATTTCGTCGCGCGCGTACCAGGAGGCGCTCGTGTGGCCGCTCATCGGCGCTCATCCGGGCGGCGCGAAGCAACAGGGCTGGGATGCATGGTCCCGGCCGCCTTCCATGTCGCCGTTGCGCTGACGCAAAGCCGCTACGCGCGTCACTGCGTACGTCGCGGCGCACATCACAGCGCATGTCATTGCGGACGCCTCCGGGCGTCTACCGCCAGGCACCACCTGGCTCCAAACCGGGGATTCAGATGAAAATCGAAGCGGCTCAAACTGCGCTCGCGCGCCATTACGATGTCGTGATCGTCGGCGCGGGCATTTCGGGGGCGATCCTCGCGCGGCGTCTGGCCGAGCGCCGGCGCCGTGTGCTCCTGCTCGAAGCGGGCACGGGTTCGGGCCTGAACTTCACGCATTACACCCAGTTTCTGGAGACTTTCTATCAGGAGCAGATCAAGATTCCGCAGGCGCCCTATCCGAACAACCCGAACGCGCCGCAGCCGAACGAACTGCAAACCGCCATCACTGGAGAGAACGAGGAGCCCGGCGACGGCTATTTCGTTCAGCGCGGCCCGCATCCCTACCGCAGTTCTTATACGCGCTATACAGGCGGCACGACGCTGCACTGGTTGGGCACGTCGTTGCGGATGCTGCCCGACGATTTTCGGATGCGCTCGCTGTACAACGTCGCGCAGGACTGGCCGCTGCAATACGAGACGTTTTCTCGCTACTACGAAGAGGCCGAGCGCGAGATCGGTGTGTCGGCGAATGTCGAGGAGCAGGCATATCACGGCCAGTTTTTCCCGCATGGCTATGTGTACCCGATGCACGGTCTGCCGCAGAGTGTCGTCGACCAGACTATGGCCGAATCGCTGAACGGCCGCACCTATGAGATCGACGGCGATGTGCATCCGCTCGGCGTGATATCCACGCCGGCCGGGCGCAATGGCGTGCCGAATGCAGCCTACGACGGCGGCAAAGGCTACCAGCCGGTCGGTTCGGTCAGCTCCCGGGCAGTCGGCCATCGCTGCATGGGCAATACGAGTTGCGTGCCGATCTGCCCGATACAGGCAAAGTACAACGCGATGAAGACGCTCGTTGCGAGCCAGGGCGATCTGGTTACGCTCGTCACCCAATGCGTCGCGAGCGAGTTGCTGATCGATCCGGACACCGGCCGCATCACCGGTGTGCGTGTGAAGAGCTATGCGAAGCCCGGCGAACCCGAGCATCAGACCTACGTTGCGCACGGCGACGCGGTCGCGCTGTGCGCGGCACCCGTCGAGAATGCGAAGCTGCTGCTCGCATCGGGCGCCGCGCGCACCAGCGGCCTCGTCGGCGTCGGGCTGATGGACCACCCGGTGTTTCTGACGTGGGGGTTATTGCCGCGCCAGGTCTGGCCGTTCCGCGGACCGCTCGCGACCTCCGGCATCGAGGGGCTGCGCTGGGGCCGCTTTCGTGGTCGGCACTCGTCGTTTCGCATCGAGATCGGCAACGACGGATGGGCATGGCCGACCGGCGCCCCCGCGCAAGACGTGCAGGACTGCCTCGATGCAAAGCTGTGGGGACGAGAGATGCAGCGCGCACTGGTCGATCGCGTGACGCGACAGGTGCATCTGTCGTTCCTTGTCGAGCAACTGCCCGAAGCGGGCAACAAGGTCACGCTCGACGACCGCTATCGCGACGCGCTCGGCAACTACAGGCCGGTGATCCACTACAACATCAGCGACTACACGCGCGGCGGTTTCGCGCTGGCAAGCAAGGTGGTCGAGCGGATTTTCCACCATTGCCGAATAGCGAACCATACGAAATATAACGATCAGTACCCCCATTTCGACTATGGCGGTACACCTTTTAACTATCAGGGCGCCGGTCATTTCATGGGTGGTCACCGAATGGGTAATCATCCCAACGAGTCGGTCGTCAACGCCGATCTGCGCAGCTGGGATCACAAAAACCTCTACCTGGTAGGCTGCGGCAGCATGACCACCAGCGGCACGTCCAACCCCACGCTGACCGCCGCCGCGTTGAGCTGCCTCGCGGCGGACCGGATCGACGCGGCACTGGGCCGCCACGCACAGCTAGTTACGGGAGAGACCGCATGAAACTGATCGAACAAGTCCGCCTGCTGGACGGCTACAAGGAATCGAAGGCGCGCAGCGCCTACGACCCTGAGCATTCGGATCTGCCGCCCACACTGCCGCAGCCCCGGTCTCGATGCAACCATTCCGACGCTCGACCGGAGCTTCCGCGAACTGGCCGATGCGATCGGTTCGACCAGCTTCGAAGCCGACCGTGCGGATCTGCTGAACGATTTGCAGCATGCACTGAAGCTCGAGCACGCGACGATTCCGCCCTACCTGACTGCCCTCTACACGCTTGCGCCGAAGAGCAGCTGGCAGGCAATCGAGGTGCTGCGCTCGGTTGCCGTCGAAGAAATGCTGCACCTGACGCTGGTCGCGAACCTGATCAATGCGTTGGGCGGTACGCCGCGCACCGGCGAACCCTCGTTCATGCCGGACTATCCGTCACCATTACCGCTCGACATCGACGGAATCGTTGTCAACCTGTACGGTTTTTCACGTGAAGCGGTCGAGCAAGGCTGCGCGATCGAACGGCCGAGTACGATCCGCCCCGAGGTGCTGTTCTCGGCAGAACCTGCCGACGGCGACATGACGATCGGCGAGTTCTATCTGCGCATCGAAGCGAAACTGCGCGCGCTCGTCGAACGCTACGGCGAAGCGCTCGTGTTCAGCGGGCATCCGTCGCGCCAGGTCACCGCGGACTACTACTATGACGGCGCCGGTGGGGCGTTTCCTGTTACCGATATTGTGTCGGCGCTGCTCGCGCTACAGACCATACGCAACCAGGGCGAAGGCGTCACCGACAAAATCTGGACAGGCAACCGCGAACAGTTCAAGGGCTTTCCTGAAGTCGCGCATTACTTCCGCTTCAGCGAGCTGCTCGCGGGACGCCAGTATCAATGGAACGACACGGTCGAGACCGGCCCGCGCGGCGCGCCCTTCGAAGTCGACTGGTCGGCCGCGATTCCGGTCAAGCCGAATTGCAAGCTGGCCGATTTCCGGCACGCGTCGGAGCTTCACGAGAGCGCCGCGGCGTTCAACGTCGCGTACTGGGATTTCCTGCGCATGATTCAACGCGCGTTCGACGGCGAGCCGGGGCTGCTGCAGCAAGGCATCGGCGGCATGTTCAGGCTGAAGGACCTGTTCCAGCGGCTCATCAACACCCCGCTGCCCGGCGACCCGCAAGGTCGTCATGCCGCACCGACCTTCGAATATGCGCCGCCATCGGTGTCCCCAGCGCGCTGACGTCCACTCCCCTCGCTCCAAACAGGAGATCGCAATGCCGACCACCCTTCCTTCAGTACCTGCGCCGCTTGCGTTGCCGTTCTACTATGCGTCGCTCGTCAACTGCGTTGTGCACTATCTGGTAGACGCGCGGCACGTCGAGCCGTTCCTGGTGAAGACGCCACTCAGGGCCGCGCTGTTCGGTGGCCGCGCGTCGGTCGCGTTCAACTTCCAGGCGTATTCGGCGCAGTTTTCCGGTGGCCGCGGCGTGCCAGCCGCGCAGTGGCCGGCCAGTTGCATCGGCGTCACGCAGGAGCTCGAGTTGAATATCGTCGCCTATCCAGCCGCGCAGGCTGCGCTCTTGCCCGAAGTGAGCTTTGAGCAATGGGTAATGGGAGACGAGCAGAGCAAGCTGATGGGCAATCATCGCGTGTTCGTGCCGTGCGACAGCGACAACGCGATTCAGGCCGGCATCGAGCTGTTCGGCGAGCCGAAGTTCAAGACCACGTTCGGTGTGAATCTGCCGTCGTTCAATCCGGTACGCAAAGCCGGCGTGTCTGTTTTCGAACCCGACTGGGTCGACGCGTGGAGCTTCAGGGTCAACGACCCGGAAACGCCGGCCAACGATATCTTCACTTGCGTGGCGGATCTCGCGGGGCTCAGGCCGGCACCTGGCAATCTGTCGTCAATAGTTGAGTACGGTGCGCACGACAACCGCGCGATCGCATGCCGCTGGAACATCCTGCAGCCGCTCGATACGTATTGGCTGACTGCCGACGACGCGCGTCGCGTGACGCTCAGCTACGGCCGCAGCGGCCACCCGATGCAAAAGGCGATGAAGGAGCTGCTCGACGGCGCGCACGCGCAAGCGGTGCAGACTTTCCTGTCGGCGCCGGCCGCGATTCAGAGCCGCGCGGTGTTCATCTGATTCGAAGGGATTCTTGCCGCGGTACTTCTGCCGCGGCGGTCTCGTCGCCTGAACGCCGCTTTGTCACAGGCTTTCAGGCTTTTTTTGCTGGCGCTCACCGCTGCGCGTTGGTAGCGGTGATAAACGGATCAAAGCCCTGTACGATTTTGTTGTTCAGTTTCAGATACATCCGGTACTCGACTTTGTTGCCCGCGCAATTTATTTTCCCACCCCAGGTGTCGCTATCCGTTTGCGGATACGGAGCCGGATTGATCATGCCCGTCGTCTTGATGTCGCCCTCGAAGTGATCGATTGAAACATGCTGATCCGGATCGATCGAGTCGACTCTCCACACGATCTTATCGCCGTTCTCGCAGACCGTGCTCAGCTCATCGCCACCCTCACCGGCCGACTGCCCCGTCAGAGAGTCGTCCATCATATAGACATAGTTCCCCAGCTCCCCGGTCGCAATTGCCTGAGCTACGTTGACCGCTACCAGAATATTGACTTGTGACATGACACGCTCCATTTGAAGGTGAAGTGAACTCCCGGCTTGCATCACAAAAACGGCATTCGAAACTGAAAATCACAACAGAAGCGCAGCAATCAGGGACGTCTTAAATACCTTGCAAAGCGGGCGAATGTCTTGTCGTTCAGTGATTTGCTGTCCCATTCCGGTGCCTCGACCGGCGCATCGAACAGGATGAAGCTGAAATCTCGGATCTGTCGCAATAAGGCCGTCTGCTATGCTGATGGGCCTTGAATGCGTGACGTGATTGATGAACCAGAAGCTGAGTCCGGCGGCGGCAAAAGTGCTCAATCGGTTGCATTATCCCCTGGACGTGATGTTGCTCTGCGTTCGGTGGTACGTGGCATATCCTCTGAGCCTGCGTCATCTCGAACAGATGACGGCCGAGCGCGGGATTGCGGTCGATCATTCGACGGTTCATCGTTGGGCAATCAAACTGTTGCCGGTCCTGGAAAAGGCCTTTCGACGGTGCAAACGGGCGGGCGGCAAGAGCTGGAGGATGGATGAGACCTACATTCGAATCAGGGGGTGAGTGGCGGTATCTCTACCGAGCTGTCGACAAGGCAGGCAACACCGTTGATTTTCTGCTGCGAGCCCGACGGGACAAGGCTGCGGCCCGGGCTTATTTCGAAAAGGCAATCGACCAGAATGGTGAGCCCCAGACCGTGACGATCGATAAGAGCGGATCGAATCTGGCTGCCTTGCAAGCGATCAACGCCAAGCGGGAAGCGCCGATCAAGGTCCGCCAGAAAAAGTATCTGAACAACATTGTCGAACAGGATCACCGGGCCATCAAGCGTCGAACCCGTCCAATGATGGGCTTCAAGAATTTTCGTTGCGCACGCATCATTCTGGGCGGAATCGAGACCATGCATATGATTCGCAAAAGTCAGATGAACGACAGCGGTAAGGCACTCTCTCCCGCCCAGCAATTCTATTCGCTATTTGCATAAGCATTCCTCTGTATTTCGGTGCACTTGCCGGCCTGCTTCCTTATTGCGACAGAACCGTTTATCGCTGCCTGGTGTGAACTGGATTGCGCGTTTCGCGCGATTGGGATGGACAACATTGCGAGCGCGGAAATTGATGTCGACCGCTACCGTCGGAACGGACGTCAGCTCGTCAAAGAGTAGCGCACACCGGAGGAGCGACGGTGCAAACGACGAGGTGTCGTTTGCTGACGACATCCAGTAAGAGACTCGTCATCGCAGAAGCGCCCGGAAGCTCAGGCGTCCGCCTGACCACCCACGGCACGAAAACACTTCGCAGCGACGCCCTGTCGGCAATCCGCTTCTGCAAGCGGGCAATCAGTGTCTCAGCATCCCTCCTGTCAACCGCCGACGGTTCACGGCCGACATAGATCAACAGTACTTCGTCTTCGGGAGTCGGTGGAGAGCCCCACCACTTGCCGGTAGCGGAGTTCCAACACGTTTTTCCAAGGAACTGATCCATCGCCAGTGCTTCCAGCCGGTTCCAGCAACTTGCGGTGTTCGTCGAAACGCAGCTTTGGCACATAGAAGCGGGCTCTTACCGGGCTGAGCCAACTCGATCCGCTTCGTTTGCGTATACTCGCGACTTGACATGAATTAAACCATCTTAAATTCAATAACTTATACGCTTTATTCGAGTCCTCTCCTGCACCACAAACCCTTATGGGGTAAGGCTTTGAAGGCGATTGGTACGAATTAGGTACACACGCATAGAAGCCAAGCAGGGAAAATACAAACCGGCCACCGTTGCCGGTTTTATTTTATCCTGAGCTTTGTCACTTCGGCCAATTCTCCCCTCCCGCTTCCCGACCGACGCCCGGTCCTCGCGCTGCACCAAGCACCCCAGCCAAGCCCTGTACCAAGCGACTGTACCAACGCATCGGGAAAATCATGACGCCCATCGCTTGCCGCTTATCGGCAAACGATATACAATGCGTTACATGATCCAGTCATTCAAAAGCGCCGACACACAAGCCCTCTTCGAGGGACGTACCGTCCGCCGATTCGTCAACTTCCGCGCCGTCGCCGAACGCAAATTGCTGATGCTGGATACTGCGGCGTCTATCAACTCGCTGCGCTCCCCGCCCGGAAATCGGCTCGAAGCGCTGCACGGCGATCGCGAGGGACAGTACAGCATTCGCATCAACGATCAATGGCGAGTGTGTTTTGTATGGACGCCCGACGGCCCCGAAGCCGTCGAGATTATCGATTACCACTGAGAGGATTTAGACATGGCACGCTTTCACAATGGGATGCGCCCCATCCATCCCGGGGAAATTCTCCGGGAAGAATATCTAGCACCGCTCGGCATGACGCCGAATGCGCTCGCGAACGCGCTGCATGTAACCCCGACCCGTATCAATGACGTGGTAAGGGAACGACGCGGAGTTACCCCGGACACGGCGATCCGCCTCGCCCGGTATTTCGGAGGGGATGCCGAGTCATGGCTCAACCTGCAACAAACCTATGATCTGCAAGTGACATTGCAGCAGCACGGGCGCGAAATCGAAACTGAAGTATTGCCACGCGAAGCGGCGATAGCCTGATTCCATGACCCCAAACGACAAAAAGGCCGGTAGCCCCGCGAAGGGACTACCGGCCTTAATCATTTCGTTGACGAAGTCGCCGCCGCTTCGCTCGCGGCCCAATCCTGCCACTGCTCGACCGTTACTTCGAGGTGTTTAGTGTACTCGGATTCGCGGTCGTGTTGTGCTGCAACGTCAGAGAGGACAGCATCGTTATGTCTCGGAGGTGGATGTTATCGAGAAGGCTGCCCGGCGGGCGCTTCGCCTAATCGGTCGCTGTGGGTAATCGCAACTGTCCGAAGCTTCAAATATTCACGAATCCCGGCCGAATCTCATATCCTCTGGTGTCCGATGCAAAAATGGGCTTACACTCAAATTCGTATTTGCGTCATGATGCTGATTTTCGCATCCAGGGCGAAATTACCGGGAATAGAGAGCTTGCCATCAAGCGAGCAGATACTCGCGTGCCAGCGTACGCGCCCTATGAAGCCGGCTTTTCGTAGCCGAGGCGGATAAGCCGATGCTCTCGGCGATCTCGCCGATGGAGAGTTCTTCGAAGTCGCGCAGCAGGAGTACGTCGCGGTAATGGGACGGTAGCGATTCCAGTGCGTCGACGAGTTCGCGACGCAGCGAGTCGGTATCGTGCCTCTCCAGCCACCGGTCAACCTCTTCTTCGTTGTAGGGATCGAAGTTGAAGGCCTTGCGGCCAAGTCGCCGACACTCGTGGCGTACGATGCTGAAGAGCCAGCCGGAAAATGCTGCAACGGCGCGGACGGACTCGAACTTGCGCGCCACGATCAGCAGTACCTCCTGGACCGCATCGTCAATGTCTGAAATAAAGCAATTGCGCTGCGCATAGCGGCGTATGTCGGGTTGACAGAGGCGCAGCAGACGCTCGAGCGCAACCGGGTCGCCCGAGCGCGCGGCCTCAATGGCCGCTTGTCTTTGTTCATCGATAGGCATATTACCGTTTCTGTGGTTTGGCGAGGCGCCGCCCCACCATCGCACAGGCAGGGCAGAACCCGACCAGGCCGGAAATGACAATACCGGCAGCGGCCAGTGCTACAAATATTCCAACGATGCCTTTCAAGAACAAGATCGAAAGCACCGTGCCGACGACACCGAGAATGATACGGATAACGCGTTCCCATCCGGGAACATTCTTTATGTAAAACATGTTTCCTTCCTTTATCAAGTTGAGAGAGGGCCTCTCTGAAAGCTAAGAGGCGTTGAAAGGGCCTCCCGGTTCGTTCCCCAATTAATTTTTTTGCATATTCGGAGCGGCGGTCGGCCGGATAAACTTCCCGCCGCTGGCGCGAACGTCCCGGACAGTCGCATACGGCGGGTCGTGATGATGGAGGAAGCGCCGAGAGCCGCGCTCTGGGCGGACGAGCAGATCCTGCGTGCCGGACGTGCCGTGCCCTGCCTCGGCTCGCTGGCGTCGGCACGAAGCCGGTTCCAGACTCACGCTCATGTTCGGACGGAAGCTCGCCGGAACGCGTGAAGATCTGCTGCTTTCGCGCCTGTCATGGCGAAGCTGGTTGCAGCCGCAAGGAAGAATTTCCCGAAATGCATCCAGTCCCTCAATGACAGACACCAAGTTTTTTGTAGTGCCACAAGGCATTAGCTGATCGACCCGGTGTTCGCAACAGTCGGATAGCACACGGGCTCCCCTTCAACGTCACGCCTTATGCCGCCAACAGGTAGTTTCGGCGAGTGACCAATCGATACTGAATTTTTGACGACGCTCGGACCACTTGTCGATTCCAACCAGGATCGTCAGTACCAGCGCCATAAATACTGCGAAATATTCCATGAAAGTTGTCATACTGACCTCACTGAACACACTCATGCCGCGCTACGAAAGTCGACCGACGGCGGCAACATCACACGATATGAAAGGAGGGCTACCTTTCCCTATCATGGTCATTTCGAAAAATGCGTGATGCGATTCAAGCGTCATGCGGTAGTTGCATGGCACACCCGCCCCGTCGAAAGTTGCAGGAGATGCCCGCATTGAATGCAGGACTTTACATCGGGACAAACGACGGTCACGGGTCATTCGTTGGCGACGGAGCCTCTGCACGTCAAGCTCGAATGTCCATGCGCAATATCGACCAAGCACGCTGAAGCCATAAAACAGTCGCTGTTGGTCAAGGGCAGATGGACCGTCCGCGCAGAAAATCACGTGATCGAACGGTGTCACACGGGTATGGCCGATATCTCAGAAACAAGAATCATCCAGTTGTGATTGGCTGGAATAGATGTCGGGCTTACGCGAGGCCTAAACACTGGATCACCGCGACAAATTGGCATTCCCGTTAGTACGCAAAAAGAGTCAACGCGTGCAAGTCCGAATCTCCATACCGGATTACCATATTTTCCTGAACATGGATCGCTCCATGACACGATCAGTGATTTCGACGACAAACGCTCCAGGACGGAAACATTTAGCGGCTGCGGTACAACATCGACGGGTTTGAATAAGTCATTTGGTAGCCGCTTCGTCAAACGAAGTCTTTCCGTTCGGACCTGACGCGTTTTAATTGTGGCTTGAAGACTATTGGACTCCGGCATCAGTACGCCGACTAACGCGCGTCGAACGATGTCGTCTTCAGCGTGACTGGTCATCTATCCCGCTCCGTTGCAGAGTCTGGCGCGGCCGAGCGGTGCCACAGTGCGATCCGTGATCTGCACTCCCGGTCGCCGCTCGCATTCGCACTGGTTTCCACTATTACAACTTCTGACCGAAGCAAAGTCATTGTCGTCGCTCGTCCCAACCGACCACCGATGTCAATAGATGCAGACTCATCCCTAACCCCGTCGGCGCGGCGCGATGTACTGATTGCGCTTCCAAAGACCGCTCTATCGTATGTGACTAAGTTCAGTTTGATACCGGCACACCGTTCTTTTTGAATATCCAATTCTTGATCCTCAAATAATCCGAGCGAAGACCGCTACGGTGCATGTACGGCGACGCGCACGATCTCGGCGTATCCCGACCGCAGTGCCTGCAGCCAGGCGATGCGGCAGTTGCGCTGACTTAACGGGAAGAATCCCCTATTGGACAGGAATACAATGCGAGCACCCATTGCCGGAGCAGCGGGATTCATTTCATGGTCCCAACGCGGGCGGCGAGTTTGCCAACCAGCGCATTCGCAACGAGTTCGTCTGCGATCAGCACGGTGGTTGCACCAGCGCTCTCGAGCAGGTCTTTTCTCAACGCGTTCTCCCCGGGCACCGCGATGGCGAGTGAGGCGTTGATTCTGTGTGCAATCAGGGTGATAGCGAGATTGTTGTTGGAGTCAGGGGTCGTCACGACAAGCGCCCTGGCGCGATCCAACCGCGCATGCCTGAGCACATCGTCGAATACCCCAGGCAACCCGAGCACGACCATGTAGCCACGATCCGCTGCTCGGTCCGCTTGAGTCTGATCAGCGACAAGGACGAGCACCGCCTCCTCCGCCTCTCGCAGGTGCTTTGCGACAAGCTCGCCGAGTGAGTGGAATCCGACGACCACAACATGGTTGGAGAGATGTTCGAGCTTGTATTCCATTGCCCTGTTTTCCCTGTAGATCATCACGTCGTCGCCAGACAGCATTCCTGTGAGCCTTGACAACGCAAACCCGCCGATCAGCAACGTGGCGAACATAGCCAGCAGCATGAATACTTTCTGATGCTCGTCAAGTTCGGAGAAATTGCCGAGTGTAGTCACGAGGTTCAGTCCATCCCACAAGGCCGTGAAGCTTTTCTTCGCGAATGGAGTATTCGATTGGTCCAGCAGGAGAAGTCCAAGTGTTGTGCCTCCCAATAGCAGGGCAAGCATGCCGACCGTGTGCCGCGCGCGCCGCCGCCACTCGCGAATCCGGATGGCGCCAAGACGCGGCTCGTCAATACGAAAGATCCACATGCTTTCCTCGAACAATCGGACCGGAAACTTTGCCGATGGAGCGTCACGATGCGCGAACACACACCGCGTTCGATCGTGAATCGACCTAACATCGACGCTCGGGTGACGCAAAAAGCGCTGCCCCGCGTGGCGGCAATCGGATTAGCGTGTCGGGCTCGCGTACCATGACGCTGCCTCGGCGATCTCCGTAGACGTCATGTTCCGTGCGACATTGCGCATTTGGCCAGAAATATCATTACGTCGCGAACCCTCCGCAAACGCTTGCAACTGTGCTTTCGTGTATGCGGCCGGCAAACCGTCGAGCCACGGGCTGCCCACCTTGCTGTCGATACCGCCATGGCAGGTGGCACACGCCGGAATATTGCGTAGCGGCGCCCCATGTGCCACGACATCCGGCGCCTGAGAACTGCCCACATGCTGCTTCGGCTCCCAGCGCGGCAGAGACGCGTAGTAAGCAGCCAGATCACGCATGTCCTGATCGCTCAGAGAGTGAACCATTGGTGACATCACTGCGTTTTGCCGCGCGCCATTCGCAAAGTCACGCAACTGCTTGTAGGTGACGACAACGTACTGGCCGGCCAGGTTTGGTGAGTTTGCCTGGCTTATTCCGCGCTCACCATGGCACATCGTGCAGCGCAGCGCCAACGTCGCGCCGCGCCCGACCGACAACGGCGTTTCGTCCGACAGCAACTGCGGTGTCACCGGTACCGTGCTGACCTGCCACGTGGGTTCGACAGGCTCATCGACCAGCCACTTGCGCGGCACGCCGGCGGCACTGCAGATCGCGTTCCAGATACCCTGAAACTGCGTGTCGCGCTGCACGGACGGCAACCACACAAAACCCACCACGAAGGCGAACGCGAAGAGCCCCGCCGTTACGCCGACGCTCACCGTGAACCAACGGTTGCGCAACGAGAACAGGCGTTCGTCGCTCATCGCGGCGCTCCAATCGGAATAGCCGGCACCGAGGTATCGCCCCGGGACATCAACTGGACGATCGGGTAGCCATAGTTGGCCACCGTAAGCCCTATCATCAGCACGAGCCAAAGCGCGAAACCGTTGAGCGCCACGGGCACCGTACGCGGTTCATGGACCGCCGTGCTGAAACGGTACGCTTGCGGTGCAACCGGTTCGCCACGATGCCCCTGGATCAGGATGAGGAAGAACAGAAGCGCCGAGGTCACCAGAATCAACGCGCCGACCACCGACATCACCACCCAGATTGCCTGCGCCGCAATCTGCGGATCGGTGTAGTCGTAGTACGCCATGCGGCGCGGCATACCGAGAATGCCGACCCAGTGCCACGGAAAGGTCAGCACAATCATGCCGACGAACCACAGCGTGAGCTGCCAGCGCATCAGGCGCCAGTTCGTCAACGCGCGTCCTGTCAGTTGCGGCCACAGGTCGTACGCAATCGCGAAGTACATGATCACGATCGCGCCCGCGAAAATCAGATGGAAATGCCCCGTGATCCACTGCGTGTTGTGGATTGTCTCGTCGAGCTGGTAGCTCATGTTGATGAGGCCGCCCGCACCACCGAATCCGAGCATGACGAACGAGTACGCGAGCGCGAGCATCTGCGGGTTGTCCCATGGCAGCGCGCGAATCCAGCCGAAGGCGCCCTTGCCGCCGCGCAGGCGCGCCGCAATCTCGACCGATGCGCAGATCGTGAATACGGTCAGCAGCGTCGGCACCGCGACCATCGCCGTGAACACCGACTGCACGTACTTGAAGCCGGCACCCACCTGCGGATCGGCGAACAGATGGTGAAGGCCGATCGGCATCGCCAGCACGAGAAACAGAGCGAACGAAATGCGCGCCATCGTGTCGCTGTAGAGCCGTCCGCCGATCGCGCGCGGCACGATCGTGTAGAACGCGATATAGGCCGGCATCAACCAGAAATAGACAATCGCGTGCAGTGTCCACGAGAAGAACACACGTGCAAGACCGGCGTCGATCGTCGTCCTGAAGCCGAGCGCTACCGGCAGGATCTGGAAAATGATTTCGAGCGCCGCGCCCACTGCGGTCCAACCCCACAGATAAGCGCCCGCGACAGTCGCGAACATCGGAAGCGGCACGGCGTTGCCAGGATGCGCACGCTTCCATGCCGCAAGATTGATCGACATCAGCGCCACCCAGATCCACGAGCCCACCACGACCAGCACCACACCGATGTAATAGAACGCGTTGCCGATCATCGGCGGATAGAACGTGTACAGCACCGATGCGCGCCCCATCGCCACCGGCACGCTGGCCGTGACGGCGCCGAGCGCGAGCAGCACGAATCCCGTCCACGCCCAGCGCGCGCCGACGAGCGCCTGCTTGAGCGACAGTTCAGTGACCGCATAACCAAAGCCCATCGCAACGAGCGTTGGAAACACGTAGCCCATCACGGTGCCGTGTTCCGTTACCGAGCGGTAATAGATCCCGGGGTTATGCAACCATGCATGGAGCGGGCTGCGAATATACATCTGCCACGCGCCCAGCACGAGCGCGATGCCAAACACAATGAACGCCAGCCAGAAATGCGCGAGCACAAGTCGCCTGTTATTTAACACAACTGAGTCTCCGCGAATGAGTGGACATCTGCATGAATGCGGCCCTGTCGATGACTTTCACATGCGCCCACATTCCCTGATGGCCCGTGCCACAGTATTCGTGGCACGGCATCAGGTGATCGGCGGGCTTCGGGAAGGTGGTTCTGAATGTCGAGACATAGCCAGGCTCCACCATCGAATTGATGTTGGTGCCGGTCACGAGAAATCCGTGCACGACATCCGCGCTGGTCGCACGAAAAGTAATCGGCGTATCGGCGGGAACCAGCAGGCACTGCGGCGTGAAAGAGTACTGCTGCGCCACGATACGTACGGTTACGGAACCGTCAGATTCCACCGCGCTGCCCAGATTGCTTTCGACGAACTCGCCCGACACGTTGAGCGTCTCCGGTCGCACGGTCTCGACCCGCGACGGCGGCATCGCCGCCCAATGCAGTCCGCTAAAGATCACCATGGCGACGAGCACCGCGATCAGCCCGACCGCCAGCATCGCCCAGCGTCGTTCGATGCGCGCGGCGATTTCGGCCGAACCGCGATTGCCCGAGGTGGAAGGATTGGTCATGAAGTTTGCCTGCCTTAATGAATGACGCCGCGAGGCAGGAAAACCAGGAAATAAAACGCGAACCATAACGCGAACACGATGGCCGTTGCCGTGCCCGCCAGCGCGATGGCACCACCCGGGCCGCGGCGGACGATTTCATCGATGCGTTCTTCGGGCGCCTGCGTAGCCGCTTCGCTGTCGTCCGGTACCGGTGAGTTGATCATCGTTGCCTCAGAAGATGCGCGCCGAGCGCAGAGTGTTCACTTCCTTCACGCTCACCGGCGCGCAACGATTGCCCCACGCGGTGCGGATATACGTAACCACGGCGGCCACTTCGACATCCGAGAGCGACTGCGCGAACGGCGGCATGCCATACGGCGCCGGGTTCTTGCGCGTGCCGGGCACATAGCCGCCGTTGAGCACCATGCGAATCGGATTGACAGCCGAACTCATTTCTATCGACTGGTTTTGGGCAAGCGGCGGGAAATTCGGCGGCTTGCCCTGCCCTTCGCTCGCATGACAGAGCACGCATTGCGCTTCGTAGATCTTGCGGCCGAGCGGCACGAGGCTCGTCAACTGGTCGGTCTGCGCGACGCTCGGCGGCGCTGTCTGTGCTTCGCCAGAGTGCGAAGGCAACGCTTTCAGATAGACCGCGACCGCGCGCACATCGTCTTCGTTCAGATACTGGAAGCTGTCGTAGACGACTTCGGCCATCGGCCCGTACACCGCACCCCGGTTCGACACGCCCGCGTGGAGCAGGCCCACGATGTCGTCAATGCTCCAGTCGCCGAGCCCGGCTTCGCGATTCGACGTGAGCGACGGCGCATACCAGTTCTGCATTGGAATCAATCCTCCCTGGAACTGCTTTGACGTGGTGTTGCCGCCCAGTGCGTTGATCTGCGTATGACACATCGCGCAGTGGCCGAGCCCCTCGACAAGATACGCACCGCGATTCCATTCGACCGACTGTGTCCGGTCCGGCCGAAACTCACCCTGCCGGAAAAATAGTGTGCGCCAGCCGACCAGCAGTTGGCGCCGGTTGAATGGAAATTTGAGCTCGTGCGGACGGTTCGGTTGACGGACAGGCGGTACCGACTGCAGGTACGCGTAGATCGCATCGGAGTCAGCGCGCGTGACTTTCGTATATGACGCGAATGGCATGACCGGATACAGCAGCGAGCCATCGCGCGACTTGCCTTCGTGGAGCATCGTGTAGAACTGGTCTGCCGTCCAGTTGCCGATACCCGTTTCCTTGTCCGACGAGATGTTCGGCGAGTACAGCGTGCCGAACGGCGTATCCATCGGCCGGCCACCACCGAACAGCTTGCTGTCCGGCACCGTGTGGCATGCGATGCAGTCGCCAGCACGCGCAAGATATTCACCACGTGCAATGAGCCCGGTGCCACCCGTAATCTGTTGTGTCATCTGCTTCGCCGGTTGCGGTTCGTCTGTGCCCGTCGACACGCTGCCGCACCTGAGCGGCAACGTCGACGTCCCCGCCGCCGCGGGCGATACGCTCGCAGGCGCGGGCAGCGACGCGAGCCACGCGGAGATAGCGGTAATGTCGTGATCGGAAAGACGCGCAGCGATCTCCTGCATGCAGTCGGGTTGCGCCGCGTGGCGCGTACCGTAGCGCCAGGCGCCGAGCTGTGCGCTGATGTAGTTCGAATGAAGCCCAAGCAGGCCCGGTATGGCGGGCTCCATGCCCGTGAGCGACGCACCGTGGCATTGCACACATGCGGGGATACCGCGCGTATGATCGCCGCCCGTCACCAACGCTTTGCCGAGCGCGAGCGATTGCGCATTGGTGGTCGGCGCCGAAGGCGCCGGAAACGGCGGGCGTTGAACAGCGAAATATTCGGCGATCTGGTGCAGATAGGTATCGGGCAAATACGCGAGCAGATAATTCATCGGCGGATATTTGCGCCGGCCGTCACGAAACGCTTGCAACTGGTTGTACAGGTAGCCGGCAGGCTTGCCGGCGAGGCGCGGGAAGTAGTCGTTGTCGGTCCCCTCGCCATGGGCGCCGTGGCACGCGGCGCAACCGAGCACGCGCGCATGCATGGTGTCGGGCGCAGGTTCTATTGTCGGCTCGGCTGCAAACGCGCACACGCTCGACAGAAGCACGGACACGCTTATCAGGGAGAGCCCGAGCACCACGACAATGAACAATGTGATGCGATGCGTCACTAGCTACCTCGTAGGGGTTATCGCGGCAAATACAAAACATCACTCTCGAATGAAAGATCGTCGATGGCGACGTCGCTCATGCGAAGAAGTGTCGCCGTGGTTCGCGAAACGCTGGTCGACGATTCATTGCACCTGCCTGGTTGGTTCAACCGTATGACGTCGAATTTATATGGCCACGAGGCGCTATGGAACTGTTGAAACCCCCAACAATATTCTTGAATTTCTCCAATGCTTTAAGGGCACGGTCTGGATAAATTGAATCGATACGACTGGCGAACCCTGCCAGTCTCCCTAACGAAGTGACAGCTCAAGGAGGCACCGTACAGTGCAGCAAGGCAATATCTTTTCCGACCTCAAGGTCCTCGACCTTGCCAGCTACATCGCGGGACCAGCGGCAACCACAATTCTTTCGGACTACGGCGCAGACGTCATCAAGGTCGAGCCGCCCGGCAAGGGTGACCCATACCGCTACTTTTACGCGACGCCTCCAAATCCCGTCTGCGAGCGTAATTACTCCTGGCAGCTCACCAACCGCAACAAGCGTGGCGTGGCCCTGGACCTCAAGCATCCCGCCGCTCGAGACGTACTCGCACGTCTCGTCAAATGGGCCGACGTACTCGTTACGAACTTTCCGCCAAAGGTGAAACAGAGCCTCGGGCTCACCTATGAGCAGGTTGGACCGCTCAATCCTCGCCTCATCTATGCCGACATAACGGGTTACGGTGCCGAAGGACCAGAAGCGGACCGGCCGGGCTTCGACATCACCGCCTACTGGGCACGCACCGGCCTGATGGAAGTGACGCACGACGCGGACAGTCCACCCACGCTGCCCATTCCCGGCATCGGCGATCACGCGACGGCGAGCACGCTGTACTCCGCAATCGTGACGGGCCTCTATCGCCGGGAGAAGACCGGCAAGGGCTCACACGTGAGCACGTCCCTGATCGCGGAAGGTGCATGGGCCGCCGCGACGTGGATCGAAGGCGGCCTCAATGGCGCTCGCTTCTTTCCTCAGCACGACCGCAAAACGCCTCCCAACGCGCTCCTCAATCCGTATCGCACTGCGGACAGGCGCTGGCTGCTGCTCGTGGCCGCTCAGGAGAAGGACTGGACTGGGTTCGCGAACGCGATGCACATGCCTGGGCTGCTTGATGATCCGCGCTTCGCGGACGCCCGGCTGCGCGCACAACACGCCGCGGATCTCGTCGAAATCCTTGATCCGGTCTTTGCAAGCAAAAACCTGGCGGCCTGGAAGGAAACGTTCGACGCAGCGCGCGTCATCTACGGGGTCGTCCAGGTAGCGAGCGAGATCATCAACGATCCCCAGATGCATGCAAACCGCGTCTTCCTGCCTGTCGACGATCCGGAGGTCGGCGCCCGATACACGGTCGCCAGCCCGCTGCAGGTGGCCGACGCATTGAAGGAATCGCCGCGCCGTGCGCCGCGTCTCGGCGAACACAGCGAGGTCGTGCTGGCGTCGCTCGGCTATTCGGCCGACGAGGTCGGAGATCTTATGAGGTTGGGCGTCGTCGCGAAAGATGCCACATCCTGAAATGTAACGCTCATCTCGCGGATCTATTCCACGGCGCGCAAGCGTCGGGCATTGCCCCCACATCCACCCTGCCCCATGAATAAAGGGTTCACGATGACACAAGACGAAGTACTCGCATCCGCGTTCGCCATGCCGCTGACCAGTCCGGCCTACCCCAGGCCGCCGTTCCGGTTCGTGGACAGGGAGTTCATCATCATCACCTACCGCACGGACCCTGCCGCGCTGGAACGCGTTGTGCCAGCGCCGCTGAAGGTCGCGGAGCCCATCGTCAAATACGAGTTCATCCGGATGCCGGACTCGACCGGACTAGGTTCCTACACAGAATCCGGCCAGGTCATTCCGGTTACGTTCAACGGTGAAGCGGGCAGCTATACGCACGCCATGTACCTCGACAATCTGCCGGGGATCGCGGCAGGACGCGAGATCCTGGGCTTTCCAAAGGTGCTCGCGTCCCCCAGGCTTGAGGTCCGCAACGACAGCCTCGTCGGCACGCTCGACTACAACGGCGTGCGCGTGGCCACCGCGACCATGGCCTACAAGTACCACGCGCTTGATGAAGCCGCGGTCAGGAAGTCGCTCGAAAGCCCGGGCTACCTGCTGAAGATCATTCCGCACGTGGACGGTTCGGCGCGCCTGTGCGAGCTGGTCCGCTATCGCGCCTTCGATCTGACCGTCAAGGGCGCGTGGGCAGGACCGGCATCGCTCGAACTGCATCCGCACTGCCTTGCGCGTGTCTCGCAGCTTCCCGTGCTCGAAGTGCTCTCCGCCGTGCACGTGCTGGCCGACCTCTCGCTCGGCAACGGCGAGGTCGTTCACGACTATCTGCACGCCACGGCCTGAATTATCGCCTCACTCACCCCTCGGCGGTATCCGCCTACCCATTGCCAGGACTGTCATGACCACTTCTTCTAAAGCACCGCACGCCCTTCCGGAACCGAATGGTGATTTCTATCAGCTGTCAAGGTCACTCTCCGCTGAAGATAACCAGCTCCGGCTCAAGGTGAGAAAGTTCATGGAGCAGGAGGTCCAGCCGATCATCAATGAATTCTGGAGCCGCGACGAGTTTCCGTTCGAACTGTTGCCGAAATTCAAGACGTTGGGAATTTCCGGGTTGCCAATCAAGGGCTACGGTTGCCCGGGGAAAAGCACCATGTTGATGGGCTTCATCATGATGGAGCTTGCGAGAGTGGATGCGTCGATCTCGACGTTCTTTGGCGTCCACACCGGCCTTGCGATGGGGTCCATTGCGATCTGCGGCTCGGAGGAGCAGAAGCGCGAGTGGCTGCCTGAGATGGCCGCGATGAACAAGATCGGATCGTTCGGCTTGACAGAACCAGACGTCGGTTCGGGCGCGGCGGGCGGCCTGGCGACAACGGCTCGCCGTGAAGGCAACAAGTGGATCCTGAACGGCCAGAAGAAGTGGATCGGCAACGCAACCTGGGGCGACCTCACGATCATCTGGGCGCGCGACGTCGCGGACAATCAGGTTAAGGGCTTTATCGTGGAAAACAAGTCGCCTGGTTTCCACGTCGACAAGATCCAGCACAAGATGGCGTTGCGCGTCGTGCAGAACGGCCTGATCACGCTGACCGACTGTCAGGTCAGCGAAGCCAATCGCCTGCAAAACGCGAACTCCTTCAAGGACACGGCACAGGTGCTAAAGATGACGCGCGCCGCGGTGGCCTGGGAATCGGTCGGCTGCGCGACAGGCGCCTACGAGCATGCGCTGCGCTATGCGCAACAACGCGAACAGTTCGGCCGCCCCATCGCGCAGTTCCAGCTCGTTCAGGACTTGCTGTTTCGCATGCTCGGCAATATCACCTCCACTCAGGCGCTGTGCTACCGGCTCTCGCAGATGCAGGACGAAGGCATCATGCAGGACGAGCATGCCTCCATGGCCAAGGGCGTATGTACGGTGCGCATGCGAGAGACGGTAGGCTGGGCGCGCGAACTGCTCGGCGCCAACGGCATCCTGCTCGACCATCACGTCGGCCGCTTCGTCGCCGACGCCGAAGCGCTCTATTCCTACGAGGGCACGCGTGAGATGAATTCGCTGATCGTAGGGCGCGCAATTACGGGTTTCAGCGCGTTCGTGTAACCGCGGGTGCGCACTTGACTACAAGAGGTGTTTCCATCATGACTCAAATTGATCGTGTTGCGGTAATCGGCACAGGCGTCATCGGCGCAAGCTGGACCGCACTGTTTCTTGCGAAGGGACTCGACGTTATCACCACGGACGTCGCACCCGACGCCGAGAGACAATTACGGCAATATATCGATGCCGCGTGGCCGGCGCTTGAAGCACTGGGCCTGGCTCCGCACGCATCGCGCTCACGTCTCACGTTCACGCGCGACTTGCAGCAGGCCGTGACGGGCGTCAGGTTCGTCCAGGAGAACGGTCCCGAACGGATAGACTTCAAGCGCACGCTGTACGAACAGCTCGACACCCTCCTTCCCGCCGACGTCCCCATTGCCTCCAGCTCGTCGGGCCTCACGATGAGCGAAATCCAGACGAGCTGCAAATCGCATCCGGAACGCTGTGTAATCGGACATCCTTTCAACCCGCCGCATCTCATCCCGCTCGTCGAGATCGTCTCCGGCGAGAGGACGTCAGAGGACACGGTGAACAAGGTCACCGCTTTCTACACGTCGCTCGGCAAGCGCACGATCCGCCTGCGCAAGGAAGTGCCCGGCCACGTCGCGAACCGGCTGCAGGCGGCGTTGTGGCGCGAGGTAGTCCATCTTGTGTCCGAAGGCGTCGTGAGCGTGGCCGACGCCGACGCCGCGGTATGCTGGGGCCCGGGCCTTCGCTGGGGGTTGATGGGGCCGACATTGCTGTTTCATCTCGGCGGAGGCCAGGGTGGTATCGAGCACTTCCTCGATCAGTTCACCGGACCGATGACCGCATGGTGGAAGGTGCTGGGGTCGCCTGAACTGACGCCCAGCGTGCAGCAGATGATCGTCGAGGGCGCGCGTCTCGAAGCATCGGGCCAGTCAGTGGACGAGCTTGCGGCGCAACGCGACCAGATGCTGCTCCGCCTGCTGAAGTTGCGTCAAAGCGGCGACCAGCCGGAAGCTGGTGGTCACGTATAAGCATATCCAATGCTATACATTAAGGAACCGCGTGACGAATGTTGGTCTGCGCGGACCGCCCTGGTCGTCCTGGCAACTGTGCGGCTGCACGTGCCAGTTTGCGTCCTGTCGATGGCGTAGCGTTTATCATCATGAAAAAACATCGCACCCAAGGATTCGGACCGTCTGCGCAAGCGCGACCGCTCAGCGGTCGTGCCGTCAGCAATATCATGCGCATAGCAACAGCGGCTATTGCAATTGCATTGGGTACCGCCAATGCACACGCCCAACAGCCGCCTGAGTGGGGCCCGTCCTTGTTTGCACCATCGCTGGAGGCAGGCCGGGCAATCGACGCAGGCCGGAAGTTGCCTGTCACGCCGTTCTACACCAAACCGGCAGCAGAATCACCCGCCCCGCCAGGCACACTGGTTCGCGCGGAGCCAGCCACCGATTTCGCGTTGCCTCAGGGAGTCACGGCCACCCGCATCATGTACCACAGCCGTACCGCGGACAATACCGACACGCTGACCACGGGCGTCGTACTTGTTCCTTATGGCCATCCACCTCCCGGCGGATGGCCGTTGCTCGCATGGTCGCACGGCACAAGCGGTGTGGCGATGACTTGTGCGCCCTCACTCATGAAGTCCCTGTTCTATGACTGGCAGGGTCTCTACGAGTACGTGACGTTGGGGTATGCCGTCGTAGCAACCGACTATACAGGGCTGGGTACGACAAGCCGTCATGCGTACCTCGACATCCTGAGCAATGCCTCCGACGTCGTGCATTCGGTGTCAGCGGCCCATGCGGCCGTGCCGAACCTGAGCCGCAACTGGATTGTCGTCGGCCATTCGCAAGGAGGCCTGTCCGCCCTTGGTGTCGCAGAACTGGAAGCCCGCCTCAAGGATCCCGGTTTTCTCGGCACTGTCGCGCTTGCGGGAGCGAGCGATCTCGGTGATGCCATCGACAGTATCCTCAAAGTCAACCTGCCGGTACTGAACGGACTCGTCGCCTTCTGGATCTATGGTGTCGAGACCGTATATCCGGAATTTCAGCCGAAGGACGTACTGACACCGGCGGCGTACTCGACTTACACCAAGTCGGTCGACGACGGGTGCAGTGCAGCAAGCGGCGCATTTGCAGCCTTGCCGACCCGGAGCATGCTTGTCCCCGGTTGGCGCGAAAACCGCTACGTCAAGCAGTTCACGGAACGCAACCGGCCAGGATCGCTGCCGACTTACGGGCCAATGCTTCTGGTCACTGGCGGTGACGACGTGCTATTCACGGAAACCGCCGGACGCAAGACTGTCGATCGCATCTGTGCAGCCGGCGGACAGTTGCAGTGGAAGGTGTATCCAGGGCTCGGACACGATGCAGTTGTCTATGGTTCTCTGAAAGACCAGATGCGCTGGATCGCAGAGAGATTTGACGGAAAGTCGACGCCGAACGACTGCTTGTCCCGGTGAGATGGCATGACGCTCGGGTCATCGTGGCAAACGCCATTGCTTCAGGCTTCGGCGACAGATTCGACGCACCGAATGCGCCTTGCTCGTTGTTCAGATAGAAGAATGTACCGTAGCCCGATCTGCGGAAATGCCGCACGTTTCAGCCCGCGTAGTCGCGCCGGTATAGCCCCACCAGCTTGACCACTTCATCAACTGGCGCACGCCGATGCGGGACCTGATCGAGCCTTCAACATCCGTTCGGCGCCGTGTGGCGCAGCTTGAGCGCAACGTTGAGCTTCGCGACCCAGGATACGTCGTCGAGGCTCGCGCCCAGCAGTGCCTCAATGCGTTCGATGCGGTAGTTCAAGGTATTGGGATGGATGTTTAGTGCGTCGGCCGTCTTGCCGCGGCGCTGCCCTTTCGCGAAATAGGTTTCGAGCGTGGAGAGAAGACCCGACTCGTTCGACAGTTGATCCAGCAGTGAGGCGAGATAGCGCCGCACGTTGTCTGCCCGGCGCACGCCTTCTTCGATGACGATGGATGACCACGAGTGCACGCGATCGCGAGCGCCTTCATTTTTCGCGAAATCGAGCGCCCTGATCGCCTCCTCCACCGACGCTGCCCAGCCGGCCGGACCTTCGTTCATCAAGCCAACGCCCACGTGGCGGACCTGCGGCAACGCGCTCGCGAGCGATATCGCGCCCTGCGTGACCAGCCGGTCGCTGCGGCTCACCGAGTCACCCAGCAGGCACGGCACCCAGAGAATCAGTCGCTGGCGATGCCAGGCGCGCACCAGATTGTCCGGCGTCGTGCTTAGGTGCCGCGCTGCGGCCAGCACGATGCGGTCAAGTGCGTCTTCCCTGGAGACGAGTCCGTGCTCCTCGACGTCGGTGTCGATGGCAAGCGCGATACGGGGCGCCGCGAAGTCCATGCCCAGCGCCTCCGCCGTCGCCCGAAAGCCGTCCACGTCGCCGGGCGAATGAAAAACGATGCTGTAGAGCTGATGTAGAAGCGATTCGCGCCAGCCCGCCTGCTCATACTGCTCGGCAAGGTAAGCCTGAACAATGGCCTGCGCGACGAGATCGAAATAATCAAACAGGAACGGTGAGACTTTGAACAGCAGCTCGCCGGCGAGCACTTCATCCGCCTCGCCCAGCGCGACATACGTGTGCCAGATTTCGCGCAGGCCGATACGCACCGCGTGAAGCGTGAAAGGCAGTGGAACCCGTTGATGCACACGCCTGCGGCCGATCTGTCGAAAAGCGTCGGCGTCGTGCGCAGACAGGGGCTCACCGGTTAGCAGAGCTTCGAACCATACGCGGGCAGCCAGGCCGACCGACTCGGACACGTCACGTCTTACTGCAGGCGCGAGCGAGCGATACCCGTCGATCGAGGTCAATATTGCAAATGTGCGATCGACGATTGGCGACAGGTCCGCCGCTAGCGCTCCTGTCTTTTCACGTAAGCGGCTGCTGATTTCAGGGGTATTCGTAAGCATGGCTACTTGTCCATCAAATTCACGACTCTTCTTGCGAGGCGGTTGGTGGCATCATCGCCCGACCTCCGCCTTGGCCGACAAGGTGCCAGCAAAGCGACGCGCCGCAGCATCCCCTTATAAGGGACGCACGGCGGTGCGATTAAAAGGCAGCAGTCAGGCTTGATCCAGATGCCGTACCGCGTGCCGGCGTACACCGGTCGCAGCGATCAGTTTTCACCTTGCCCGACAGTCTCAATTGACTTGCTCGGCACGGCGAATCGAACTGATCATCGAAGTCTCCATCAAATACTCTCGGCTCTTCTCGGTATCCAGTGAGATGTCGCGCAGTGCTTTCTGATTGCGGCGGCGCACTTCCGGGTCGCGTTCTTCCATCAGGTTTTTGTTGCGAATGCTGTTCTTCTGTACAACTTCCAGGGCAACCGTACGCCGCTGACGCGAATACAGTTCCAGCAGTTCCGGTCCGGCCTTACCTTGCCACACGTCCGCCAGCCTGTTCGCCAGGTTGAACGCATCGTGAACGCCACCGTTGAGACCGAAACCGCCGATCGGATTGTTAATGTGAGCGGCATCGCCGGCAAGCAGGATGGGCCCCTTGACGAACGTGTCGGCAACACGTTGATGCACCCGGTACGTACCCGAGTAGACAAGCGAAAACGACTTGTCTGTGCCGAGCACTTCCTTTAGGCGCTCCTGTACGTTTTCTGGGGTGAGCAGCGCGTCGTCGTCCGTGTCTGGATCGGCTGGCATGGCGACGCGCCAGAGATCGTCACATGATTCGTCATAGAGCTTGAGCACGACGGCCCATGCGTCGGGATCCGAAACATATGCCGTCCCGGTGTAACCCAGGTCCTCAAGGCAACCGCGTACGTTCGTGACGAGAAACTTCTCGCGCCAGGTAAAACCGTCGAACGTGAATCCACCCGTCTTGCGGACAGTGCTTCGCGCCCCATCTGCGCCCACCACCCACGGCGCGTGCGTCTCACTTTGACCTGCCGCAGTTGAAAGGACGAGACGCGCCGAATTGCCATCCGTCTCGACCGATTGGAGCGTTTCGCCGAACCGCAACTCCACATCGGGCTGGCGGCGTAGCTCGTCGAGGAGCACATTCGACAGGTAGTACTGTGGCAAGTGGTAGCGAAACGGGAAATCGGTGACGTCAGCGAGCAAGCCAAGGTCGAACTCGGCATACACGCCGTCGACACGATCGCGCATCTGCCACACCGGAATGCGCAGCCCCATCCCCATTAAAGCCGATTCGACGCCGAGCGAACGAAGCATCTCGAGCGTCGGCGGGTGAAACGCCGCGCCGCGTTGTTCGCGGGCGATCGTTTCGCCAGCCTCGTACACGACACAGGGCACTCCGCGCCGGGCGAGGCCAAGGGCTGTGGTCAAGCCGACCGGGCCCGCGCCTATGATGGCGATTCTTTCTTCGTAGGGCATCTTCCCTTCCTGGGTTATACGTTGGCTTGTTCCGCCGAGCTATGTCGGCGCGTTTAAAAATCAGGTCGTAAGACGAAGGGCACGCTTGCCTGCTTCGGAGCAGGCGTAAGACCCAGCTCGGCCAACGGCAATAGCGCGTGGCTATCGTTTGCTGCCCGTGTAAAGTAGCGACTGGCTTGCGCAATGTCCACGCCAGAAACCGCATTCCGGCCATTCCGAATCTGCATGAAACGGTGCATGCAAGCATGTTCGCCTATGGCCGCTCCCGATTGACGCGGGCGAGTGCGCGCACGATCATCCTTTCTATGCCAGGAGTGAGGAATGAAACCTGTGGTGGTGCAAAATGGTATCGGCGCGCCGCTCGACTTGCGGTTGCTTGCGGTGTTCGACGCTGTCATGCGGAAAAATAGCGTGACAGTGGCGGGCGATAGCCTCGGCATGAGCCAGCCGCTCATGAGCCAGTCGCTTGCAAAGCTGCGGCAATATTTCGGGGATCCGCTATTCGTGCGAACTTCCGGCGGCATGTCGCCGACGCCGCGCGCACACGAACTCGCTCCGAAGATCTCCGCAATGATTCAACTGATGCAGGAAGCGCTCGAAGGCCCTGGCGAGTTCGATCCGGCCACGTCCGCGCGCACCTTCAGCTTCGCGGCGACAGATTTCGGCGCAGCGTTCCTGCTACCCAAGCTCCTGCAATATTTGGCGAAGCATGCACCCGGTATTCGCGTGAGGGCGACCCACGCCCCACGGCACGGTGTTGAGGAAATGATGGAGGAAGGCGAAGTCGATCTCGCCATAGGCAGCTTCGCGATCAACAGGCTGCCGTTCTACCAGCGGCGTCTGTTCGACGAGAACTATGTTTGTCTTGTGCGCGCCGGGCATCCGACCATACGAAGTCCGCTGACGCAAGATGCTTATCTGTCCGCGGCGCACGCGCTCGTCGCCCCGCTGCCCAGCGGATACGAGGCACTGGAACGCTTTCTTCTGGACAACGTTCCCGCTGCCAACTTCACCGTAACCGTCCCGAACTTTCTCGCCGTGCTCACGACGCTGCCGAGTTCCGATGCGCTTTTCACTCTCCCGCGGCGCGCCGGCGAACAGATGGCTGAGTTGGTGAAGGCACAGATCCTCGAACTACCGGTCTCGATCCCCGGTTTCGTCGCACGTCAGTTTTGGCATGAACGGTTTCAAAAAGATCCGGCCAACAAGTGGTTTCGCGATCTGATCTATTCTCTACTGGCGCATGACGGCGAGGCGCCGACCGAGGGAACCCTCGAGGCCGATTCTTCGGGACAGTAATGCGCTGGTGGCGCACCTGCCAGCGCTATATGCCGATTCTGCATTCGTTCAATTACCGGGTGACGATGGTTATTCGCACCCCCGCCCTCCATACTGCCTCCAACCCCGCCGGCAAACACCGTGACTGCCGCCGACCGGGCTTTTCACTGATCAGGAGACACAATGGAAACCGGGCTGATTCATGGGCTCCACCACATCACGCTGTGCACATCGACTGCGCAAGGAGACGTGGATTTTTTCGTCAAGGTGATTGGCCAGCGATTTATTAAGCGTACGTTGTTCTATGACGGACGCATTCCCATCTACCACCTCTATTTCAGCGATGCCGACGGCACGCCTGGCACGGTCATGACGACGTTCCCGATGCGCCGCACCGGCCTCGCGGGCCGCAAGGGTTCGGGTCAGTTTACCGCGATTGCCTATTCGATCCCGACAGGTTCGATCGACTTCTGGCGCGAGCATTTTGGTAAAAGCGGCGTCAAAATTGTCGAGGAATCGGAGCGCTTCGGGGAAAAGTATCTGCGCGTCGTACATGCCGGCATCGACTTCGAAGTCGTCGAGGATCCGAGCGACACCCGCAAACCGTGGAAATCGGAGTATGTGCCCGAGCAATACGCTGTCCGTGGCTTTCACAACTGGACGGCGACAGTCCGCGAGTTCGAGGACATGGACATCTTCTTGAAGAACGCGTGGTATTTCCGCCCGACGATGAGCGACGGCAAGTTCACGCGTTATGAAGCGGGTGTGGGCGGTGCCGGACGCCGCATCGACATTCTGCATGAGCCCGACATGCGGCAAGGAATGTGGACGCTGGCGGAAGGCATCATCCACCACGGCGCGTTCGATGTGCCGGACTACGACGCGCAAGCTCGCGTCAAATTCGACACGGAAGGCATGGGCTTCACCGATTTCTCCGACCGTAAAAATCGCGGGTACTTCGAGTCGGTTTACGTGCGCACGCCGGGCGGCGTGATGTTCGAGGCGACCAAATCGCTCGGCTTCAAGATGGACGAAGAGGAATCCAGACTCGGTAGCGAGTTGAAGATTGCACCGCAATTCGACGTTTCGCACGAAGAACTGCGCGCTCTGATGCAAGTGGAGGACCCCATCCATGTATGATCGGCACAACCTCGTAAGTGAAGTCAACGTGGCGAGGAGGACACTGTGAAATCTTTCAAGCTCTTTGGCCGTGGGCCGCGCAAGGTGCTGTTGTTCCCCGGCTTGATCGGTACACGAGATTCGTTTGACGACATGCTGCGCTATGCCGATCTCGACGCATTTCAGTACGCAGTGGCCGAATATCGCGGCTACGGCAATGCGCGAGCCGAGCCGGGCCTGCTGACGCTGCGCGAGGTGGTGATCGACGCAGTGAGACTCGTCGAGTTTCTCGGCTGGGGCAAATTCGCCGTGGCCGGTCATTCGCTTGGTGCGCTTTCTGCGCAAATGCTCGCGGTTGCCTTGCCCAACCGCGTCGAAGCTATCGTTTCGATCGCGGGATTGAGTGCGAAAGGCGCGAGCGACGATCCCCAACGGGTCGCCTTCATGCAGGCACTAGCGGCGTCGCGCGAGAAGCGCGAAGCGCTCGTGGCCGCTGGTACTGGGAACCGTTACGGATCTGGAATGGCGCGTGCACTCGTCGCACAGACGTGGGAAGAGATCGACGGTCACGCGCTCGCGAGCTACGCGCTCGACGCCAGTCGCACGGACGTCCACGCCGAAGTGCAGCAGCTCGACACGCCTATCCTGGTACTGGTGGGTGAAAACGATCCCAACTGCACGGAAGCGGCCGCTCGCGAGACGACGCTGCAATGGTATCGGCATGCGACGCTGCAGGTGCTGCGTGGCGCCGGGCATTACCCGATGATCGAAACACCGGCGGCGACACTATCCGAGCTCGAGCGATACGTCGGCGCGGTCAGTGGGAAAGCGTCAGCTCCGGCGGCCCAGGAGCACGCGTAACGGCATTGCGTACAACAGCGCCTCCGCCCAGCCGCAGTCATGCGGCTGGGCGCGGCACGGCCGTATGCAGGCTATGCGGTTCGAAGTGGCTGCCTCTCCGCCATCACAGGCGAACAAGTCCCCAAAGATCGCCGCTACGATTCACATGGATCTCCGATGTTCCAACCATCATTTACTTACTCGCCGCTTCCCGCGCGCGTTGTTTTCGGTGCCGGCAGCCTCGACCAGCTTTCCAGCGAATTTCGTGAGCTGCAAGTCAGCCGCGCGCTATTGATCTCCACACCCGAGCAGTCAGGTCTGACAGAAGAACTCGCCTTGCGTCTCTCCGACCAATGCGCAGGCGTGTTTCCGAAAGCTGTGATGCATGTGCCCATAGAGGTGGCCCGCGAAGCTCGCGCATACGCAAAGCAGGTCGGCGCAGACTGCATCGTAGCGATCGGAGGCGGCTCGACGATCGGCGTGGGAAAGGCGATCGCGCTGGAGTCCAGCATCCCGATTATCGCCATTCCGACGACCTACGCGGGCTCTGAAATGACGCCTATCTACGGCATCACAGAGAACGGCGAGAAAAAAACGGGACGTTCTCTCAAGGTCTTGCCGCGCGCTGTTATCTATGATCCCTTCCTGACACTCACTTTGCCCGTCAGGATGAGCGCGACAAGCGGTATCAATGCAATCGCGCATTGCGTCGAAGCGCTCTATGCGGACAACGCGAACCCGATCACTTCGATGATGGCCGAAGAAGGGATTCGGAGTCTCGCGCGAGGCTTGCCACGCGTTGCCGATCATCCCGAAAACCTTGATGCGCGCACCGAATGCCTCTATGGTGCATGGCTCGCTGGCTCGGTGCTTGCTGCTACCTCAGTCGCGCTACATCACAAGCTGTGCCATACGTTGGGCGGCATGTTGAATCTTCCCCATGCCGAGACACACACGATCATCCTGCCCCATGCGGCGGCGTACAACGCCCCCGCCACTCCTCTGGCGATGGCGCGCGTAGCGATGGCTCTGGCAGTCGACGATGCACCACAGGGGTTGTTCGATCTCGCTGTGCGTCTAGATACGCCGACGTCGCTCGAAGCCTTGGGCATGCAAGCCGCCGATCTTGACCGCGTAGCCGATGCCGCCCTTGCCGCACCGTACCCGAATCCGCGCCCGCTGCAACGCGATGCAATTCGCGCACTGCTAGAGGATGCATATTACGGCCGTCGGCCGCGCGCCTCGACAGTCATGAACTAGCCACGGGATGAGCCGGACGCGGTGCGTGGATCTGAAGCCAGATATGCGCACAAGCGACTAACTCAGTACACCGACACGCCCGGAACGGGATGGTGGGTATTTGTGCCGCCTATGACGGGACGCCCATGCGCTTCTGTCAGGATATGTCGAAGTTCAGTTGTGCGTCAGTTGTACACAAATGCGGCCAGTGCCGAACGACCTATATGCGGATTCGGCATGTAGTCTATTAGTCGCTGGTCCTGTTGTATCGGACCTGCGCATTTCATACTTCGAAGCACGCCCGTAAGCGCCGATTCTTCGGCAGCGCATGAGAACGGGCTCGATATGGAAAGGGACGGTTAGAAATGGAAGCGGCCACATTTCTATCGATTTATAGTTGACCGGTGTTCAGAGGACGTTACTATGACGCAAAACCATTACGAACTTGCCGTCGAGTGGACGCAGTTGCTGGCGTCGCCCGATTCCGATGCCTTTGTAGCGATTTTTGAAGAGGATGGGGCCTATATCGATCCCATCATCGGTATCGAAAGGCTGGGGAAGGCGCAAGTCCGCCTGCATCATCAACGGTGGCATGCAGCGGTGAGCAACTGCAAAATAACGGTTGAGAATGTCGTCGTCGGGGATACCAGCGCGGCTGCTCAATATTTGTGCGTAGGGGTTTTTGATGGAGAGCCGTTAGGACCAGCTGAGAATCCGGTCCGACCGACCGGTAAGCCCTTCTCCGGTCGCTGCGCGGTGATCTTGGAAATTAGCCCAGCGGGGAAGATAAAGTCCTGCACGGAATATTATGACCTGTTGCAGATACCTTGCGGCAATCCTCCCCCGTTTCGAAAGGAGCGCTTTTGATGCCCCTGTCGGCCTCCAGTCAGAATCGGCGGTCAGTTCCGCGCGCGGCTTGAACAGGTTCATCAATCTAAAGCACGAACTGGTGCAGCTAGCGCCGTGGCAATGGTTTCGCGCCAGTCCATGCCCACGTTGAACTTGCCTGATGCACAGTGCTCGACACAACTACCGCGCCAAGCACGTCGAGTGCGCCTCGATGCACATGCCCGGTGACATTCACCATCTCGTCCGGCGCGAGGGCAAGTTGCCGGACCACCGCAAGCAATGCGTCGGCGGCCGGGCGCGTGTGACGGCACGAGGCGGAGTACCTGAACGACGTCTCCGCGGTCGCCCAGCGTGTGCCGAGACCATCGGTGAGACGCGCCGGATCGCCGTCGGTCGAGATGCCGGCGGCCATCCCCTTCCCCTTCGAGAATCCGCGTCGCGCCCTCCAAGCCGTCGGCGGCAAGTTGCGCGGTCATCAGCCCGTTCGCAGCAATGCCACTGCTTCGAATCGGCCGCGTCGCGCAAGAACTCCCATAGACCGCTCGCCTGCGTAGCAACGCACTGCCGCGCATCATCAGATACCTTTCTGGGGATTTCGCCGCATGCCGAGACACACGCGATCATCCTGCCCCGCGCGGCTGCGTACTACGCTCCCGCGACTCCTCTGGCGATGGCGCGCGTAGCGAGTGCTCTGGCAGTCGACGATGCACCACAGGGACTGTTCGATCTCGCTGTGCGCCGCGACACGCCCATCGTCGCGCGAGGCCGCGGGCATGCAAACCGCCGATCTTGAGCGCGTAGCCGATGCCGCCCATGCCGCGCGCTACCCGAATCCGCGCCCCGCTGCAACGCGAAGCAATTCGTGCACTGCTGGAGGACGCATATTTCGGTCGTCGTCCGCGCGCCTCGACAGTCGCGAATTAGCCGCAAGATAACCCGATTCGGTGCGCGGATCCGACGCCCGATATGCGCACGTGCGACCAACGCAGCTGCTCAAAGTCCAGTTGTGCAACAAATATGGCCAGTGCCGAATGACCCATATGCGGATTCGGCATGTAGTCTATTACTCGCTCATCGTGGTGTATCTGACCTGCGACTCTCATACTTCGAACCAAACCCCCAAGTGCTGATTCTTCGACAGCGCATGAGAACGGGCTCGGTACGGAAAAGGATAGTCGGCGCCCGTGCGGCGCCAAAAGACGTCAAGTTACATATCGAAATCCACGCGTCAACGACAAGGCCGTGCATCAGGAGAAAGTAAAAAAATGACGTCAATCGACGCTTCGTTACCCACTGGGCGGGAAACAACAGCACAGTTGCAAGAGAATGATGCACTCGCCTTTCGCCCAGGGCGCGCCTGGTCCATGGTGGCGATCCTTGCATTGATGATTCTGCTCTCGTTCATCGATCGCTATGCGCTGACCGTGCTCGTTGGACCGATCAAGCATGACCTGCAGTTGACCGACACACAAATCGGTCTCCTGCTCGGCACGGCATTCGGCGTCTTTTACAGCTGCGTCGGCCTGCCGCTCGGTTACCTGGTCGACAACTACAACCGCCGCAACCTGCTGATAGCCGGCGTTGCGATCTGGTCGTCCATGACGGTACTCAGCGGGATCGCACACAACTTCACTGTCCTGTTCATCGGTCGCATGGGCGTCGGTTTCGGCGAGGCCGTGCTTACGCCAGCTGCCTATTCGCTGATCAAAGACGCATTTCCCGAGAATCTCCGCAGCCGTGCGTACGGTGTCTATGTTTTTGGATCTTCGGTCGGGATTGGCGCCTCGCTCGTCGTCGCAGGAGGGCTTGCGCATCTGTTCGACGGAGCGAATTCAAGTCATTTCTCCGTGCTTTCGGGTCTTTCGACCTGGCAATATGTTCTCCTTGTCATCGGAGCGGCCGGCTTTCCGATTGCTGCGCTTGGCTTGCTTATCCGGGAACCGATTCGGCGCGACTCCGAAGCGGGCGAATCGCCACGAATCGCCGATGTGCTCAGACACGTGCGCCTGAATCGGCGCATCTACTTTCCGCTCCTTGCCGTCTACGCGATTTGGGGGATATGTGTGTACTCCTACGGAGCATGGCTGCCAACCGCGATTGGACGCACATGGCAAGTGCCCGCGACTGTCGTCGGTCCGAAATACGGCTTTGTCACCATGTGCCTGGCCCCGCTCGCCGCGGTGCTATTTTCCCTGTTTTTCGATAGGCTAGTGCAGGCTCGCCGTGCCAGTCGAATCCCAATGTATGCTGGCGTCGCGTGCCTCGTGGTCGCCGTGCCGACCGCGATCGGGCCACTTGCGCTCTGGCCTGCACCGACCTGGATTTGCCTCGGCATCTCCACCTTCTTTTCCATGGGAGTGCAACTCGCGCTCATCGTCGTTCTGGCCCAGATCGCGCCGGGGCGAATGATCGGAAAGATGTCGGCGGCGTGTTTCCTTTGCCTGAACCTTGTTGGTCTCGGGCTTGGTCCTTCGTTGGTCGCATCGATTGCTGGAATCATTGGCGATAAGGCAAGCGCAATTGGGCAGGCATTGTCTATGACTGTCGGAGCTGGTTGGTTTTCAGTAGGTATCCTGTTTGTTTGGGTTTGGTTAGGCTTACGGCGACAGCGATCGCCACGAGCAGGCGATGCCTATACGCCATGTGCACATGAGCGGGACGCGGCCCACAGCTAGCCCCTACCTGATCGGAACCTCACTCTCCAAAGAGCCTTGCCCAGTGGGGCGGCAGCGTGCTGGCTGCCAGGGCGTCGTGTGAATTGCAGCAACTTGGCATCCCATGCGTAGATCCAGCAATTCCCGATGATGTGCAGATTGACTCGAAGATGGACAGCGACGGAGCGGCCGGATGCGCCTTTCAGAGAGCCTCTAATGTCGTGCAAAGACCGACCCACGGCATCGGCCCGACTGATCGCGGGCTTGCCGTGTCTGTAGCACGCGTTTGAACAGCCCGAAGACCGCTTTTGATAAAGGCTGCGGAACCCGTACTGGGTGCATCGGTCCGCCGGCAGCGTGTAGGTGGTGAGAATCCGTGACGATCCTGGCGAAAACGCCGACCGGCTAACCGCCCCGTCTAGCTTCGTCAACATCACTTGCGAACGAAATGAAAATCGCGGTCGAGCGCGGAGACTGGCCTTCTGCGCGCTGGCTGGGAGAGTGATGTCGTCTGGATAATGCCTTGCCTAGACAGCAACAGGCGAAACCTCACGCAGTTCGATTCCGGTCCAAACGCCGCTCGAGCAAAGCTCCGCGATCAGTTCGCAGATGGTCTGACGTACCGCAAGCGATGCGGAACTGACAGAAAGCGCATTTGGCCAGCAGAGGCTGGCCGGCCGACGGATAAGCGGGTCGACCAGGCGACGCCTCCTGGGCCGATCTGCCGGCCCACGCAGCGCAAGCGCCGAAGCAGGCAGAATTGTGGAGGCCGCCCCGGACTGCGCAATCGACAGCAACATAGGGAGCGAATCCACGTCCGCGATGATGTTCAGCGGCACCTGCTCGCGAGCGAAGGTGCGTTCGATCAGAAGTCGCAATCCGTTCGACACGCCAGGCGCCACAAGTGGTACGTCGGCCAATTCCGACAGCGCGCAGGTGCGCAAGCGTCCCGTCACCGCACCACCGGGCTCGCCCATCAAATACAGCTCCTCGTCGAGCACTGGCAGGGCACTGATGCCCGGGGTGTTCGTATCACGGAACAGTATCGCAAGATCGAGGCGGCCATTGGCGAGCAACTCGTTCAGGTAGCCGCTCATGCTTTCAAAAAACTGCAACCGGATGCCCGGGTAACGCTGCCTGACACGCTCAAATACCGGCATCGCCAGGATTGACGCCATCGTGGTGGGAAGCCCAATAGCAACCGTTCCCGATTCCGCCCCGACACCTTCCCGAACCTCCTGCCGCAGTTGCTCCATCTGATGCAGCACGAGACGCGCATGCCGATACATGGCCTGCCCCGCGGCGGTCGGCCTCACACCCTGCGAACTGCGGATGAGCAGTGGCACACCAACGTCGTCCTCCAGCTTCGCGATCTGCTGACTGAGTGACGGCTGCGCGACGTACAGCTTTTCCGCGGCCTTGCCGAGGCTCCCGTAATCGACGATGTTCACGAAGTAACGGAGCTGGCGTATGTCCATGATCGAAGGCTGCAGAAAGCGAAGAGCCATAGGATACGCCTATGCCCCGCAGATTCAATCGATATTTCCAGAGTACGGACTATTCACATAGAGTCGTCTCATTCCAATTCGAAAATGCTGCCCCTCGGTAGAGACGCCCCCAATGAATACTCCTCTGCCGGCCCCCGATTCGCAGCCGGTTCAGACGGTCACTGTCATCATTTCCCCTGCGCCGGCTGCCATGCTCAGCGCCACACTCGACTGTCGTGACGTTTCCCGTAGCGGCGACCCGATGCCTCCCATCTGGCATTGGCTCTATTTTTGGGCACCCTCACCGCAAGCGAAACTGGGAAGCAAGGGGCATCCGCAGAAAGGCGGGTTCCTCCCCGATCTCAGGCTGCCGCGGCGCATGGCCGCGGACGGCCGGATCACCTTACGTACAGGATCGTGTCGTGTTCGGACATCCGATTGGACAAAATCAGGGTGTCCAGTTCCCGATCGCGCGCTCGGTCATCAATGTCGGAGCGGCAAGCCTGATGCGTTTTGAGGCTGCGCGCTTCCATGCACACGAGCCGTGTGGCGCACGGACGGACATGGCGAAGCTGCTCGCCGCTGACGCATCGTGGGAAGTCGCGAACGCCTGTCTGCAGTTCCATGGCGGCTTTGGCTTCGCATCTGAGTACGACGTCGAACGCAAGTTCCGCGAGATGCGGCTCTATCAGGTTGCGCCGATCTTGACAAATCTGATTCTCTCCTATGTCGCCGAGCACATCCTCGGTCTGCCCCGCCCGTTTTAACAAGGAGTCTCCGACCATGCGCCCTCTCGAAGGAATCAAGGTCATCACGTTCGAGCACGCGATTGCGGCGCCGTTCTGTACACGCCAACTCGCAGACCTCGGAGCCCGCGTCATCAAGGTCGAACGCCCCGGCACCGGCGACTTCGCACGTAACTACGACGAGCGCGTCCACGGGCTCGCGTCGCACTTCGTGTGGACAAACCGCTCGAAGGAAAGCATCACCCTGGACGTCAAGCGACCGGAAGCCATGGAAGTCGTCCATGGCCTGCTGGCCAACGCCGATGTGTTCGTGCAGAATCTCGCGCCTGGCGCCACGCAGCGCCTCGGGCTCGACTACAAGGCCCTGCAGGCACGCTACCCGAAACTGATTGTCTGCGACATCTCCGGCTATGGGCTCGACGGCCCCTACCGCGACAAGAAGGCCTACGACCTGCTTATTCAGAGTGAGTCGGGCTTTCTCAGCATCACTGGCTCAGAAGGTGAGCCAGCGAAGGCGGGCTGTTCAATCGCCGACATCGCGGCAGGCATGCATGCGTACACCAACATTCTTGCGGCGCTCATCGAACGCGGGAAGACCGGGCGCAGCCGGCGCATTGATGTATCGATGCTGGAAAGCATGGTCGAGTGGATGAGCTACCCGTTGTACTACACGATGGACGGCCAGACGCCTCCCGAACGCACTGGCGCCTCGCATGCGACGATTTATCCGTACGGTTCGTTCAAGGCCGGCGACGGCAAAACGGTGATGCTCGGCCTCCAGAACGAACGGGAATGGAAGAGCTTCTGCGAAACGGTGATCCAGAAGCCGGGCCTCGCGGTCGACGCCCGTTTCTGCTCAAACAGCCGCCGCGTCGCGAACCGCGCCGAACTCGGCCATCTCATCAAGGAAGCGTTCACCAGCCTGACAGCGCGACAGGTCATTGAACGTCTCGAGGAGGCCAGGATTGCAAACGCCCATATGAACGACATGCAGGCGGTCTGGGCGCACGAGCAACTCGTCGCGAGAAAACGCTGGACCCGGGTCGCTACGCCGGCCGGTGAAATCCCCGCCCTGTATCCCCCCGGCCTCACGCAGGAAGACGGCCCCCGCATGGACCCGGTACCCGCGCTTGGCCAACACACCGACATGATTTTGCAGGAGCTTGGGTACGCCGAGGACCGCATTCAGGAGTTGCACCGGACCGGCACAGTCTGAGCTGGTCGCCGGTCGTCCCCGATTGCGCTTTCGATGGGCGGGATAACCGGCACGAACAGGAACGATTGCGGCGAGAAAGCAGCATTGCTCAAGTCGTCGCGTTGATGCGGAACGGGCTGCGCCCGCTTCGCTGCCAACAACGTAACAGCCCCCTCTCCGCCGGGGATGGCGATGTGCCTATTCCGACGGCTGATTCGCGGCTGCGGTCCACGCCGCGATGAACGTATCGGCAATCGTGATTGCCAGTTTCTCCCCGGACGACCATTTCCTGGTCTCCAGGTGCATCGGAACGGCTACCGCGCCGTGAATCGCCACAACAAAGCTGTCGGTGGCTAACTTTAGCGGCATCGGGTAGCACGGCAGCGTATCGAAGAAATCACGGACAGCGGCTCGATACTGCTCGTACGCACGAATGGCCACTTCGGATTGTCCAAATGGGGCGCCATCGCCAGACTTCGACATCTCGCCGGTTCGGGGCGAACCAGAGAGCAGGATCTCGTATTGCTCGAAGTGCGCGCGCCAATGACGCAGCATGGTGACTAACAATTTGCGAAGGCGCGCGGCAGGGTCCGTCCCGCGCTGTGCCACCGCGGCAATCTCGGCGATTGCGTCCGCCAGATCCGTTTCCCTGCTAGCGACAAACAGCGCTTGCCGGTCGGCGAAGTAGTGATAGACGATAGTTGGGGCGTAACCAGCATCAGCGGCAATGCCTCGCAACGACACCTTGGCGTAGTCCCGCGTCGCAAAAACGCGTCGGCCGGCCTCGATCAGCGCCTGGCGCACCGCTGCTTTTTCTGTGGGCGAGCGTGCACGCTTCTTCGATATCCGCGTGATCCCTTCCCCGCGCTGGCCTGCCTCCTCCTGCACAACCACGTCTGCTGGCAACTTTTTCGTTGTACCTCTCATGTATCGCATACGCCTGTTTCACCGATAACCCCTGAGGCTTCAGATGACCTTTGAGCCCGTCGGCAACACCGATCCTGCGCAGGTTCGGCATTTGCGAGTGGTCGGTCCTTGCACGCCAGAAACCGATACAACGCACCTGAAATTCTCCGCCATGAATCGCGACTTTCCACTCGACAACGCATCCTTGACCGAAACCATTGCTGAGGAGTTTCAAAGGCCGATTCTGGAGGATAAGGTGCTGATGGAAGACCAGCAGCGCAACTGGCACGGCGATGGCGAGGGCGTCAAGATGATCGATCTGGCTGTTTTTGATCGGGCTCCGCGTGCGGCGAGGCGGATGCTGGAGCGCCTGGTCCAGGCCGAGCAGCAGTAAGGCTGCTCAGCATTTTATTCTTCCATAGGAAGACGTCTGGCGTTGCACGAACTTTTTTTCGTGGCAGCCTTTCGTACGTGCTGCCGCGTGCCGACTACACGATATGGGGCGCCTGATGAAGACGTTCCAAATCGAACCGACATGTCAACGCTGAGAACCCGTTTCGTTCGGCGCCGACTCACACAGCAGCGCGATGCACCGCGTCTTTAGCTGCGGTTCGATAAATCGCTTGCCGGCGACACCGAAGCAGCGTCCGTCTCGCGCTTGCATTCCAATCGTCGACGCATCGGAAAAAATTGTCGACACCCCGTCCACGGCCACCGCGATTCTGCGGACCCCTGCGCGCGGAAAATTTGGTTCCCCGACCTCGCCATGAATGTCCCCAATGCCGACCAATTTCTGAAGACAGAGAATGCGCAAGTCGGTGCCAACGGCTACCTGCTCAAGGAAGACACGGTGCTCGATGCTACGCTGATTGCTGCGCCGATTTCGACGAAGAACCATGACGGAGAGCGCGACGCCAAGATGCATCAGACCAAGAAGGGCAACCACCGGCATTTCAGCATGAAGGCTTCGATGGAAACCCACGGCCAGTTGCAAACATTGTTGTGAATGGAGCCGCGAACCGCCACGAGCGGGTCGCGGCCTCGCTATCGACACACGTGGGCAACGAGCCAAGTGCCCTATCTCACGTGGCACCCATGATCTGCCTTGCTTTACGAATTACTGGCAAATCCACCATTTTTCCATCGAGTTGGACTGCCGCACCCCCGCTCAATTCGATCGCTTCCAGCACACGCCGCGCCCACGTTTGCTCCGCATTGCTCCACGCGTACGCGCAATGCACCGGGTCGATCTGCTTTGGATGAATGCACAGCTTGCCACCGAAGCCGAAGCGGCGTCCGCGTCGTGCGTCAGCTTCGATGACGGCGGCGTCGTCAAGTGCAGTGCTCACGCCATCGACCGGTGCCGCAAGATTCGCGAGCCTTGACGCCAGCACGATCTGTGAGCGGAATGCGTTCAGCACTTCGTCATCGCCTTCGATCCCGAGGTCCATCTGAAAATCCAGCGTGCCGAATACCATGCGGGTGACGTGCGGCGAGCCGCATAGCTCGCTCACATTCGCGATGCCACGCGCGGTTTCGATGATCGGCAGCACGGTTAAGCCGCCATGTGCGTGCGCGAGCACCGCTTCTATCTGCGTCCGCATTTCGGCTTTCGGCAACACGATACCGGCAACGCCGGCGTGACCGGCGAGCGCGGCCACGTCGTCGGCGAACCACGGTGTATCGAAGGCGTTGATACGTACCATCACGCATCGCGCCTCACCGGACGCACCAGCCACGGTCAACGCGTCGAGCACGCGAACCACCGCCGTGCGCGCAGCGGGTTTGTCCTCGGGGGCACAGCGTCTTCGAGGTCGAGAATCACTGCATCGGCACCCGCGGCGCGCGCCTTGTCGAACCGCTCGTGCCGGTTGCCCGGCACGAACAGATACGATCGCGGCAACCCGGCGCTCACGCAGCCCCCCTGGCTGTCTCGCTGACGTTAGCGGCTG